>JBEKOI010000352.1:0-3735 GCA_049521915.1 Acidimicrobiales bacterium | reverse complement strand
AGATGGCACCGTCCGCCGACAGGGCCCCGATCTCGTCCCAGGAGTATCCGTTCTCCAGAAGAACCTGTTCGGTGTGCTGACCGAGCTCGGGGACATCGACGACGGCCGGCGGCACCTGGCCGGCGAAGCGAACTGGGGCACGGACGATTTCCCTCTGAGTCGTACCCTCGTCCGATCCGGTGACCCGGGTGATGTAGCCGTTGGCCCGGACGCCGGGATCAGCCGCCACCTCGGCGTGATCGCGCACCGGGGCAAAACGCAGACCGGCGTCCTCCAGCAAGCGGCACCATTCGGCGGTCGGCTTCTGCGCGAATATCTCGTCGAGGATGGGCCACAACGCAGCCCGGTCATCCTCGAAGTACAGGAGCTGATCGAACTTCGCGATCAGATCGGGCCGACCGATGGTTCGGTAGAAGAGATCGCGGGCCGGCCCGGCGACGCCCACAATGGCGATCCAGCCGTCAGAGGTCGGGAAGACCCCGTAGATGCCCGGGATCATCGGATGGCCTCGGCCGCTCGGCCCCGAGACCGACCCGGACATGAGGTAGCGCGTGAACTCGCCGGCCTGGGCCCAGATCTGGCCGCCGAGCAACGAGGTTTCGATGAGCTGACCCCGCCCCGTCTGCTCTCGCCGGTACAGAGCGCCGAGTACCCCGGCGACGAGATTCTGGCTGGCGATGTGGTCGGCCACCGTCGCCCCGATCGAACTCGGGTCGGCCCCCCGACCACCGGTCGTGCTGATCAGACCACCGGCGGCCTGCGCGCTGAGGTCGGCTCCCTCGCGGCCGGCGTCGGGACCTTCGGGACCGAACGATGACCCCATGGCGTAGACGATCCGCTCGTTGCGCGCCGCCGCGTCGGCGTAGCCCAGACCCCAGTCCTCCATGGTCCCGGGTTTGAAGTTCGTGATCACGACGTCGGCCCCCTCGATCAATCGGAGGAAGACCTCGCGACCGGCAGCTACACGCAGGTCGATCGTCACGCTTCGCTTGCCCCGGTTATAGGCGGTGAAGAAAGCCGAGCGCCGGTCTTCCCGGCTGATCGGCAACCACCGGCTCTGATCACCGAACCCAGGAAGTTCGACCTTGATGACGTCGGCGCCCCACTCGAGCATGGTCAGAGACGCTTGGGGGCCCTGCACCAGCAATCCAGCCTCGATGACCTTGACTCCATCGAGGACGCCCATGGGTCGGTCAGCCGGCCGTCGGGAGAGGATGAATGGGCACGGCAACACATTGGTGACTGTCGGCACGGAGGTCAAG
This sequence comes from Acidimicrobiales bacterium, assembly GCA_049521915.1. GTDB lineage: Bacteria > Actinomycetota > Acidimicrobiia > Acidimicrobiales > RAAP-2 > Bog-756. The sequence continues at coordinate 2,473 of JBEKOI010000352.1, read as the reverse complement.
TCAAGACGAGCTGACCCGCCCAACGTGAGGAATTGTTGGTACGCAACACACCCACCCGCAGCGTCGCCGCGCTGACGCCACGGGATAGCGCCGCTCGCCATTCCTTGCCCGGCCGCTGAGAGCTGCGACCCGGGGCCGGGGGTCGGCACGAAGATCAGCGCCCCGTCTCGGTGAGGGGTTGACTCGACCTGCCTCGAAATTCCTAGTTCGATGTGGGGAGGGCATAGGAAAATGTGCGGCTGTCCGACGGGACGTAGACCGCACCGGTTCCACTGCCGGACCCCGCGTCAGCGATGATCGGCGGGTTGTCGACCGAGCCGCCCGTGTTCTCGGTCCAAAGAGGCGAGCCTCCGCTGGCCGCGTTCAACGCGAAGACACTATGGGTGCACGTCTGGCCTGAGACTCCGGTGGAGCACCCGACGAAGGCCACGGCGTCGGCGGCACTGTCTCCGGCGACGGCTACAGACGAGTCGATTGCTCCGCCGGTGGCATAGGACCACTCGAGAGCTCCGGTCGTAGCGTTGAAGGCATACACTTCGCCGGTCCTGTCGCCGGTATAGACGATCCCGTTCGCCACCGCGGGAGCGGGGCCGGCCTCGGCACCGTTGGGATAGTCACGGTCGGTTGCGCCGACCCACACTGGCGTGCAGATTTTTCCCCACTGCCCGACGTACTTGCCGCCGGTGCAGTCCGTGGATCCGTTGGCAGAGAACGCGAGCAATCCGTCGGTGGAAGATTGGATGTAGACAGCGCCGTTCGCTACGGCCGGTGACGAACCTCCGCCATCCCACCCGCCCCCGTACTGCCAGGGGGCGGACCACGCGGGCGTGCACGTTGCGATATCCGCCAACGGCTTACCCGACTCATGAGGAGCATACGTTCCCGGGCACTGGCTGGCCACGTACGAGGCGTTGAACCCGTAAACCGCATACTGATCCGGGTCATTCTTACTGCTGCCCACGTGATCCCCGGCGCCCTGGTACATCATCCCGTTTGCGACCGCCGGCGTCGAAAAGTTGTTCCCCCCGGTGCTGTAGCCCCAATCTGGATCGCATTCCCGCGCCTTCGACGCGGTAAAGCAGTTCTTGTCGCTTCCAGTGGTGCCGGTGGTCGAGGGGAAGACATACACCCACCCATAATCCTCAGGAACGTAGACGTCTCCGTTGGCGATGGTGATCGACGCGTCGATCGAACCCCCGAGGGTCTGCGAATGCCAAAGCAGCGTGCCCTTCGATGCGTTGTACGCGTACAACTCGCCGTCGTGACTCCCCACGTACACGACCGGCGTCGAGAGTGAGGTGTCGATCGCCGGCGACGTGGTCAACCCATTGGTTGGAGACGGAACGGCGGTCCACACAGGTTGGCAATTCAATGTCGGATGGCCCTGCGTCGGGGTCGGGCATTTCGTCGTTCCGCCGCCTGCGGGGTAGGCGTACAACTCACCGGTCGTATCCCGTGAGTTTTTGGGATCTGCGTAGTTGGCCGTCGCGTACAGGGTGTCGTTCGACCCCACAGTCGCTGACGAGGTGATCCAACTGCCGGTGCCGGTGACGGCGGCGGTCGTCCCTGCTTCCTCAAGCGTAGAAACGTCGCTCCTGGTGATCACGTCCGACGAGTCGTAGTTGGAGTGAGTAGGGCCCCCGCCATAGACAGCCCAGGTATGGCAGCCGGCGAGCACAAGAGCTAGTGGAACCACGAGCGCTGCTCGCTGAAGCAGCCGCTGACATGTCCCGCGTTTGACTGTCACGCAGCCTCCTCTCTAGGTCGGCGAAGCCACCGCACTGGATTCTGTGAGCACTGCCACCGGTACGGCGGAGCCGTCGGTGTTCGTGCCGGGACCACCCGTGGTGCGGAACGTCCCGTTCCCGAGCTGCCCGTTGTAGTCCTGCCCCCAGCAGTCCAACCCCCCAGAGGTGAGGAGGGCAGACATGAGGTCGCCGGGGCCGTTGCTCGTGAGGCTCACCACGCCAGTGAGCGTGCCCGATCCGTCCACCCCTTTGACCGCCACCGGCACCGCGGAATAGCTGAACGACCCGTCACCGAGCGTGCCCCAGTTGCTCTCCCCCCAGCAGTCCACCCGGCCGGAGGTGAGACGGGCACAGGAGCCATACTGGGCGCTGGTCAGGCTGGCCACGCCGGTGAGGGTGCCGGATCCACCCACCCCTTTGACCGCCACCGGGGCGGCCGAACTGCCGATCCCCCCGTTCCCCAGCTGGCCGGAGGAGCCCTGCCCCCAGCAGTCCACCTGGCCCGAGGTGAGGCGGGCACAGGAGCCTCCGCTGAAGCCGGCGAGGCTGGCCACACCGGTGAGCGTGCCCGTTCCGCCCACTCCTTTGACTGCCACTGGGGCGGCGGAGCCGAAGTTGGCGGCGGTGTAGAAGGTCCCGTCACCAAGCTGGCCTTTGGAGCCCTGCCCCCAGCAGTCCAGCCCGCCTGAGGTGAGGCGGGCACAGAAGTTTTCGCTGGCGCCGGT
>JBEKOI010000351.1:0-3765 GCA_049521915.1 Acidimicrobiales bacterium | reverse complement strand
AAGGCAGAGGCAGCTTCCATTGCCTCCGATGGGTTCGACGTCGTGCGTCTGGGCATCCTCTGGAAGGGCCTCGAGCCCGGCACCGCGCCTATGAACGACCCAGCCATCTGCACCCCGGGAACGCCGAAGGCGGCCGGTCCGGATCAGTTCAACGCCGAGATCTTCAACTCATATATGTCCGAGTTGGAGCAGACGATCTCGCTGCTGGCCCACTACGGCATCTACTCCCTCGTCGACATGCACCAGGACGCGATGAACGAGGTGTTCGCCGGGGAGGGGTTTCCGAACTGGGCGGTCTGTACCGATGGAATCACTCCGGTGGCCTACCGCAACGTGGCTGCATGGGGTGTGAATCAGATCGACGCCGGTATGGCCCAGGCTCAGGGGCATTTCTGGACGAATGATGTTGTAGGCAACCTTCAGGGTGCCTACGACCAGATCTGGGCCAAAGTGGCGTCCCGGCTCGCTGGTAATCCCTCCGTGATCGGCTACGACCCGTTCAATGAGCCGTTCTCACCGAGCATCCTCTTGCACACGGGTCAGAACGCGGCATTCGACGCCCAGGTGCAGTGCTTCTACGCCGGCCGCGCCAATCCCGGCGAGACCCAGTCGGGCCAGCGGATCACCGACTGCCCGTCCGACGACCCCGAGACCGGGGTGATTCCGGCCATTGAGCACGTCGATCACCGCCACGCGGTCTTCTACGAGCCCGACACCACCACCAGCGGCCCCGTCCCGAACCGAATCGGGCCAATGGATTTCCCCCGCCTCGTCTACAACTTCCACGACTACTGCCCCCTGCATGTGCCGAACGGGCCCGAGGCGCCCGACTACTCCCAGGTGTGCCCATCCCCGGAGGAGCAAGTGTTCGCCGCGGCCGCTCAGGACCGCAAGAACGATGCCTCCTCGGCGCAACCAAATGGCCCTGGCTGGTTCCTCACGGAGTTCGGGGCCACGACAGACGCCGCTGACATTGGTCGGATGGTGGCGGACGCCGACGCCGACCTGGTTGGCTGGATGTACTGGCAGTGGCTCGACTACCAGGACCCCACGGGTTCGCACGATTCGGGCCTCTGGCCAGCGGGGCCTGCCACCGCAGCCCAGCTCGACGCCCTCTCAGAGACCTACGCGCAGGCGATCGCCGGCACGCCCACATCCATGACTTTCGACCCGTCGACGGGGCTCTTCCGTCTCAGCTATCGCATCGACCGCGGCGCAACGGCGCCGACGGTGATCTTCGTCCCGGTGTCGAGGCACTACCCCGATGGCTACTGCACCAAGGCGACCGGCGGGAGGGTGACGTCGGCGATGGGGGCCACACGGCTGGTGGTGACCAACGACCCATCGGCCACAACCGTCGACGTGACTGTCGCATCGGGAGCGTGCAGGAGCTGATCCGAGCCGGCAATGACCACCCTAGCCGTGTGCACCGTGAACGCCGACTGTCTCGACACTTCCGGAGGCGCAACAGCAGGAACTTCAGTTAGGCGCCGGAGTGGTGGTGATCGTCGGGCGGGTGCAGCGCGCTTCCCGAAGGCTGGATGTCCGGCCGCACGACGGCCAGATAAAGCACGAGTATCGCCACGGCCACCGTGAACACCAAAGCCGTGGGCCCGTCTCCGAACCCGATCCCGCTGAGGCTGGGTGGCTTGCTGATGTAGTCGGCATAGGAGGCACCGAGAGGGCGCGTCACGACATACGCGCACCAGAATGCGACCACGGCATTCAGACCGAACTTCCACCACGCCACCGCGGGGAGGAGGATGATCACACTGAAAAGGATGCCGGAGGCCAGATAACCCAAATTGAGGGCAGTTGCCGTGAAATCCCCGAGAGCTGTCCCCAGTGCAAATGTGGCGAACACGGTCGCCCAGTAGAAGCACTCGCGCCGTTGCGTACCGAGCCCGCTCCCTGCAGAACCCCAGCAGGGCAGGTTCCAGAAGGGGTGGGAGCCCATGGACGTACCCAGCACTTCAGTGGGCCGCCCGGATCTCGATCCCGGTGACCGTGGACATCGATCACCGGTCGAGTACCGGTCCCGATCGTTGCCCAGGAGTGACCATCTGACTCGGGCACTTTGTGCACAGAACGACACGGAACGTACTGTGTTGCGTGGCGGAGCCCCGAGAGATCGTCGTGCCCCCACGTTCAGTCGAGCGTTTGGGACGACTGTTGGGCCCAGACCGTGCTGCTCGACTCCAAGACGCCGCCGCAGGCGCCCGCCGTGCCCTCGGTGGTCGTCGGCTGTGGCAGGTGAGCTCGACGGCAGTCGGCGGCGGCGTGGCAGAGATGTTGCACCTCTTGGTGGGCTATGCCGACGAAGCCCACGTCGACACCCACTGGGTCGTCATCGACGCTGACGCGGAGTTCTTTGCAATCACCAAGCGACTGCACAACCGCCTCCACGGAGCGTCTGGAGATGCCGGAGCGCTGGGTCGGGATGAGGACTCCCACTACAGCTCTACCCTTGAGGCCAATGCGGCTGCGCTAAGCCAGCGGACCCAGCCCGGCGACATCGTCATCCTCCACGATCCCCAGACCGCCGGTCTGGCCAGCCACTTGGTGCGTCAGGGCGCACGCGTCGCCTGGCGATGCCACATCGGCGCCGACGTGCCCAACGCAAAAACCCAAGAGGCCTGGGATTTCTTGTTGCCGCACCTGGACGCATGTCAAGCCTTCGTCTTCTCCCGTGCGGCGTTCGTGCCGAAAGAACTGTCATCGGCTGACACCTGGATCATCCAGCCCTCCATCGACCCACTTTCACCCAAGAACCGTCCGATGCCCCGTAATCGGGTCACGCATCTTCTCATCCGGATGGGCCTGCTTGCCGGGGAGTTGGCAGTGCCGGGGGACGTGGTCTTGGGGGGTGCGGGGCCGTTCCAGCCTGGAGGTCGAGCCGTAGTCCAGGTCTCCCGTTGGGATTACCTCAAGGACATGCTCGGCGTCATGGAGGGTTTCGCCGAACACGTCTCGGGGCACAATGACGCCAGACTCGCCCTCGTGGGTCCGTCCGTCGACGGCGTGGTCGACGACCCAGAGGGGTCACAAGTCCTCGCCGAGTGCCTCACAGCTTGGGAAGCGCTGCCGGGGCGAGTCCGCGAGCACGTGCGCCTCGTCGCGCTCCCCATGGACGACATCGTCACGAACGCCCTCATGGTCAACGCCATGCAGCGCCACGCCAGCATCGTTGTGCAGAAGAGCCTCCAAGAGGGTTTCGGACTGACCGTTTCGGAGGCAATGTGGAAGTCCCGGCCAGTTGTGGCGTCCGCCGTCGGAGGGATCATCGATCAGGTCCCGCCGAATGCTGGTGTGCTCCTCGACGACCCGCGAGACCTCGACCTGTTTGGCCGGACTGTGAGATCGCTGCTGGAGCAGCCGGAAGAAATGGCCGCGCTCGGGCGAGGAGGCCGGCAACACGTCCGGGACCACTTCCTGAGTGATCGCCATCTCATCGATCACGCCCGCCTCGTGGAGCACATGAGCCAGCAGTGAATCTCTCAAGCTCACTGGCACAAGTGCAGACGGACTCAACTGTGAACATCTCATGGCCGACTTGCTCCTCGAGATCACAGTGACGAGTCTCAGCGAAGGCCACGCACCGATGTCACGAAACTGAGGAGTCGGGATTCGGTGGCTCCCCCGCGCTCTTCGACCCGGGACCCTGGACTCTGAGGTCGACATTCCGCGTGACCAACTCGAACTCGAGACGCTCTCGCTCGATCTTGGGGTGTGCGAAGTCCCTCGGAGACGCATCGATGCCGTATC
>JBEKOI010000350.1:0-4471 GCA_049521915.1 Acidimicrobiales bacterium | reverse complement strand
CCTACGTCCGCCGGATTCAGGAGCTGGTCGTCGAACGCCCCGAGCTCGGCATGGCCGTGGCCACCTCCCTCGGACTCGAGCACATCGCCGCCGACCTCCTGCAGGGAACGTCGGTCGAAGGCGTCCCTGGCATCGGGCCGGACGGGGTGGCACTGACCTCCACGCCCCGGGGCCGAACCCGGCGCTGGGGCAAGACACTGCTGATGGCCTCGATCGTGCTCCTCCTGGTCGAGGCGGTCACCGCCGACGCCCTGGCCTCGGTGCTCCTCTACGGATGGACGGCAGTGGCGCTCGCCCTCTTCTTCCTCGGGCTGTACTTGATCATGCTGCGCGAGTGAGGCACCCGCCCGGCCTCGGGACCCGCTACTGGCCCGGGAGGCCACCGCCCGACTTCGGGATGGTGCTGCCGGCCGGGGCCTGAACGTCGGGGGGTGGCGGGGGAGGAGCCGCGCCCGCCTCGGGCTCGACATGCGGCTTCGGGACCGCCCCCTCGGCCGGGACGGCCGACGGATCGGTGCCGACGGTCACCGCGGTACCGGCCGCCTCCAGGGCATCGAGCTGACCCATGATGGTGGCCACCCTGGCCTCACCGTCGGGCTGGGGCCGCCCCCGCTCGCTCAGGAACACGTAGGCGCCGAGCTCCCGCAGCAGATGGTCGACCTGCTTGCCCGTCTGCATCTCCTGCAGCTTCTGATCGCTGTCTTGGCTGATCGCTATCTTGGCTGATCGCTGTCTTGGCTGATCGCTGTCTTGGCTAAATCTCTGTCTTGGCAAACGCTGTCTTGGCTGAACGCTGCCCGCGCCGGTCGGCGCCGGCACCACTCGATTCCTCTCCGACAGTTCTAGTCCAACCTCCCGCCGGGTTCCGTCTGCCCGGGTCAGACCAGACTGGGTTGCTGGCGCATCTCCACGCCGCGCTCGGGCCGGACCCGGCGGAACAGTGCCGCCACGACCCAGGGGATGTGGGCCAGCCCGTCGACCAGGAGCACGGATCCCATGCCCACCCCGATGCCACCGAGCGCGTCGGTGGGGTAGTGCCAGCGCAGGACGATGACCGCGGCACTCACGCCCACCGTGACCACGGCCCCGGCCAGCGCCACCAGCGGTCGGAGCAACCTGGGCATGACCAGCGTGAAGGCCACGGCCAGGGCGGCCACGGCGGCCACCGTGCCCGACGGGTACGACGAGCCGCCGGTCAGACCGATGTGCCGGCCCACGAGAGGCTTGGCCAGATCCTGCACGACGAGGACAGCGACCAGCGGCGCCGCCGCGCAGGCCAGGGCGCGGACCCAGTCGCGCAGCACGCCGAGGACGAACACTGCGACCACACCCACCACCAGCGCGGTCAGCGAACCGAGGGTCACGAGGTCGTGGGCCAGGCGCGAGCCGGAGTCGAGGGGAAGCACCTGGTAGCCCCACACATCGAGGCGATTGGGCCACGGCCGGTGGACGAAGACCAGACCGGCCAGGGCCGACAGCCCCAGCAGCAGGGCCCCGAGCGTCACCTCGGCGGTGATGCCGACCGCCGACGCGGCCCGTGGACCTCGGAGCCTGCCCGTGGCCGAACGCTGTGTTGCCATGGCCCAGAGGATACGGGCCACAGGGCGTGAATCCGGCGCGGGCCCCGTTCAGCGGGCCCGAAGGTGGGGGCGGGCGGGGACCGGGTCACCCCACCGCCCGTACCGTACAATCCCTGGTCCATGGACGCGGAGCCCCTGCGGGCGATGGCCCTGATGACGGCACCGGGCCGGGTGGCGCCGTGACCGCCACAGGGGTGCAACCGGCCGGCGCCCAACCCGTCGAGCTGCCATCCCGAGGTCCAGGTCCGGCCGGCCCCGACCCGGCGGCCACTGACGGGGTCCCGCCGGCATCGCACCGTGTCCGTGCGCTGCTGGTGGCCGGCGGGGCCTATCTGGTGCTGGCCCTCCTGCTGTGGTGGAACGTGTGGACGGCGCATCCGACGTCCACGACGACCTGCGGATGCGGCGACAGTTCGCTCTTCACCTGGTTCATCGAGTGGCCCGCCTACGCCATCGCCCACGGGCTCAGCCCGTTCTTCACCACCGCGGCCGGCTTTCCCGGCGGCGTCAACCTGCCCGCCAACACCAGCGTGCTGGCCATCGGCGTGGTGCTGGCTCCGGTCACCTGGCTCTTCGGCCCCGTGGCCTCCATGAACGTGGCCCTCACCCTGGCCCCGGCCCTGTCGGCCACGGCCATGTTCGTCCTGTTGCAACGGTGGGTGTCGTGGGCCCCGGCCTCGTTCTTCGGCGGCCTCTTCTACGGCTTCTCGCCCTTCGTCCTGGTCAGCCTGGCCGACGCCCACCTGATGTTGGGCATGGCCTTCGTCCCCCCGTTGGTGGTGGCCTGCCTCGACGAGCTGCTGGTCCGCCGGCGCCGACGACCGGCGGGGGTGGGCGTGCTCCTCGGGCTGCTCGTCGTGGTCCAGTTCTTCATCGGCACCGAGGTCCTGTTGATCATGGCCATCACGGCCGCCGTCGGGATCGTCATGGTGGTCGTCTACGCCGCCCTCTCCCACCCGACCGTCCTCCGACAGGCCGCCGGCCACGTCGGCGTGGGCTTCGGCGCCGCCGCCCTCACCGCCGGTGTGCTCCTGGCCTACCCGACCTGGTTCGCCCTAGCCGGTCCGGCCCACCTCTCCGGACTGGTCTGGCCGCCCCACCATGCCGGTTACGAAGGCAACGCGGTACGGGACTTCCTCCTCCCCACACCCGCGCTCTCGACCGGTTTCTTCGGGTCGGCCATGAGCCGGGTGGTGGGGGGGAGCCAGGGGCCGATCCTCTCGTCCCAGTACATCGGGATCGGAGCCGTGGCCGTGGTCGTCCTGGGCACCCTCATCTGGCGTCGCGACCGGAGGCTGTGGCTGTTCGGAGCCGTGGCCGTGGTGTCGGCCGTGCTCTCGATCGGGGCCAGGCACCGGTTCTTCCTGCCCTGGCAGCTCTTCGCCCACCTCCCGCTGTTCGAGAACATCACGCCGGGCCGGTTCGTGCTCATGACCGACCTCGCCGTGGCCGTGTCGACCGGTGTCATCATCGACCACTGCCGCACCGCGGTGGCCCGGCGCCGGCACCCGGCCAGACACGCGCGGGCCGAGCGGTCACCCGGGGTCGGGCGGCGATGGTGGGCGGTGGTGGTGGCCACCATCGTGGCCGCAGTGGTGCTGGTCCCGTCAGCCGTCTACCTGTCGGCCGCCCTTCCCTACACGACCCGGCCGGTGCTGCTGCCCACCTGGCTCGAGACGGTGGCACCCCACCTGCACGGACGACAGGTGCTGCTCATCCTCCCCGCCCCCTTCGCCGTGACCCAGACGGCCATGACCTGGCAGGCCGTCGACGAGATGGCCTTCTCCATGGTCGGCCAGGGTGGGCCCGCCGGTGTGCTGGCCCGGGCCGGGGCCGAGCGCGCCGGTCAGTCCGCCATCGCCAACGCAACCTTCTTCTTCAGCCCCACCCAGGACATCACCGGCCCGGACGCAGTGGCCACGCGGCAGGCCCTGCACGGATGGGGGGTCACCACGGTGGTCGTCCCCGACCAGCCCCGGCTGCCGGCCTACGAGCGGATCCGTTCGGTGACCGCGGCGGCCGCGTTGATGACGGCGGCCACGGGGAGACTCCCGGTCCATCAGGCGGGCGCCTGGGTGTGGACCGGGGTGGACCGTGCCCGGCGGTGGGAGCCTCCGACCACGGACGAGCTCACCCGGTGCCTGGCCGGTCTGGGCTATGACGGGGCGCTGGCCGTCGAGGCAGCCACCACGTGCGTTGTCCACGCGCGCCCGCCGCCCCCCTGAGCACCGGGTCGGACCACGATGCGGTGGCGTCCTCTGCTAGACACCTCCGCATGCCGGATGGGGACGCACCGAGGCGGGCCATGGTGACCGGCGCCACCCGCGGGATCGGCAAGGCCACCGCCGTGGCTCTGGCCCGATCGGGATGGGATGTGGCCGTGACCGGTCGCACGCTGTGCGAGGGCGATGGCCGCGACGACTCCGACACCGGCGGAGGACGCGCCCTGCCCGGCAGCTTGGAGGCGACGGCGGACCTGGTCCGCGGGGCCGGCCGACGCGCCCTCCCACTGGTGGCCGACCTCCACGACCACGCTGCGCTGCGCGCCGCCGTGGAGCAGGTCGTCACCATATGGGGCGGCGTGGACCTGCTGGTCAACAACGCGGTGGACACCGGTCCCGGGAGCATGGTCCCCGTGGTCGAGCTGACCGTGGAGCAACTGGAGGCCAAAGTGGCAGCCAACGTGGTGGCCAATCTGGTGCTCGTGCAGGCCGTGCTCCCGGGGATGCTCGAGCGCGGCCGGGGCACCGTCATCGACGTCACGTCGCATACGGCCACCGCCGATCCGCCGGGTCCGGTGGGCCGGGGCGGTTGGGGCTTGGCCTATGCCGCCTCCAAGGCCGCCTTCCACCGGTTCGCCCCGCTGCTGGCGGTAGAGCTCGGGGACCGCG
>JBEKOI010000349.1:0-3796 GCA_049521915.1 Acidimicrobiales bacterium | reverse complement strand
CGGGCTCGGTCGGCAGGGGTGGTGGTGGCGGGGGCAGCTGCTCGGCGGCGACCACGGGAGCGGCGGCCACGGGCTCGGTCGGCAGGGGTGGTGGTGGCGGGGGCAGCTGCTCGGCGGCGACCACGGGAGCGGCGGCCACGGGCTCGGTCGGCAGGGATGGCGCAGATACGGACTCTCCGCCTGACCCTCCGGGCGGGGCCACGATCAACGGAGCAGTGGCTTGAGCAGGCCTACTCGCTGACACTGACCCCATCGTGGATGCAGCCGACTGTTCCTCGAAGCGATCTGCATCGATTTGGCGCTTCTGAATCTCCTCCAACTCCGTCAGAAGAGCGGAGATCTCACGGGCCTGGGCAGTGATTGATTCGTCCCGAGCCTGGATAACCGCATCTCGCTCCTCGAGTTGCCGGTTCCTCTTGTCGATACGAGACTCGGCAGCGAGTGCCCGCTTGGGCCAGGCCGTCGAGTTCGCCTTTCCGCCCTTCTTCTTCACCGTTCTCCTCCCCATGGTCTGGCGGCGTTGCCGAACACAACGCCGGGGAACCAGACGTGGCCGTGGTCACTCGGCAACGGATGGCCCCGATCGTCCCCGCCCGCCCCGCCATGTGCGTCCGATTGTTGCAGAATCTCGATCGAGTCGTAGAAGGCGGAAGACCTTCGATGGTTCCCGGCGTTCGATCTCACGAGTTGCCTGACGTTCCGGTGTTGCCCGACGTTCCCGAGCTATTCGACCCCGAGTTGCCAGAGGTGGAGCCGGCCGATCCCGAATTGCCAGAGGTCGTGGAGCTTCCCGATCCGGAATTGCCCGAGCTGCTGGAGCCACCTGATCCCGAGTTGCCCGAGGTGCTGGAGCCGGCCGATCCGGAACTACCGGACGTTCCTGAGTTGCCAGTGCCGGAATTGCTATAGACGAGATCAGGGCAACTCGAATGGGCCGCGGCCACATCTGCAGCGATCGTCGATTCGTCCGCTTTCGCCATTTGCGCTTCAGAGCGATTTGCTTGCATCCAGTTCAGAAAACAATTGCACGCGGCGGCCTGTGCTGGCCCACCACCATCACTGGTATCGCACCCTTTCAGGAATTCCGACCGGACCGATGCGGGGTAGGCATTGGAATGATTGGTCGTCGCGACGAATGCGGCAACCACCACGATCACGACCGCGGCCGCTCCCAGGGGCACGTTCACCTTTGGGTTGCGCCACCAGGGCTTCGCCGGCTTCGTCGGCGATCCAGGGTCATTGGGCTGCAGTGCCGGGACGCCGGGATCTCTGTAGACGTCGGCATCGGTCGGTGCGACAGGCACTTGAGAAGCAGGCCTCCGCTCCGGTGGATACCACCTGCCGTCCGAGGCCTTCCACCAGCCCTCCTGCGGAGCCGGTCTTCGGTCAGGCGAGTACCATTTGCCGTCCGAGGCTTTCCACCAGCCCTCGCCTTGCGAAACGTCACTCACCTGATCCCCTCCCTCCGTCGACAGGGCCCGGTTCCGGATCGAGTCCACTATAAATAAAATGTTGATCCCTGCCACTTGCCTCAGGCGGATTCGGAATCCCATAGTTGCAGGCCTCGTACATGCCGGATGAAATTGCTACGCAGAGTGACCCTGCACTTCTTGCCCGTGTTCGTGACGTCGCCGGACGCGTCAACGGCCGCCTCGCCTTTGCTGTGGTTGACCTGGAGCCCGAGCCGACCACCAGACGGGCACTGATCGGCACTTCGCCCGACACACTTTTCGAGATCGGATCGATCACGAAGGCCCTGACGGGAATGTTGCTGGCTGAATTCGTCGAGCGCGGCCGCTTGTCCCTGGCTACCGAGGTCGGAGAGGTCGCACCGATACCCAGCGGAAGCGACCTGTCCTCGGTGACATTGCTGGAGCTGGCCACGCACACCTCCGGACTCCCGCGAATGCCGGCCAGTGGGGCAAGCTCGCTCCGCAGCTGGTCCCATGCCGTTCTGGGCCGCAACCCCTACCGGGGAAGCCCGGCGAGCGTGATCGAGCTCGCAGCCCGTCAAACTCTCCACAGCCGGGGCCAGAGGAGGTACTCCAACATCGGAGGAGCGGCCCTTGGGGAGATCCTGGCGGTGGTCGCCGACACCGCCTATCCATCGCTCCTGGCGGAGCGAATACTTCGACCCCTGCAGATGGGCAGAACCACCGTCTCCACGAAAGGACACCACGCCCTCTCGGGGAGGTCGTCGCGGGGCCTGCCCCGTGAGCCCTGGGTCCTTCAGGGCTATGCCCCGGCCGGCGGCGTCGTGAGCACGATCGACGACATGGCCCGCTTGGCGGCTGCACTCCTGGACGGCACCGCTCCTGGACTGCGATCGATCGAGCCGATCAACGGGATCCCCACGGATCGCCCGAACCGACGCTCGGGACTCTTCTGGATGATCGATGGACCACCGGATCGAGTTCCGACCATCACCTGGCACAACGGCGGGACTGGAGGGTACTCGTCGCTCCTGGTCCTCGTGCCCGAGGCCCGAAAGGCTGTCATCGCGTTGCAGAGCGTGGCGGGCAGGAGTCAGCATCTGCAGCGGATCGCCCTGGAGCTGGCCCACTGATCCACCCCGTGGGGGTCCAGCCATACCCGCAATGGGAATCCTCCCCGACCGCGTCGGCTCCCTGCGCCGCGGCTGGGTGTCGCCATCGCCATCCGCGTAAATTGGGTCGTTGAACCGGAGGAAAGCCATGCACCGTGATGCCAGCGATCATTCGACGAACGAGATCGTCACGAAGTCCACTTCGGGGTCGGTCGACGAAGCCGTGGACAGGCTCGGGGATCTCGTCCATGAGCGAGGTATGACCCTCTTCGCGATCATCGACCACAGTGGCGAAGCAAGCCGGCATGGACTCGAACTGCGCAACACGAAGCTCGTCATCTTCGGCAGCCCGGCCGCCGGCACGCCGGTCATGCAGGCATCACCACTGGCGGCCCTGGATCTCCCCCTCAAAGTGCTCGTGTGGGACGACGACGGCCGGACGAAGATCAGCTATACGGACCCGGCAGCACTGGCAACTCGTCATCACCTACCCGGCGAACTGGCCGGCCGCATCGCCGGAATCGGACCACTGACCGATGCGCTCATCGGATGACCTTCCACGGGGGGCAGCCCCGGACAGCACTCCACGAACGGGGCGACCAGCGACCGCGTCAGTCCGCGATCCCCCGTCAGCAGTATCCCCACCAATACCGGTCTGGCCACGTGAAGGGAACGGTCCGCTCATCCCTTTGACGTTCGTCACCGCCGATGACGGCATCTGGCCCCGGGAAAAACGGGCCTTGGCGGCCGCTCCCCTCCCACCGGACCACGAACGGCGGCTCCCCGTTTCCCTTCGGGACCTCGACGACCTTGCACTCACGGTCCGGCAGCATCGCCGGATGGCCGCGGACCACGATGCGATCTCCAATTTGTGCACGCATTCCGCTCACTCCCTCGGCCTCTCGCCTAGGTCCATGGTGGACCCGTGACCCACCATTTTCAAGAGGCCGAGACACCCCAATCGGCGTCCCGGTCGCCCGCCCACGTCCACCGGGGAGGCTCGAGGGAACCGGATCGGCTCCGGCCGGTGTGCTCCCACTCGGGGCACCTAACATTCCAACCGTATGCTTGAGGCGGGGTGAGGGCGACGCAGAGGAACGGATGCGTGCCAGAGCGGACCGGCGGCCCGACCGAGGCGGGACACGGGGACCGCGGGCCCCGTCGATCGGTCCGCGCTAGAGCCGCCTATCGCCCCGTTCCCGGATGGACCGGACATCCTTGCCGATGTTGAACAGCACCATCAGGATCTCC
>JBEKOI010000348.1:0-3825 GCA_049521915.1 Acidimicrobiales bacterium | reverse complement strand
GGAGGTAACCCGGAAACACCTTCTTCTGGACGGTGACTTTCTTCCCGCCCTTGAACTCGACGACGTCCTCCATGGGGATGACGACCTCGAACACCCGGTCCTCGATCCCGCGCGAGGCCACCACGTTCCCCATGTTGGAGCGCACCTTGTTCTCGTATCCCGAGTAGGTGTGCACGACGTACCAGCGTCCCGGGCGGTCGTAAGGGCTCTCGACGGGAACGATCTCCTCGTCGTCACCACCCCATCCCAGTCCCTCGTTCGCGTTGGCCGGCTCGGCCTCGGGAGCGGTGTCGGCGGCGGGCTCGGCCGTGGCGTCGAGCACCAGATCCGGCTCGCCCAGCTCGACCGAGCTCGCAGTCGTGTCATGGACAGTCACAGGTGCATCCTCCCCGTCGGGGTTGTCGGTCATGTCGGTCACTGGACTACCTCGAGAAGAGAAGCGTGATCAGCTTCCCAAAGCCCAGATTGAGCACGAAGATCAGGCCGATCATGATGAAGAGCGTGGTCAGGACGACTGACGTGTAGTTGAGCAGCTCCGCGCGCGAGGGCCAGGCCACCTGGCGCATCTCGTCCCTGATCTCACGGGTGAACTGGACCGGGGTCGTCCGCTTGCGGCCGGACGGGCCCTTCCCGGGAGTCCGCGCACCGGCGCGGCCTGCCTGCGCCCCGGCAGGGGCGCGACGGGTTGCGGGGGACCCATCGGCCTCCATCTGGCCTTGGCGCTGCATCATGCGCTTGGTTTCGCGGTTCACGAGTTGTGCCTCACATCAATATTCGGTGACTCAGTCTTGTCGGACTCAGTCTTCTAGGACTCGGCGTGTTCTGGGGTTCGGGGCAGGGCAGGAGGGACTCGAACCCTCAACCGCCGGTTTTGGAGACCGGTGCTCTTCCAATTGAGCTACTGCCCTCAGTGGGCTGCCTTGGGTTTCCGTCCGGCAAAAGGTTCATCCCCCTGACCTGGGGAACAGCTAGCCAGAGTAGCACCGGCTAGCCCGACAAGGCTCAGCGGGTCTCCTTGTGCACGGTGTGCTGGCGATCCCACCGGCAGAACTTCTTCATCTCGATCCGTTCCCGGTCGTTGAGCTTGTTCTTGGTGGTGATGTAGTTACGCCGCTTGCAGACCTCGCATGCCAACGTGACCTGCACCCTCTTCTCGTTCTTTGCCATCTTTCGTCCTTCCTTCTTGCTGCCCCGGGGAACCGCCCCGGATCTGGTAGCGGCGGCGGGACTCGAACCCGCGACAACACGATTATGAGCCGTGTGCTCTGACCAACTGAGCTACGCCGCCAGGGGCGAGCCCCCTGTCAGAATCGAACTGACGACACCAGCCTTACCATGGCTGTGCTCTACCGACTGAGCTAAGGGGGCGTGAACTGCGTTCTAACCCTCTATTGCCACCATTTCCACACCTTCCGTGCGACCTACGTGCGACAGTGCATACGAATCCATGAAATTACCTGCCGCTTGCTCAAGCTCTGGAATGGGCCTGGCGTACACATCTAGGCCCACCCGCGGAGACAAACCGAGACGCGTACTCCATGTCTTTACGTCTGTGCTCCCGGCAAGTTGTGTTGCGTTCATCCTGCGCAAATCGTGAATGCCAGGACGGGGCAGCTTATCCGCCAGACCAGCGCGCTCCAAGGTCGGAAGCCATTCCCGGTTGTACCAGTTATTGTATCGCATCAAATTGCCGTTCCCATCAGGGAACAAGAGATCACCCGGCTGACGGTCGGCAATGTGGGCCGAGAGAACTCTCACCAGAGTGGGGCCGATCGGAATAACACGTGGCTTCGCTTTCCGGCTCCCTGGCTTGCCTGCCTTTGGCTTGCCGTCGCTCCCCCTAGTGATTCCACCAGCTACGCGGATAGAGGGCACGCGCCCATCTAGGTCTAGGTGCTCAACCCGCAGAAAAAAGATCTCAGCCCATCGCATACCCGTGGTCGCGCCTATGGCGATGCAGGGTCTCAAGTCGCACGAAGTCGCACGGTAGATACTTTTCACGTCGTCGGCGCTGAGTTGATAGTGGTCCGAGGGCACCACCGTGGGGAGTGGGATCTTGCGACAAGGGGACCGTGGTATCCATTCCCTATCGACCGCAAAATTGAACAAGGCGGCAGTGGTTGAATACTGCCGAGCGATGCTCGATGGGGCATTCGTCCACCCGTTCACCATGGCTTGAATCATCGATCTGTCCACGGTGCCGATGGGGAGGTAACCGATCTCCGGGTAGACGTGCTTGTTCAAGGTGCGTCGGTCCCGATCAATCGACCCGTCAGACTTGTTCGGATTGGAGGCGAGCCACTCGGCTCCGACCTCCCTGACGGTGATCCGACCGGCCAGCGGATCTGTCCACGTTCCCCGCTCCAGATCGGCACGCACGGTAGCTAGATACGTCTTTGCGTCGGTCTTGTTCCGAAACGTCATCGGTGCCCGATGTCTGGCCCCGTTGGCTTTCCACGTCGCCTGCCACTTGCCAGACGGTAACTCCCTGACCGAACCGAAATCGTTTCGCATAGCCGGACTGTAGAGCACAGCCTTAACAGTTGCACGTGCGCCCGCTGAGATCGTTCCTGCGCCGTCCAAATCGCTCAGACGAACATAGACACGCCGCTTAGCTCTGACAGCAAATTTGGCAGAAAAGCGGGTCTAGCTATTGACATTTCAAGCCGGAACTGCTACAATACCGACCCCGCAAGAACCCCCTGGCCCCCATCAGTCTAGCAGACTCAGAGAGGAATGCAAGCAGATCTTGAAAGTTTCTCCACCGATCCCCGCCGATGGTCTAACCATCGCTCAGGCGCACCACGCGATGCCGTGGCTGAGCGTGCGGTTTCTGCGTGGCCTACGTGAGGAACGGACGATTCCATCATGGAAGCTCGGAGCGCATCGGCAGTCGCAGATCGTTTTCAGTCGGGCGGATCTGGAAACCCTGCCGATCTACTCACCCAGTGCCCGAGACCTGGTGGACGCGTCAACAAACCCCGGAGGAAGGAACGCTTTGACCTATACGACGCCGTATGGGAGGCCCGGTAGAGGTGTGCGGTCGGTTGGGCGCGGGGTAGTCACCTCACCTCCCGCCCAATCGGCTGCAAAACCGCCTCACCGTGGGGCGGACAGGAAAGAGGTGAATACAAATGACAGTGATGCAAGAGAAAGAAAAATGGCCTTGGCCCGAGGGAAAATATTTCGTGCGACTACCACATGATTTACCAGACAAGGTCGGATATGACGCTTTCCGATTCTGGCGGTTCGTCGCCAAGACAGCAGGAGCGGACCCGCTCGCCTGGCCAAGGCAAAAGATGATCCAAGCCGGTACCGGCCTTTCGCCGAAAGTCCAGCACAGGGTTGCCAGAGAGCTCTCGAACACCTATGACGATTGTGGTGCATATCTCGAAGTAATCGAATGGGCGCGGGATGACAACTCAAAAACATCAAATGTCTACGTTCTCTATCCATTCGCCCGCCAGATTCCTGACGAAGTGATAACACGGCTCCGTGGATGGGGTCACCGCTTCTATGCCCGCCCCAAGGATCCACCCACGCCGAAGCAAATAGGCAAGTCAGACGAGCAACTAAAGGCGCAAATCGCGAAGGCACAAGCGGACTTCGAATACTGGGAGTTTGTCCAAGCCCACTGGGATGAATGGGTGGCCGGAGATCTCAAGATTCCCGAGGATCTCAGGCAACCGGAGCTAGCCTATGCAAGTTAGATTCTGGCAAGCGGGGGGCACGTCAAAATGACCATCCCGCATGATAAGGGCTTTTGCTTCACATTCGGAGGCCTTGGCCCACCGAATGCGAGAAATCGGCAGGGGGCACCTGCCA
>JBEKOI010000347.1:0-3840 GCA_049521915.1 Acidimicrobiales bacterium | reverse complement strand
GGCCGGCCACGCCGGTGAGGGTGCCGGTTCCGCCCACCCCGGTGACCGCCACCGGGAAGGCTGAGCCCGGTTGGGTCCCGGTATAGAAGGTTCCGTTGCCGAGCTGCCCGTCAGCGCCGTAACCCCAGCAGTCCACCCCACCGGAGGTGAGGAGGGCGCAGAAGCTGTGATCGGCGCTCGTGAGGCTGGCCACCCCGGTGAGGGTGCCCGTTCCGCCCACCCCTGTGACCGCTACCGGGAAAGCTGAGCCTGCTTGGATCCCGGTGTAGAAGGTTCGGTTGCCCATCTCCCCGTCAGCGCCGTCCCCCCAGCAGTCCACCCCACCGGAGGTGAGGAGGGCGCAGAGGCTGTAGTTGGCACTGACGAGGCTGGCCACCCCGGTGAGGGTGCCCGTTCCGCCCACCCCGGTGACCGCCACCGGGACGGCAGAACCCTGAACACCGGAGACGGTCGGAGAGTAGAAGCTCCCGTTCCCGAGCTGGCCGAAGTGGCCATACCCCCAGCAGTCCACCGAGCCGGAGGTGAGGAGCGCGCATGAGCCGGCATAGCCGCTGGCCACTGATCGAACGGCGCTCAACGACTGTGATGTCGTCGCCTCGGCCGTCGGCACCAAGACGGTGAGAGCGAAGACCGCGGCGACGGCTATCCCGATTCGACCAGACACTCGCCTCATGATGGCCACCGCCTCTTCGTCCCGATGTCGTCCTTTCATGACGAACGAAAGAGACACTCGATCCGTTTCAAATCAGTGGCCATTGCCGAGCAGCGTCGAACCGCAGAGCGCGCCGTGTCGGGGACTCCGGCTCAGGGAAGCCACCCCAACCCGACACCCACGCCGGTTGTTCGGCATCACCTGATGTCCACGAGCCCTTTGCCCCGCGGCCAAGTCCTCGGACGCCGGACCTGGCCCACTCAACACCTGTCGTCCGTCAGGACCGACCTCGAACCGATCGCGCTCCGCTGCGTCGCCCCACCTCCCGCACATCGGGACTGCTGGGCGTACACGCGACGATCCCCTCCACGTAAGTGGAGGGGATCGTCGGTACGACTGGTGTTGACGAGCTCGCCGTCAGACTGAGTACGTCTGACCCGGAGCGAGTGAGGTGGCCTCAGTTTTCGTATTTGCGCAGAGATAGAGGGTGGACTTCTGACCCTTCGGAATCTTTGTGTTCGTGCCGCCGGTGGTCGTCGACGATTCCTGCACCAAGATGGTTCCCGTTGCGCACTTGATCGTGGACCCCTTCGGATTCAGCTTGAAGGTGAACGTGGATGTGGTCGTTCCCTTGCCACCACTCCACGTGATCGTGGCGCTTCCCTTCCCAGATTTGATGTTCTGCTCGGTTGTCACCTTGGCGCTGCCACCGGTCACCGCGGCCGGGGTGCAGCCCGTGAGTTTCCCCGTACTCGATGTCTGTGCTTTTCCTGTCGTAGTAAGCGTCTTACATGTGGCTGCCGCTGCGGTCGCAGAAGCGACCCCGGTGGTGAGTCCTACCGTGCCCAGCGTCGAGGCTGCCAGCAGTCCCGCAATTATGGCGGCACGGGTGGATAGACGAAACATGAATGAGTCCCCCTTCGATTTGTTTTGCGGACGGAGCCATTCGACCCTGTCCCTTTTGGATGCCTGTACATCGTATCCAATGCGGCAGGATCTCGCTGGAATCCGGGCATGGGTGAGAGTGCGCCAACACCTGTGTCGCCGATACCTCGCTGGCGTGGGTACCGGCCACCCTGAGCGACATCGTAGGGGCAATGGCCGCGGTCCGTGACGCCCACGAGGTGGCCCAGGACCACCCCGGCGACTATCTGATCCTGGTGCTGATCGTCGAGAGCATCGTGAATCAGATCTTCGGGGACATCCGCCGGTCCGGTGATCTCTACCACCAGGCCCGGGACCTGGCCGTTGCCGAAGGTATCCCCAATCTGGCCGGGGTCGACCTCTTCGTGGCCACCTGGATCATGATCCCGATGCGGTTCGACGAGGCCGCCCGGGTGGCCTGCGCCGCCCTGGCCTCGGCCCCCGAGTACGGCTACCGGCACGTGATCGAGACCGCCCTGCTGCTGGCCGGCGGGCGGATCGACGATGCGGGCGAGGTGGTGGCGGACTTCACCCCAATACCACCCGGGTCGCAGTGGGCCCACGTCAACACCATCGTCACCCACCTGGTGATGGCCCACGCCGACGGGCCCGAGGCCGCGGCCCGGTCGTTGGCCCCCGCGGCCCGCGAGGCGATCCTGCGCCGACCAAAGATCATGTCGGACTTCCTGACGGCCTTCGCCTACCTGGCCTATCTGTCCGGGGATCTCGACCGGGTGGCGGAGATCACCTCGGTCACCCTTCCGTTCGGCGTCGGGTACATCTACAACTACCTCCTGCAGCAGTTGGCCGGGGCCACCGGAGAGGACGGCATCGCCGTCATCGAGGGCTTCCGGGCCGCCCACCCGTCGCTCGAGCTCTACTTCCTGGACGCCGAGCACGCGCCGCGTCTGCTGGCCGAGGAGTTCGAGCGCTGGTCGTAGGTCCACACGGTGCTGTCGGCTTGCCGGCGAACCGGTTCCGCGCCCGGAGAACAAAGCCATTGATGGGTGCAAGCCCGGACGGTTAGTCTTCTGTCCTCGACAACGAAGGCCCACGGACGCCGAGAAGTCCGATGCCCATGAACGCACTGTCCGACTCGCTCCCGGACCGCCATCGGACTCCTTGAGCCGCCGGAATCGGCGTTCGGATCAATACTCCGATCGTCGCCGTTCTCCAATCCCTTGTACGAACCATTTGGTAGTCGCTCCACTTTGGGTTGCGTATGGAGCGAACCTCGGGACTCTGCTACGAACCTGCGACGCCCGTCGGCGCCTGCATGGCAGTTTCCGACACCGACCACTACCGGCAAGCACTGAAGAGGGGCGACACGCTCCCGGCCAGGCCTTGCCTCCACTTGGTCGAGTCAAAGGTCGGTTGGATCGAACGGGCAAGGAGGAGTGGAGCTCAGATCATCGGCGTGGAACTGGACGATGATTCCATACCGCTCCAACAGGTTCGTCAAGCGACGAAGAACAGCGTGGTGCTTCTCGGTCATGAGCACTCTGGGCTGCCACCCGAGGTAATGACCTATCTCGATCACGTCATCGAGATCCCAATGCTGGGAGTCGGTCGATCGCTCAATGTTGCGGTGGCTGGCTCGCTCGTTCTCTACAAGCTCGCCGGGCTCTCCTGAGGGCCACCTCCGTCGCGGGCCTGCCGTGGCCGGGCGGACGGAGACGGGACATCTCACGGGGTCCATGGTCTAATGGGCCATGTTCTACGTCTTGATCTTCAGTCTCCTCGCCGTTGTCCTTGTCGTCGGAGGTGTAACAACGATGAGCCGTCGCCGCCACAGCCTGGCAACGGACGAGGGCCAGACCAACCACAGCCACGAGGGACCCGCGACGTCCCATAGTCAAGTAGGGCACACGCCTCACAGCGATGCCAGCCGTCGCAATCGGAAGGCAAAGCGGGTGCAATCGAGAAGGGGCCGGCGCAAGCGCCATTGATGCCGAGGCGAGGGTCGGGCCGCAAGGCGGGGCTGGCGGCAGGCGTGGGGCTGTCGTGGGGCAGGCGTGGGCCTGTCGTGGGGCAGGTGAGGATCGAACTCACGACCGAGGGATTATGAGTCGATTCGGGTGCTTCTCAGGCTCGTTCAGTGTTGGCCCATCTTGTCTTTGACCTGCATGTTTGTTCCCAGGCGTGGCGAGCCTTCGCGTCTATTTGCCGAGTTTTGTAGTCGCGTTTGTTGGCGCCGGCGGTTCTTCGTTCCCCGTCGCGCGATTCATGGTCCTTACGCCAGCACCGCCCTCCCGGCCCTGTTG
>JBEKOI010000346.1:0-3882 GCA_049521915.1 Acidimicrobiales bacterium | reverse complement strand
CGCCGACGGCGGCTGCACCCTTCGATCACCAGCCGGTGGCCGCGATGACGGCGCCGTTCAGGTGATGACCGAGCATGCTTCCCTCGTTCGGGGCATCGCCGAAGTTGTAGACGGCACCGATGGCGGTCGAGACCCAGTAGCCGCCTCCCCCCAGCGTGGGGAAGATGGCGCTGGCGATGTTGTAGCCACCCGCGTCACCAACGGGGAGCGATCCGTAGGCGGGTGCGTTGCCGAAGCGATAGACGGCACCGATCCGGTTGAGGATCCAGTAGCCGTGCCCGTCCGCGGTGCGCACGGCCGACGTGATCTGGACGATCTGTGGCGGCGGCTCGCCGTAGTACTGGGCGTCGCCGAAGGTCTGGACATGCCCCCCTGTGGTCACCAGCCAGTAGCCCTTGCCGCTGGCATCGGGTACGACGGCTCTGCCCGGGCCCCCGCAACCGCCGATCCCCGGGCACGATCCTTCGAAGCGTGCATCCCCGAAGGCGAACACGCCGCCGTCAGCCGCCACCATGAAGTAGCCGCGCCCGTCGACGGACGGGACGATCCCCACGATCGGCGCGTTCAAACTGGGTGTCTCTCCCGAGCCGGCGGGAGCAAGGCCGATCCCGGGGATGGAACCGTAGAACCCCGCGTCGCCGAAGGCGAAGATCCCCCCGTCCGCCGCCACCAGCCAATAGCCACGGTCGTCCGGGGTGGGGGTGATGCCCACCACCGGGCGCTGGAGTTGGAGGTTTCCCGTGGAGCCGTAGAACGGCGCCGATCCGAAGGAGAAAATTCCGCCGTCCCGCCCGACCAGCCAATAGCCGTGGTGCACGGTGGCGGAAACCGGCACACGCGAAACCGGGGCGGCCCCGGCCGGACCGACGGCCACGAACGGCACCAACACAGAGCCCACTGCGGCCAGGACCATCACCACCACCGACACGAGCGCGCCGGTGAGGATCGGAGCACCGGCCCTCGGTGACCGGGCGCGGTCCGAACGACTGCGGACTTCAGCTGGCACCCTCATCTCCTGCCCCTGATCGGATTCACCGGCAAGTCCGGCACACGTCACGTCCCTCCATGGTGCCACACCGGCGCGCATGGGCTCAGCCGCCCCGGTGGCGCGGCGAACATGGGTGCCGATCTGGTTCAGCCCGACGACCCGGGCGTGATGGACCCCTGACCTGGTCCGGGACGCGGGCCGGCCCACTTCCAAGCATTCGCACCATGCACTCTCAGCTTCTTCTCAGGTTCATGGTCGAGGATTGCTCCATGTCCCGAGCAGGCAAGCAGCGAGCAGGCAAGGAGAGAGTCATCTGGCTGGTCCGCCATGGTGAGACCACATGGAACGCCATGGGATGGGTCCAAGGTCAGATCGACGGAGCCCGCCTGACCCGCAGAGGGCGGCTCCAGGCCAGGCAGGTGGCGGACCGTCTGGCCGAGGAACCGATCCGTGCGGTGTACTCGAGCGACCTCTACCGGGCCCGCCGGATGGCCATGGTCGCCGCCCGGCGGTTGGGTTGCCAGGTCCGGACCGATCATCGGCTGCGGGAGAGGTGCTTCGGGATCGCCGAAGGGGTGCCTTCGACCAACATCTCGGTGGCGGTCACGGGGATCCGCGATGGCCAGGTGGTCGACGAACACGCCAGGCCGCCCGGCGGGGAATCGCTCTACGACGTCCACCAGCGCTGTTCGGCCTTCCTCCGCCAACTACTCGGACAGCACGAAGACGGTGACGCCGTGGTGGTGGCCCACGGCGGAAGCATCCGCATGCTCCGATCACTGGCCGCCGACACCGAGCTCAGGGGCTTGCCCTGGGATGCCGTTCCCAACGCCAGTATCTTCCGCTTGGGCCTTCCCCTGCCCGATCTGGCCGGATCGACCCGCTGAGGTCCTACGTCGGGTCGGGGACGATCCCCGCCCCCCTCAGCATGCGCCGCAGATCGATGACCATCTGCTCGTCCACGTCGTGACCGGCCGGCGCATCCAGCGTCTCGGTCTCCGTTCCCAACGTCACCCTGTACCGCCCGTCGTGCCGCTCGCTCACCTCGGCCACGCTCTCCAGGAGGGACAGCACGTCGTGCCATTGAATGTTGTGGCTGACCGGGTGCTGGAAGATCTTCTCGACCGTCACCCGATGATGCCCGTTGAGCTTGACGCCATCAGCCACATTCGTCTCCCATGCCTATCCTGCGGACCGATCCAGCCCGCCCGAGTGTAGACCTGCCCCCGGGCCTCTGGGGCAGGCTGCCTGGGAAGACGGGGATCGAGGTCGTTCAAGTCCGGTGCGGAACCAGCCGATGTTCTCCCTATGAGCACGCACCCGAGAGACCTGGGTTGGACACAGAGCAGCGAACCCCTGCGGGTGGATGCGGATGGCGTCACCGACTACACGTTCTTCAGCGACGAGCAGCTCTTCGCCGAGCGTGACCGGCAGCAAGCCCAGCTGGATGAGCTCAAGTTGCACTCCGGTGACTCCCCGGCCGTCCGTCAGCTCCGCACCGGCATCGATCGCGAGGTCACCCGAATGACGGACGAGCTCAGAAGCCGGGCCCGGTCGAGGCACCCGTCGTCGCGCAGCGTGGGCGGACGGCTCCGAACGCTGCGGTCGCTGTCGTGGCCACCGCACACCGATTGAGTCAAGAAGAACGCGCCGAAGCGGAACGCTCCTTGCGGACGCGGGCCGCCCACACCACCAGGGCCAGCCCGATCACCAGCACGACGACACCGAGCAGGGTGTACTGCCCATGCCCGCTCATCAGTTTCGAGTTGCTGATCACGTCCGTGCCCTGCCCGATCCAGACCAGACCGGTGAGGCAGAGCACGATTCCGACGATGCCTCGAGCCCACATGGTCGACTCCGATCCAAACCAAAGGTGCCATACGCTGTTGCAGGCAACGTAGCGCCGATTCGTCAGAACCGGGCATCGGAGAGGCAGGTACCGGTATGCGGGTTCTGAGGGCCACCGGGAAGAGCCTGATGGCGGTGCTCGTCGCGGTGCCCCTGTTGAGCGCATGCGGTGGTCCACCGGGTCTGATCGGCTCGGAGAGCTCGTATACCTACTGCGACAACGGTGGCATTGCCGAGACCCTCAACGTCTTCGAGCCGTCCGCACCCTCGAGGTCGGCACCGGCCGTGGTGGACATCCACAGCGGGGGATGGGTGAGTGGCGACGCCAACCTCCAACCCCAGACGGTGGACTGGGACGTCGAGCCGGCTCTGGTCGGCAAGGGGTGGGCGTTCGTGTCCATCAACTACCGGCTGGCCCCCTCCAGTCCATGGCCGGCGCAGCTCGACGACGCCAAGTGCGCCATCCGCTTCCTCCGGGCCAACGCCCCGGCGCTCCACATCGATCCGCGCCGGATCGGGGTCATCGGGTCCAGTGCCGGGGGTCAACTGGCCAGCATGCTGGGGCTCACCGGGCGGCCCTCCGAGATGGGGCAATTCGAGGAGGGGAGGGATCTCGGTGAGTCGAGCGCGGTGGAGGCCGTCGTGGACGAGTACGGCCCTACCGATCTGACCTCTCCGGACTGGTCGAGTTCAAAAGTCCTGGGTGTCCTGTCGAAGGAGACCTTCGGCGAGAAGGTCGGACAGACGTCGCCGACGCTGGTGGCGGCCAGTCCCGTGACATACATCTACCCGGGTGCGCCGCCCTTCCTGGTCATCCAGGGAGCGGAGGACCAGATCGTTCCTCCGAGCCAGTCGACCGAGCTGGTCGATCGACTCAAGA
The DNA here is from genome assembly GCA_049521915.1 of Acidimicrobiales bacterium. Taxonomy (GTDB): domain Bacteria; phylum Actinomycetota; class Acidimicrobiia; order Acidimicrobiales; family RAAP-2; genus Bog-756. The sequence continues at coordinate 166 of JBEKOI010000346.1, read as the reverse complement.
AAGCCGGTGACGTGGCCACGTTGGTGACGGTGGACCACGCAGGCCACGGACTGGTCCAGACCGGCTCTGGACCGGTGACACCCGACGTGGCCACGCTGGCCGCCCAGGTGGTGGCGTTCCTGACCCACCAGCTCGCCGCGCCGCGGTGACCGCAGACCCGCAGCCG
>JBEKOI010000345.1:0-3886 GCA_049521915.1 Acidimicrobiales bacterium | reverse complement strand
GTGACCTGGACGTCGTGGCTGGCTCCGATCGTCAAGGCCGCCGTTCCCAGACCGGCCACACCGGTCGGCGTCGTCTTCCCCTTGGCCATGAGAAGCGGGGGCCAGATCCGGAGGCAGTTCCCGGTGCACGCCCCCGAGGCCGTGTAGAGGCTGGCACCCGTCACCGTGGCCAGCATCGTTCCGAACGGAGCCCGATCGACAACCTTGACCACGGCTTCGCTCTTGCTGACTGCCGCCTGCGCCGAGGCCATCGGCACGACAACGGCTGAACCGGCGAGGGCGACCACGCCGAGAGCCGCTCCGGTCCACGCAACCCGTCTCCGCCCGAACTGTCGCCGACCCTCATGCCGTGAAGTCGTCATGCTCCACCTCCTTTTCCGGAATGCACGCTGCGTTCCGCCCCGGGTATACGTACGGCGGTGACCATCGGTTCAGCGGACCTCGAACAAATTCCTCACCGGTCCGGGGCCGGTTGACGCCGATCTAGAATCTCTCTAATATTGGACTTGTTCCTGATATGCCGGGAACGGGACTTCTCAGGAGCGAACAGGGAGGGAACCATGGCCAAGCCGACGTTGACCACCGAATCCGGTGCCCCGGTGGCAGACAACCAGCGGAGCCAGACGGCCGGACCGGACGGGCCGGTCCTCATCCAGGACCAGCACCTCTTGGAGAAGCTCGCCCGTTTCAACCGCGAACGCATCCCCGAGCGGGTGGTCCACGCCAATGGCTCGGCCGCCTACGGCACGTTCGAAGTCACCGCCGACGTGACCCGGTGGACGCGGGCACGCTTTCTCGGTGAGGTCGGCAAGAGGACCGAGACCTTTCTCCGCTTCTCGACGGTGGCCGGGGGACGCGGCTCGGCCGACGCGGTCCGCGATCCGCGTGGATTCGCCGTCAAGTTCTATACGGAGGACGGAAATTACGACCTGGTCGGCAACGACACCCCGATCTTTTTCATCCGGGATCCGTTGAAGTTCCCCGACTTCATTCATTCGCAGAAGCCCGATCCCTTCACCAACCATCAGGAGCCGGACAACGTGTGGGACTTCTTCTCCCACTCGCCGGAGGCCACGCACATGTTCACGTGGCTGTTCGGCGACCGTGGCATCCCCGCCTCGTACCGACACATGGACGGGTTCGGCTCCCACACGTACCAGTGGGTCAACGCCGACGGACAGGCCGTGTGGGTCAAATACCACTTCAAGACCGACCAGGGCATCCGGTGCCTCGAAACCGCCGAGGCCGCCGAGCTGGCCGGGCTCAATCCCGACAGTCACCAGCTCGACCTCATCGAAGCCGTCGACCGGGGCGAATTCCCATCGTGGACGGTGCACGTGCAGATCATGCCGCCGGACGAGGCTGCCACGTACCGGGTCAACCCGTTCGACCTGACCAAGGTGTGGTCGCAGAAGGACTACCCATTGATCGAGATCGGCAGGCTGACCCTCGATCGCAATGCCGACAACTACTTCGGCGATGTCGAGCAGTCGGGTTTCGACCCCGGCAATTTCGTGCCCGGCATCGGCCCGTCGCCCGACAAGATGCTTCAAGGCCGCCTGTTCGCCTATGGCGACGCCCATCGCTACCGCCTGGGCATCAACCACACGCAGCTGCCCGTCAACGCGCCGCACGCCACCGAGGCCCGCAACTATGGGCGCGATGGTCTCATGGCCGGGCGCGGGAACGGCGGCCGAGCCAAGAACTACGAGCCCAACAGCTTCGACGGCCCGGTCGAGACCGGTCAGCCTCTCGCCGCGCCGCTGGGTCTGCACGGTTCGACAGGGACCTACGAGTGGGACCGCCGGGCCACCGATGACTTCGCCCAGGCCGGCGATCTCTACCGCTTGCAGCCTGGGGACGCCCAGGCCCGCCTGGTCGCCAACATCGCCGGTGGGCTGGCATCGGTCTCGCCCGGTCCTATCGGTGACGGCATCATCGAGCGGAGCATCGCCCACTTCCGTGCCGCCGATCCCGATTTCGGCGAGCGCATCGCGTCCGAGGTCAAGGAACGGCGCGGCTGAGATGGCCGCAACGGCGCGGTCCGGAGGTGATGAGGAGATGGTCCGGGCCCCGGCCGTCACCGGGTCGACCGGTGACACCGCTTCGCTTCCCCGCCGCCTCCAGGCCAGGGGATGGCGGGTCACTCCACAGCGGCGCGCCGTGATCGGCGCCTTGGAAGGGCAGCACGTGCATCTGAGTGCCGAGCAGGTGCATGCCGCGGCACGTCGGGCGGTACCCGAGGTCAGCCTGGCCACCGTCTACAACACGCTCAATGAGCTGGTGGCCATGGGTGAGATCAGCGAGCTCCGTCTGGCCGACGGCACCGCTCGTTACGACCCCAAGGTCGGACCGGACCATCATCACCTGGTCTGTGAGGGGTGTGGGCTGACGTTCGACGTCGAACCCCTGGGCGTCGAGTCGCTGTCCCTTCCGAGGGCCCAGCGCTACGGCATGACCGTCGACTCGCTCGAGGTTGTCTTCCGAGGCCGCTGCAGCAGCTGCGCCGAGCGCGGCTGAACAACAGCTCGCCGGCCGGCCCCGACTTCGAACCCCTCCTGGCCCGCAGGCCCGGCCGGTCAGTCCAGGGCGATCCCGCCCACTCCGCCGACCGACTTCCGCCGGGTGTCGGAACCACCGACGGGCGACGGCTGCGAGCTCCTGATCACCTCGAGGATGTCATCTCCGATGAGCTCCTGACGCTCCAGCAGCGCGTCCCGCAGGGCCTCGACCACGTTTCGGTGCTCCTCGAGCATCCGGGTCACCGACGCCTTGGCCTCGCCGAGAAGGTCCTCGACCTCGGACCGCCCGTCGTCGGTGGACAGGACCTTGGCCACGATGCCGCCGGGGTGCTCGATGGCGGCCGACGAGATCAAGGTCGTGCCCATGCCCATCAGCCCGATCATCTGGCAGGCGTTGAGGGTGGCCGCCTGGAGGTCGCTGGCCACGCCGGTCGATGCTTCACCGAAGAACAGCTCCTCCGCCACCATCCCGCCGAAGGCGATGTCGATGAGGGCCCTCACCTCCGACTTCGTCTTGGTGAACCGCTCCTCCTCTTCCGAGTGGCTGAGCAGGCCGAGCGCGTCCTTGCGTTTGATGATGGTCAGCACCTCGAGTTTCCGACCCTTGCCGACCAGCCAGGCCACGGTGGCGTGACCGGCCTCGTGAGTGGCGATCGTCCGCTGCTCGGCCTCGGTGTACTCGACGGGTTGGGCCAGACCGATCTCCTCGGTCATCTTGGCTTGCTGCAGGTCGTTCCACGAGAGCTTGCTCGCCCCGCGGCGCAACGCCCACACCAGCGATTCGTCCATCAGGTGCTCGATCATCACCGGTGAGTAACCCGCGGTGAGGGCGGCCAAGGTCTCCCGCTTGGCCGGTTCGTCGAGCTCGGCGTCGTGCGCCTTCTTGCCCAGGTAGTAGTCGATGATGTCGCGCCGGCCCGACCGGCTGGGCAACCCGAAGTAGATGTTGCGGTCGAAGCGGCCCGGCCGCAACAGTGCCGGGTCGAGGTCGGCGGCCCGGTTGGTGGCCCCGATGACCAGGACGTTGGCCGGGACGTGCTGAGGCTTGCGCAGGCGCCTCTGGGCGGGGAGCCAGGCGTTGATGGCGTCGATGAACGTTCCCTTGAGGCGGAGTGAGGCCGGTGTCTGCTCGAAGGACTGGAGTTGGATGAGCAATTCGTTGACCACACCGGGGACGCCTTCACCTTGGCGCTGACCGTTTCCGCGGGCGGCCCCGATGGCGTCGAGCTCCTCGATGAACCCGATGGCGCCGCCCTCCCGTCGGGCGTGGCGGCGCAGCGCCTTGAAGTAGGCCCGGATCTTCCTGTTGGTCTGGCCGTAGAACATCGACTGGAAGGCCGAGGAGGAGACGAAGAGGAACGGCA
>JBEKOI010000344.1:0-3898 GCA_049521915.1 Acidimicrobiales bacterium | reverse complement strand
GGTTCATGCGGGGAGCCGAAGGCGACGACTTCATCGGGGTCCAGTGCTATTCGCGTGTGCACTTCGGACCGGAAGGCCAGGCCCCCAACGAACCCGGGGTCCCGGTCACCCAAATGGGCTACGAGTACTGGCCGCAAGGAGTTGAGCACTGTGCCCGGCGAGCCGCGGCGGTGTCAGGGCTCCCCGTGCTCCTGACCGAGAGTGGCATCGCCACCGAGGACGACACCGAGCGCATCGCCTACATCTCCGAGGCGCTCCGGGGCGTCCGGCGGGCCCTTGATGACGGTGTGGACATCCGCGGGTACTTCGTCTGGAGCCTGCTCGACAACTTCGAGTGGTCGAACGGATTTGCACCCAGGTTCGGCCTCCACAGTGTCGATCACACGACCTTCGTCCGGCATCCCAAGCCCAGTGCAGCGTGGTATGGGGCGGTGGCCAGAGCAAACGGCTTGCCGGCGCCCCCGATCTGAGGGCGCACCCACAGCCAGGGCGCCGGCGAGTCCGGCGCGCCTTGAGGAGGACCGAATTCGAGCCCACACCGGCCTGGCGCCAGCGACGGGTGGCCAGCAGTGCGGAAATGGTGGTGACCACGACATCCATCCCCGTCAGGGTGTCCGGGCAGAGCGTTAACATCGGTCCACCACCAGGTCCGCACCCGGACTCGATCGAGTCGAGGTCCGAGACCGGGGTTCGGGAGGAACCTTCATGAGCGATCCATTGGCACCGACGCCCGAACACCACTTCACCTTCGGGCTCTGGACCGTCGGCAATCCGGGGCGTGATCCTTTCGGTCTTGAGGTCCGACCGCCGCTCGATCCCGTGGTCACCGTGCATCATCTCGCCGAGCTGGGCGCCTACGGCGTGAGCTTCCACGACGACGACCTCGTGCCCTACGGGTCCTCGGCGGCCGAGCGGCAGGTCGTCCTCAAGCGCTTCACCCGGGCGCTCGCCGAAACGGGGCTGAAGGTCCCGATGGTCACGACCAACCTCTTTTCCCGACCGATCTTCAAAGAGGGCGCATTCACAGCCAACGATCCGCGGATTCGCCGATTCGCCATCAGAAAGGCGTGTGAGGCGATCGATCTCGGCGCCGAGTTCGGCGCCGAGATCTTCGTGATGTGGGGAGGTCGGGAGGGAGTCGAGGCCGATGCGGCCAAGGATGTCCGGACCGCATTGGATCGTTACAAGGAGGCGGTGGACCTGTGCTGCGAGTACATCCGTGACCAGGGTCTGACCATGCGCATCGCCATGGAGCCCAAGCCCAACGAACCCCGAGGGGATATCTTCCTCCCGACGGTCGGGCACGTCCTGGCCTTCATCGGAGCATTGGAATGGCCGGACATGGTGGGGGTCAACCCCGAGTTCGCCCACGAGACCATGAGCGGCCTGTCCTTCTCCCACGCCGTGGCTCAGGTCCTGTGGCACAAGAAGCTCTTCCACATCGATCTCAATGCCCAGCGAATCGGGAAGTTCGACCAGGACTTCCGCTTCGGTTCCGAGGGAATCCGCGACGCCTTCTACCTGGTGAAAGTGCTCGAGGACGCCCACTGGGGCGGCATGAAGCACTTCGACGCGCACCCCTACCGGACCGAGGACGCCGCCGGTGTCTGGGAATTCGCCCGCGGCTGCATCCGCACCTACCTGATTCTGGCCGAGAAGGTCCGCCGTTTCGGTGAGGACGAAGAGATCCAGGAGGCCCTGCGTGTGGCCAGGGTCTCCGGTCTGGACGAGCGGACGGCATCGGGTGGCGGGCTCGCCGATATCCGAAAAGGCTCCTATGACGAGGATGCGCTCGCCGCTCAGGGCTACGGCCACGAACGCCTCGACCAGCTGGTGACGGAGCTGCTCCTCGGGGTGCGGTAGTGCCACTGGTCGTCGGCGTCGACTCCTCGACGACATCGTGCAAGGTCCATGTACGCGATGCCGACTCCGGTGCGCTGGTTGCCTCGGGACGAGCGCCTCATCCCCCGACCACACCACCCCGCAGCGAGCAGGACCCCCACGCCTGGGAGGTGGCGTTCTCCCGGGCCGGTGCCATGGCCGGCATGAACGACATCCGGCCTGGCGCCATCTCGTTTGCCGCGCAGCAGCATGGCGCGGTCATCCTCGACGGTCACGGGGACGTCGTGCGGCCCGCCAAGTTGTGGAACGACACCGAGTCGGCGGCGGACGCCCGGGAACTCCTGGAGGAGCTCCCGGGGGGTGCCGGCGCATGGGCGGACGCGTGTGGAAGCGTTCCCCTGGCCAGCTTCACCATCAGCAAGCTTCGCTGGCTGCGGCGCTGCGAACCCGAATCGTTCCGGCGCATGCGTTCCGTGCTCCTCCCCCACGACTGGCTCACCTTCCGGCTGACCGGGGAACTGACGACCGACCGGGGGGATGCCTCGGGAACCGGCTACTGGTCCCCGGCCGAGGGTCGCTATCGATCTGACCTGCTGAAGCTGGTGGACGACGAGGTCGACTGGGACGCCGTGCTCCCAGTGGTGCTCGGGCCCCGGGCCACGGCCGGGAAGTGGGGAGACACCGGTGCGACGGTGGGGCCGGGTACGGGCGACAACATGGCCAGTGCCCTGGGCCTCGGCCTGCGTCCCGGCGACCTCTCCCTCAGCTTCGGAACCAGCGCCGTGGCCTGCACGGTCGCAGACGGACCCCGTGCTGATGCTTCCGGGACGGTGGCCGGGTTCGCCGACGCCACCGGTCGCTTCCTCCCCCTCGTCTGCACCCTCAACGCCACCAAGGTGACCGACTCGGTGGCCCGGCTCCTCGGGGTCACCCTCGAGGAGTTCGACGCATTGGCGCTGTCGGCGCCTGCCGGCGCCGGCGGCCTGGTACTCGTTCCTCATTTCGATGGGGAGCGAACACCGAACCGACCGGGGGCAACCGGCACACTGGTTGGCATCACCAACGATGTTTCCGCGGCCAACCTGGCCAGGGCCGCCGTGGAAGGAGTGGTCTGCAACCTCCTCGGGGGCGTCGACGCCCTGGTCACGGGCGATCGGGCCAGCGGACGTCGGGTGTTCCTCATCGGGGGTGGGGCCCGGAGCGCCGCCTACCGGCAGATCGCGGCAGACCTCCTGGGCGCTCCGGTGATCGTGCCGTCGGAACCCGACCTGGTTGCCTCCGGCGCAGCCGTCCAGGCGGCTGCGCTGTTCCACCGGTGCGACTTCGATGCGCTGGCCGAGGCGTGGAACCTCGGAGCGGGCGATGTCATCGAGCCCAACCAGGCGGTGGATCGTGCGGCCGTCCGGGCGGCGTTCACCCAAGCGACGGAACGGGCGGCACCATGAATCTCGAGGATGTCCTCACTCGGACCCATCCTGACCCACGTCACTGCTGCGGCCGAAACCGCCATCACCTGGTGATGGCTCTCACCGCGGTCAACGATAGGGGGACCGACAGACGGTCGGAGAACGGATGGAAGCGAACGGCGGTCAGCCGGCCCGCTCAGTGAAGCGGGCCGGCAGCCACGGACGCAAACTCGAGTACGACTCCGGGCTTGCCGTGCAACAGGTCGACTTCTGCCACTTCGAGCAGGTGAACGGCGATGTCGCCATCCCCTGATCTTCCACACGTGCAGAGAAACCAGGGGGCACAGCTACCATCATCGGTCGACAGCGGGAGAACTGGCATCGGCTCATGATGATCCATAGCTGTTCTTCTTACCCCGAGGATCCCGCCTTCAACCGGAGTTTCGACGCCGACCCGAGAAATCCACCCCCGACACCGGGACCGGACCCGAGGGACCGGAATTGATCCGGAGACGGCGCCAGCCTCGTCCGCCCGGAGAGAGGACGCGCTGGTCCCCTGCTGTGGAAGGGACCGGCGCACAGGCCCGGTTCAGGAAAGGAAAGCGGCATCCTTCGGTCCCTGAAGGGCAGGCCGACCGTACCCCGAAGTC
>JBEKOI010000343.1:0-3904 GCA_049521915.1 Acidimicrobiales bacterium | reverse complement strand
CGGCGGACAGCGGCTCGGTGACGAAGTCAATGAGCCGCTCAACCGCGCCGACCAGCGCGGGCTCCAGGTCGATGTAACTGTGCACTGATGCGAAAATCCGTCGCCAGCAGGTGGCCGGATCGGGCTCGCCCAGCGCTCGGCAAATGCCGGTCTTCCAGTCCTGGCCTTTGGGAACGGTCGGCCAGTGGGTCAGCCCCACCGCCGCCGGCCTGACCGCCTGCCACACGTCAACAAAGGGGGTGCCGGTCACCAGTACATGGGGATACGCCACCTCCGCGGCCAGCCGGCTCTCCTTGGTGCCCGGGACCAGGTGGTCGACCAAGACGCCCAGGCGACGGCCTGGTGCCGGCCTGAAGGCTGCAATCTCGGCGGCCAGATGGTCGATCCCTTCCAGACGCTCGACCACAACCCCCTCCACCCGAAGGTCGTCGCCCCATACCCGCTCGACCAGCAAGGCGTCGTGGATCCCCTCGACGAGGATTCGGCTGGTCCGAGCAACCCGGGCCTGATGGCCGGCGACAGCCACCGAACCGGATGCGGTGCGTGAAGCAGTGGTGGGCATGACTCGGGGCGAGACCAGGGTTGCCACCCGCCCGCCGGCGGCGAAGGCCCCCGGCACCAAGTTGAACATCCGCACCTGGCCGGACTTGGATTGCAACGTCACTGCGTTGCCGCGGAGCCCTATCACTCGGCCGGTGAATCCTGAGGCCCGGTGGACCACCCCGAGCCCCGCCACCGCCTCCACCTCGGGGTGCCGATTGGCCTCAGCGCGGGCTCTCTCTCGAGGGTCAGCCACGACGTCGGCCCAAGGATCGGGCGTGCGGCTCACGGCGACGACGGTACCCGACGACCAGTTGCGTCGAGCGGATGGGCGGGCCCGGTTGAACGAGCATTCAGGATCACGTTCGCCCGTCGACTGCCAGTGGGCGCTGATGGGAGTGGGGTGTTCGTGCCGTCACACCCCAGGATCACATTTGTTGACCCATCCCGAAACCAGCGTGGTCGCTGATGGGCTGGTTGATCTGGAGGTTGGTCGCTTGACCGACACGGTCGTCAGGCCTTGACGCGGGCGGCCGATCAAGAATCTCCCCCACGGCCGGCACTGCCTACCGCGCTCTTCGGTTCACCAGATCGAATCCGACTCTCACGAACTCGCAGATAAGGAGGCCTGCTGCTGCGGGGTCAAGTGGGCGACGTTCTTCGGGTTGCAGTTCCAAATGGACTGCGTGGGCCGGGTGATCGCCTTGTCGTAGACGAACTTGTTGGGTTCGACCTTGAGCAGGGCAAAACAGGGCGAGGGCTGCGGGTCCGCATTGGACATGGTCAACTGCGCCACCGGTGACTCAATGCCTCCGGCATCCCAGTTCTTCGTGGCTGCGGCGTGGCTGAGCACGCACGACACCGTCAGGTCGGCGCCACAGGCCGAGGCGGACTTCGCCCACAACAGCCACGACTCTGCACCCTCTTCGTCGTCGAAGTCGATGGCGTCGCCCTTGGCGTACGTGTGCATGACGTTGACGAGCTGCTCAGTTGAGGGATTCTGCGAGGCCATTTCGAGTGGCCACCATGACGTCTCGACGTAGACCGGTGAGAGGCCTGGGTTGTCCGCGACTCCCTTGCTGGTTGTGGAGTTGTAGAACTGGACTCCGAGTATCACGAAGGCTGGGTGATATCCGGCCGTGGTCATCGCCTGGAAGTAGGGAACGATGTTGTCGTCCAGCGATGGCCAGAGAGCCTCGACGCCCTTGCTCTGCATCTGTTCGATATAGGGCGCCCAATCGGTCACCGAAATCGGTGGCTCCTGAAAGTCGAGCACGTTCCACCCCTGAGCCTCCGCTCCGTACTCGTCCTTGCGCTCGGGCTCGAGGACGGATGGGTCGTTTTCCCCGCCCATACCCGCCTTCTTGACCGCCTGCGGGTAGGCCTTGGCCAACGCACCGAACCAACCCGAGGTGATGGTGTTGGTGTTGGCGCCACTGGGGTCGACTTGATCGGAAGCGAGTTCAGATGCGTCGGAGACGACATAGCCGCTGATCTGGCCCAGCCCGCACTTCTCGCGCACTGGGACCGAGGGCTGATCGAGCGCCATGCCGCCGCCCACCGCCATGAAGTCGCTCTGGCAGGCCTGGGTTGTGACCTGCGCCGCATTGAATAGGGCGGCGTCGCGGTTGTCGATGACGATCTTGCGACCGTTGATGCCGCCCGAGGCGTTACACCAGTCGGCAAAAGCTTGGGCCTGCTGTGGAAACTCCGCCTCCAGGCCCGGCTCGATCGTGTTGGCGGCATCGTTGAACGCTGCGATGTTGATGGTCTTGTCGCCCACCCCGCGCACCGAAGACGCGCCGCCCGCGCCCGCTTCGCAGATCTTGCCCACGCCGGGCCACACGCCGTTGGCGGGGGCGCTCGACGCCAGCACGCGACTGGACGATGTGGCTGCCCCGGTCGCTGATGACGACAGTGAAACAAACATCGCGGCCAGAATTACCGTCGCCGTTGCGAGCGGCAGCACCGTCCTTCGAAGGCCCATGTGACCTCCTGGCGACCCCTTCATATCCACCCCCGAACGTCGCGTGATTGGGACATTAAATCAGTAGTTCGGCCCAAGCGGGGTTCGGCTCGCAAATATTCAGTCTGGGCCTGGATTCTCGTAATCTGGGTGCCATCGCCACTGACGGTCACCCCGCCTCAACGCATCGACGAACGCGGACGTACAGCCCTCAGAACGGCTCGGGAAGCCCGTCTGCGTGTTCACGCAGCTTGTTCTTCGCCACCTTGTCGAGCGTCGCCCGTGGGAAATCGTCGACGTAGTACACGGCACGAGGAACCTTGAAGTCCGCCAAGTTCTGCTGGGCAATTTCGATGATCTGGCGCTCGAGTGCCAAGTCGGCGGCTGCTTCAGGGCCTTTGACCACGAACGCCACGGGGACTTCGTCGAGAATTGGGTGGGATCGACCTACGACAGCTACGTCACGCACGCCAGGGACCTGCCGGCAGAGGTCCTCGATCTCCTTGGCCGAAACGTTCTCACCACCGACCTTCAGCATGTCCTTGTCCCGCTCGCTGTAGAAGATCGCTCCACCCGCGCCGATCCGGACGCGGTCGCCCGTCTTGAAGAAGCCATCCTCAGTGAAGCTCTCGGTGGTGGCGTCGGGGCTGCCGTAGTACTCGAGGAACAGCTGGATGCCCCTTGTCCCACGCACCAACAGCTCACCGATCCGGCCGTCGGTGAGGACCTCATCAGTCACGGGATCGACCACGAGCATCTCATAGCCGGGGGTTGGGGTTCCCATGGACCCCGGTGGAATGTGCTGGTAGGGAGCGGCCGTTGTCGCGTGGATGACGGTCTCGGTCATACCGAAGGCCGGCACCACCTTGACACCGCCCAGCAGCTGCTCGATCGGCGGGGCAACGGCTCCGAATACTCCGACCTCGAGGTTGTTCGGTGGGATCGTCTGGCCAGCGATGGCGGTGTACACGATCGGCAACAGCGAAATGTGGGTGACGTCGTGTTTGGCAATTACCCCCCAGAAACGGCTCGCCGAGAACTTCGGCTGCAGCACAATCGTGCCGCCGGCGCCGAGCACCGTGGTCCACATCGACCAGCTCTGGGCGTTCACGTGGAAGAACGGCAGGAACACCAGGTACACCCCTCCCGGGTGCATCGAGATATTGGTCGGTCCGACTCGGGCTGCCCACAGGGCGTTGGCATGGGTGTGCACCACGGCCTTGGGGCACGAGGTGGTGCCCGAGGTGAACACGATGCCAGCGGGCGCCATCGGATCCGGGACGCGCTGCGGGCAATCCGCTTCGTCACCGTAAAGGACATCGAAGCGCTCAAAGCCATGCGCAGCCTCCTCGGCGCTGGCCGGGGTGCCACTGTTGTCCTCGGTGACGACGATCCACC
>JBEKOI010000342.1:0-3927 GCA_049521915.1 Acidimicrobiales bacterium | reverse complement strand
ACCGGTTCGGGGTCGCTCTCGGGTGGTTCCACGGCGACGTCCATTCCCTGAACGAAGGCAATCGCCCGGTCAGCCCAAGCGGAGCGTCTCGAGGGGTTCCAGTCGCGCCGCTTTGATGGAGGGGAACAGTCCCGCCACGACGGCGACGATGAGAGCAAGCCCGATCCAAAGCGGGATTGCCTTGAAGTCGATGACCACCACCCACCCGGAGATGGCCGACACCCCATAGACGATGCCGACCCCCAGCGCCGCGCCGACTATCCCGCCCAGCAGGCCGACGAAGAGAGACTCGAGCAAGAACTGTCCAGCGATTTTTGAGCGGCTGTGACCGACGGCCCGGCGGATCCCGATTTCCGATGACCGCTGAATCACCGAAATAGACATCACGTTCGCGATGCCAACTCCGCCCACAATCAGGGCCAGTAGGCCAGCCAGGAATGCAACCTGCTGCAAGGTCCGGTTCGCCTGCGACGCCGCCTCCAACACGTCGCTCGGAATCTGCGTCGACACCTGGTTCGAGCCCCCGAGGCTGATGGCGGTGTGGATCGCATTTGCGGTGGACTGAGTGGTGCCCGGCGCGGCGCGGATGTAGAGCTGATTCGGCTCGCCGTCGGTGCCGAGGACGTGTTGTGCAGACCACTCGGTGACGAATACCGCGTTGTCGAGCTGGGGATCGAGCGCCACGGGCCCGAGGACACCGACCACGGCGAAGTTGGCGCTGTTGAGACTGATCGTGCGTGCCTCACCAGGCAGGTACCCGTATTGCTTGGCGATGCCCTCGCCGAGCACGACGGCGTTGGTATGGAGACGCAGGTCGGCCAGATCGAGCCACCGTCCGCTCGTCACCGGCACCTGGAGAACGCTCGGAAGACCGACGCCCGCCGCCCGCACCGGAACGGGGAACGCCTCGTAGTAGTCCTTCGCACCCTGGAACGGCACCGACACGACGTTGGAGAGGTTGGACGTCGCGGCGGCGGCGCTGACGCTCGAGACTGCTTCGACCCGGGCCACCGCGTTATCCGGGAAGGTCGGGTTCTGCGAACCGAACGTGCCCCCCGCCTGGGCGATGATGAGGTTCGTGCCCAGCTGGGCCAGCTGGGCCTGGAGCTCGCCCTTGGCGCTCTCGGTGAGGCCGATGGCGCAGACCATGGCGGCGACCCCGATGATCGGCCCGAGCATGATCATGAGGGTCCTGCTCTTCCGCGCCGTGAGACCGTTGAGCGCGACGCCGATGAGGTCGCTCGCCTGGCTCACCGCAGAGACCCGGCCAGGAGCTCGTCGGCCACGATCTCGCCGTCCCGCATGGAGATCCGGCGTGCCGCCGTATTGGCGACCGTGGGGTCGTGGGTCACCATGACGACGGCGCGCTCAGGAGTCTGGAGGTTCCGGAATATGTCGAGCACGTGGGCCGCGTTGACCGAGTCCAACGCGCCGGTCGGCTCGTCGGCCAGGACCATCAGCGGATCAGTGACGATGGCCCGAGCCAGTGCGACCCGCTGCTGCTCGCCTCCCGACATCTGGACCGGACGGTGGTCCACGCGAGCAGCCAGGCCGAGCTGGTCGAGCGCGTCGTACGCCTTCTCTCTTCGCTGGCGGGGCCGCATGTCGCGGTAGAGGAGGGCCGTCTCGACGTTGCCAAGCGCGGACAGGTGGGGAATGAGATGGAACTGCTGGAAGACGAACCCGATGGAATCGCCACGCAGCTGCGAGCGGGTGGCGTCGTCGAGACGAGTGGCGTCTCGACCCGCAACGCGCACCTTGCCGGCGCTGGGCAGGTCGAGCAGGCCCAACAACCCCAACATGGTCGATTTGCCCGATCCCGATGGCCCCACGATGGAGATGAACTCACCGGCCATGATACGCAGCGAGACGTCGCGCAGCGCGAAGACCACGACCTCCTCACCGTACATGCGGGACACGTGTTCGAGCTCGAGGAGCGGTTGCTCGAGCGCCGTCTCCTCTGTTGCCGGATCGGTTGCGGTGCGCTCCGACGTCACGACGACGAGTCGACCTCGACAACGACTGTCTGGCCGACCCGCAGCCCGCGAGTGATCTCGATGTAAGAGCCTTCGGTCAACCCCGTGGTAACCGGGACTTCAATGATCCGGCCACCGTGGGCCAGGTCGACTACCCGCACGACGTCTTGACCACTCCCGTTCTGCTTCACTGCCGCGATCGGCACGGTAAGGGCATCGCTCTTCTGCTCGGTCACGATGGTGATGGATACCGCTGACCCGTCGGCGCCGTCGAGCCCGGGCGCCTCGATCGTGCCCTCGTAGACCTGGCTTGAGCCCTGCCCCGTGGCCGCGGCCACCGAGGTCGGGGTGGAGTCGAGCTCTGTGATGCTGCCGGAGACCGAGTTGGTCTCGCCGTTGATCTGGACCGTGCAGCTCTGGCCGACTGCGAGCTGCGTACGGTTCGACGCCGAGGCGTCCAGGGTCACGGTGAGATCTGGCTCGGTGAGCGACAGGATCGGCGTGCCTGTCGTCACAGGCTGACCCGACTTGACGTACACGGTGCCGACGCGAGTGGGCCACGATCCCACGATCATGTCGGTGGGCTCGAAGGTGATGTTCCGCTGCAGCGACTGGATCGTCACCGTCACCGAGGTCTGGCCCGCCTTGAGCAACGCAATACCAGTGAGCGGCTGGTAGTTCTGCCCCGGCTGCGCTGTGCCCTCCACCGCGAAGTTGACCGATGTGTCCTGTGCCGGCGCCTGCGTGGAGGTGATGACGAAGGTTGCCGCTCCACCCTGCGGCACGCTGGCGGTCGTCGCGGCGATGCTGAGCTTGGGCACGACCTGGGACGTGATGGTGACCGAGGCGCTCGACGGGGATCCGATCTGATACGAGGACGCCGGGGCGAGCGAGACCGTCAGCACGCGGTTGGGCTCGACGAGGTTGTCGGTCACGGTGGGGATCTGCACGCTGAGCGCGGTCTGGCCCGCCGGGACGGTCAGGACACCGGCCGGCTGGGTGTAGTCGACACCCAGCTGTGCCGTGCCCCCGTACGAGAGGTTGACGGTGATGGGCTGGCTGCTCGCTTGGCTCAGTGAGACAGAGACGGCGTAGGGCTCGCCCTTCTGCAGATAGGTGGTGGCGGAGGTGAGCGTGACCGTTGGCAGGGTCACGCTGCCGTTGATCGTGATGACCGTCGAGCCGGAGCTGCCGACGGTGTATTGCGAAGGATTCGGTGTGATCGAGACCACGATGTAGTCGTTGGGCTTGATTGTGCTCGTCTGCTCGGTCGTGAGGGTCACCGTGGCGCTGGTCGCGCCGGCATCGAGTGTGACGACCGGGTTGGGCACCATGTAGTCGGTCGCGGGAGACGCGTTCCCTCCAAAGCTCAGCGCCACCGGGGTGTTCTGCAGCGGCGCCTGGTTGGCCGTCAAGGTCAGCGTCACGGTTCCCCCCGGCGACACGTTGGTGCCGCCCGAGATCTGCACCGTCGGCACCGCACCGTTTGCGATGGTGGTCTGCGCCGAGCTCGGAGAACCGACCGAGTACCCCGTTCCCGAGGCGACGGACATCACAATGGTCGTGTTCGGTTGGACCGTGGTCGTTGCGCGCGTCTGTACTGTCACCGACGCTTGCAGTGCTCCGGCGGGCAGGGTCACCGAGGTTGGTGGCGTGATCACGTTCTCGGATCCGGCCGTGCCGCTCGGGGTGAGGTCGACCGTGATGGCTGAGGTTGATGTGGTCGATGCGCTGACGACGAAGTCCGCCGGCTGGCCCGCGGTGACCTGGTCTGCCACGGATGCGATGGTCAGGGTCGGGATCGGGTCATCGGCCAGCTCCGCCATCGGCTGGGCCGCACCCCGCGTCGACCGGGTCACGGAGGCGGCCTGCGTCGTCGGTGGCCCGATGATCAGCCCAGCGGTGTTCTGGTCGCCGAGCGCATAGCCTGGACCCTGCTCGAGACCCACGC
>JBEKOI010000341.1:0-3929 GCA_049521915.1 Acidimicrobiales bacterium | reverse complement strand
GCTTGTCGGCGGCATCGCCATCGTCGTTCCCAAGATCCGTCGCGCCGTCATTTCGCGCCTTGCACCTCGGTTGGCGCCAGCGTGGAGCAACGTCCGGCTCATCTCCCGAAGCCCGGGCAAACTGGCGCGCATCTTCGGAGGGGCCGCGGTTACTCAGCTGATGATGGCGCTGGGCCTCGGCTTCGCCCTCTTTGCGGTTCATGCCTCGGCTCCTTTCGGCGGCTTGCTCATCGTCTGCACGTTCACCGCGCTGGTCGGTGGCATGGCACCGGTCCCCGGGGGCATGGGCGTCATGGAGGCGAGCTACATTTCGGGCCTCGGCCTCCTGGGCGTCCCTCAGGATCAGGCCATCGCGGCAACCCTTCTCTATCGCGCCTGCACCACGTACCTACCACCGCTGTGGGGCTGGGGAGCACTCGTCTGGCTTCGCCGTCACGACGCGCTGTGAGCCCGGCACGAAGCTCCAGAGAATTCGGCCGGGGTCGTGAGAGGCACTCCCGGTCGCGGTGATCGGCTCGGCCTCGGCGCCTCAGCCCTGGCAGAGGATCCAATCGGATCGCACGACCGACAGGCGATCGGGACCAGATGTCGTGGGAGGAGCACCCTCACTCACGCCACCCACCGTCAACGCGGCGGGAAAGCGACCAAGGTGCTCGGATCTGCTCACCGGCGGCGCCCCCGTTGCCACCGAAATCCTCAGGCCTCAGCCTTGTCCGCTCCCGCACCCCACTCCTATTTCTGCTCCCGCATGGCGCCCGGCTTGGCTCGACCGGCCGTCGTCGCCATGTTCAACACGCAACGCAGATCATGCTCCTGCCATGGCCTCTGCGTGGGCCGTGCGGGCCTGGTGAGGGACTTGAACCCACGAACCCTTGCGCTCATGGACATGAGTGCCATGGGGCCCGTGTTGGCATCTCTGATCTACCTGCGGACGTACAGCGCCTTGGTGGGGTATGACGTGAAGGAAACTTGGACGATCGACACTTCCGCGCAAGACTGCTCCCGCGTGCTCCCGCGTGATTTTGTTGAACCAACCCTGCGCACCTATCTCTACGAGGGTTCAGGCGGAGACTACAAGCGAACGTCCGGTGAGTATCTGATCTCAATCAGCTTGGCCATCCTTCTTCCAGTGGCATCCCCCGCGCCCGAGCGGCCAACTCTTAGGCCCGATGCATCTGTCCGTCCTGGGACGTGATGTAGTGATATGACTGCTGTACGATCTGCTCGAGGATCGACAGGTCGATGTCGCTGAGCCGCTTGACGTAGACCCTGCTGATTGTGTGCCGGCCTAGGCGACTCAGCAGCTTGGGGTAGCGCACTGTGGCAGCCATCAGGTAAACGGTGATCCTGCCTCGACGCGGATAGAAGCCGATCGTGTGCGATTCGCCCTTGCGCCCGCTGTCATACAGGTACCTATAGCGGCCGAAGCGGAGCGTGCCCACGTTCCACAGCTCTGGCGGCTCACCGCTGATGCGCTGCATCATGTCGATAAGCACGTGGCTGTCCGCAAGCAACTGCCCGTCGTCGAGTGACGCGAGGTAGTCTTCAGCCGACCGGCCCTCCGGATCAGTTTCGCCGTCCACATTCCGCAGCGTAATGTGTACCGTTGGATGCATCCCTCATTCGAGTGGTCCCGATCTCGGACTGCCCCCGACCACCGGCTGATTGTCGCGTCATCTGCGTTCAGAATCGGTCGGTGCTCGCGCTCCGTCGGACTGCCCCGCACCAGCACGTCGGGGGCACCTTCCTCGTGTTGTAAACGCCCTCCGTCAGCGCCACTAGGATTTTTCCCCATTGGACCTGGTCACATTTTGGACGGCTCGTGCGTCAATAGAGTGTGACCAGGCTGGGTGCGACAGAATTCGATGCCGAACGGCCCCGGTTGATCGCTATTGCCATCCGGATACTCGGGTCGGAAGCCGATGCGGACGACGTCCTCCAGGAAGCATGGCTGCGGCTCTCCCGCACCGATCCTGTCGACGACCTCCCCGCCTGGCTCACGACCGTTGTGACTCGGCTCTGTCTTGACCAGCTGCGCAAGCGTCGTACCAGGTCAGAGGTCGAAGCCGTGGCATCCGACGATCGTGTTCCGATTGATCCTGAGGCCGACGCATTGCTCGCCGAAATGACGGGCGACGCGATGCAGGTCGTCCTCGATTCCTTAGCCCCAGCCGAGCGGGCTGCGTTCGTCCTGCACGATGTATTCGGCTATCCGTTCGACGAGGTCAGCGCAGTCATGGGGCGCTCGGGCACCGCAGTCCGCCAGTTGGCGAGCCGGGCCCGGCGCAAGGTGCAGGGCCAACCCGAGCCAGTCGCTTCGCAGACAACACGCGACGAGAACCGTCGGGTCGTCGACGCGTTCCTCACCGCAACCCGTGGTGGGGACCTTGCAACCTTGTTGTCGCTGCTCGCACCCGATGTCGTCATGCGTGCCGACCTGGTTGGACAGTCAATGGGCACAGAACCCACCTATGAGGGGTCAGAGGCCGTGGCTGCTCGCTTCAACGGCTCTCAAGGGGCGATGCCGGTCGCCATTGATGGTGAGCTGGGGGCGGCGTGGATCCAAGCCGGATCGACCAAGGTGGCATTTGTGTTCCATCTCGACGAGGTGGGGCTGGTGCATGAGGTCGAGCTGATCGCCGACCCAGAGGTTCTTGCGACAATGGACATCGTCCGTGTGCGACGGAACCAGGGTGAGCGATGAGAGCCGTCCGCGCGAGTTGGCCGACGAGAGACCACATGAAAGGATGTGATGACCATGAAGACCATGACCTGTGAGCAACTCGGAGGACCCTGCGACTGTCCACACCAGGGCACGACCGCGGATGAGGTAATCAAGGCGCAAGATCAGCATCTCAAGGAGATGGTTGGCAACGGTGACACGGAGCACGAAGCTGCCTTGAAGGACATGAGGGGCCGGTGGAAGAACCCGATCAAAGGTATGGGTTGGTACCGGCAGGCCAAGCGTGATTTTGCCGCTCTTCCCGAAGGATGAACCGCCTGTGAGCTATTCCGTAGATTTCGTCAACGTGTCCACCGTCGGCCTGGAGTCGTCCCCTGTGGTGGATGCGCTAGCCGGCCTGCGAGCGAACGAGGCTCGCTACTTCAAGAACAAGTACGACCACGTCTTCACGGTCGAACCTGCTGCCAAGGCCAAGAAGGAGATCGCCCTGGTGCACCGCATCCTCAAGGAAGAGCGGGGCATCGTCATCGAGTCGCCCCCGCTCGAGGCAACGACGTTCCAGGTCGAGAACATCCGTTGGACTTACGTCTTTTACGAGAGTGGTCTGTCGATCAACGTCCTGTACACCCTCGACGGACCGAGTCCGAAGCGGGCGGTCGGGTTCAAGCTCTCCGAGGGTACGGACATCCCCGCGGAGTTGGAGTCCTTCAAGTTCGCACGTCAGAAATCGAAGCTGGCCGGGACGATCCGGGGCTCGTACTTCGTGATCAAGTGCGAGTACTGAGCCCATACAGCAGCGGATCGCCCAGCCGGCGGACATATTTCAACGGAAATGTTGAGTCCAACTTCTGTGAAGACCTAGAACACCGGATCAGCCGGGCGTTATCGTCCGTCGCTGACCGACACGTCGGGGACGGTCACCCAACTGCGTGCAGAAGGTAGGTTCGGATCGTGAGGGAACTGGCCGAGACCCTCAAACAGGTCCACAGGACCCCTGGACTCTTCGCTTTGCACGGCGCAACCCATTCGACCCGGTATCGCACACTTGTGGCCTTCGTCGAGGGAATCGACATCGGCACATCCAGGGAATTCATGGCCGGTTTCCGTAGTTGGTTTCGGCGGCGTCATTCCCTCGAAGGCTCATCGAGCCTGACGTGGGATGGGGAAATATTCTACTTCTACATGCCGAACGCCCAAGATGTCGGCAATCAAGAACTCTCGGACGAGGACAACGACCTCTTGGTGG
>JBEKOI010000340.1:0-3941 GCA_049521915.1 Acidimicrobiales bacterium | reverse complement strand
ATCCGCTGAGGGGTAGCGAGCACGCAGGAAGCGCAGCACCCGTCCGTGACCGCAGGGAAAGTCGAGGATTGAGGGCGCGGAATCTTCGATGACGTTGGAGTTTTCAAGGCTTGCGTCAATGCAGCGCATCGCCGATAGGCCGACCTTGAGATAGTGGTCAGCACGACGAGGGATGAACATCTCGTCGGCGGGATCCAACGTCAGCGTGACCCGTCCGAGCAGCCCCTTCTCATTCGGTGACAGAGCTGGGTCCTGCAAGGATTGCTCCTTTGCGGCCTCCAACTGATGCTTTACCCAGTGAGTCGATCGGGCCCGCGTCAATAACCACTTCAATAACCTTGAATCGCGACCCAGAATTCTCGCAAGAGTTGAGCCGAAGTTCAGGATTCGGTCATTGGTCATCAAAATGCTCCCTCTCTAGGGATTGAAACATTACAAGGCATGGATCAGGCTGTGCTCAACTCGTCCGCCGTCGTCAGTTCCCAAACATCCAGTCCGAAGCTATTTTGGGCCACCCGACGTGGCGAGCAACACGGCCTATTGCCGACTCGCGTCAGGAAGAACTGGATTTTCTGTGGGCCTCGGACCTGATGAGTATCAACCCGTCCGCCTGACTGATACTGCGATAACGGCCAAGCGAAACGACAGGCGAATAGCAAGCGAAACGATAGGCGAATAGTAGGCAAGGAGGGACGTTCAACACAGAACGGCGGGAGTGGCAGCATCCATTGCGAAGGTCGCAAAGCGTGATCTATGCTTCCAGCCATGTATCTGTGGGCGGGGGCTGGTACGAGCGAGTCATCGCTGGGGCATCGCTTTTGGAGGTATTGGAGGTGACTGGCGTTCACATCAACGCTCCGCTCCCCGATGTCGACATGGGCGGGACCCGCAGTGGCCAGGCCCATGCTCCAGAGTTGGCTCCTGCCGTGCGGCCCACGCCCCATTTGCCTCCGCAGATCTTGGGCTCTGGGCCGCCGGGACTTCACACTTCATGACCGGGTTGCTCGAGGCGCGGCAGGATGATCCTGCGATCGAGGCTCCTTCGGTGCTTCGATCGAGGCACCGATTGGTGTCGCCCGGACGGTTGGTGCCGATAGGGAGCTTCGCCTTCGTTACGGCGTTATGTGCGTGGATGGGGTTCTACACCACGTTCAACTTCTTCGGAGCCTGGGATGACGAAGGTACCTTACTCAGCGCCCTAAACCTGTACGCCCACCACGGGGGGCTGTACACCCATGTCTCCAGCCCCTTTGGGCCTGTCTACTTCGAAGCCCTTTCGGCAGTCTTTTCGTGGGTGCCTCTCAATCTCGACGTCGGACGCCTGACCACGCTTGTGGTGACGCTTCTCACCAGCCTCGGGTTTGGTGTGGCGATCACGATGCTGACCCGAAGTGTGATCGCCGGCATCGCCACGCAGGCCGGCACCTTCATGGTGCTGATCCTGTCCTTCGTCGGTGAGTCCATGCATCCCACCCTGGTGGTGTCGTTTTTGTTTGCCGTGGCGCTCATTGCCCTGGCCCTGGTGGCGCGTGGTCATCGATCCACGGGCTGCATGCTGCTCGGAGCGACCTTGGCTGCGTTGGCACTCACAATAGTGAATGTGGGGGCATTCGCCGCTATCGCCTTCTTGTTTACCGGGCTGGCACTGGCCCCGGCGGTTCGGGGGATGCGTCTCTTACGGGCAGCCGCGGCGGCGTTGTTCATAGCCACCCCCCTTCTGATCGTGTTGGCTTCCCGGGGCCAGATCACCGACTCCTGGGTGGCCAAGTATGTGCTGACCGTGGCCATAAGTGCCGCGGCAGTCGTGGTGGTGGTACTGGACCGCGACTTTCACGGGCTCGTTCGCAGCCGCGACGCCTACCGATTCCTCCTTGGTGGGGGCGTCATGGGCGCCCTCGTCGTCGTCATCGCAGTCCTGACGGGGACGCAACCGCTCGACCTCATCCGCGGCGTGGTCCCCAACCCGGCCCTCTTCGCGAAATTCAGCGTTCCCCTTTCGCAATCGTGGTGGGCGGTGGTGTGGGGAGTTGTCTGTTTCGGTGGAGCCGTCTTGTATCGCCGGAACCGGCGTCGCGATTCCCCGGCGGGCCTGCTCGACGTCTGGGCCCACGTCGGCGTCGGGTTCCTGATCCTCTACTTCGCTCTACAGTGGGCTACGGTCGCCTACTTCGCCGTTTTGTTCCCCGTCAGCTTCACCGTGGCACTGCCTCTTCTCTTCTTTGCTGCAATCCCACCGGTGGGAGCCACGGATTCGGAGCGCGTGGCTCGAGTGGCAGTGGTAGCTCTCGCCATACTCGAGGCTTTCGTAGCGTATCCCGTCGCCGGGGCCCAGATACGGTGGTCGACAGTCCTCATCGTGCCGGCTGGCATGCTCTGCCTCCATGACGGCATACATCAGCTGCATCCCGAGGTCGCTGTCGTGCGGCGGCTCGGGCGCCACACCGTCACCAGCCTGCTCGCATTCGTTATCGTGGTCGTGGGATGCGGGTGGTTGGCGTCATACTGGCACGGGAACCTGGCCATCGAATCGAAGCAGTACCGCACCAACACGCCCCTCAGGTTGCCAGGGTCACATCTCATGCGCATCCCCTATGGCCAGGCCGCGAACTTGTCTGCGCTGACGGACGCCATCCGAATGCAGTGTTCTACATTCGTCGCCGTGCCCGAAATGAACAGCTTCTACTTCTGGACCGGAGAAAGCCCTCCGACCGTGGACTGGCTGAATTCTTGGTTCTATTCGGCGGGTGCCCGCCTGCAAACGCAGGTCGTCCATCAGGTTGAAGGGCACGATCGATCTCGGTTCTGCGTTCTCGACAATCCCAAGTTGTGGGCGGACTGGGACCAGGGGCACCCTGTCCCCCAACTGCCGCTTACACGGCTGGTTGAGAGATTCAAGCAGCAGAATGGTCCTCCCGCCCTCTATGACGGCTACCAACTGTACGTGGTCCAGGACAGCTCATCGGGGGGGCTCTGAAGTGCTCGGGGTTACTTGAAGCACGCACGGATGGCGGCTTGCGTGGCCGGTTGCAGCTCTGACCGCTGCGATGGATCGGGCTGCTTCATGAGGTTCCCGGAGTTGTAGTCGAATTGCGGTCCCCAGAAATAGATACCGCCAAGTTTGTGGTCCTTGGAGAACTGGCAGGCCGCCGCGAACCAGTCGGCCTGAATCGCCTGGTCGAACGCCCCACTGACGTAGATATAGGGGGTTGCATAGGCACCATCGGTGGCCTCGATGCCCACCTCGTCGATCGTGACATTGCGGTCTGCAGTTCCGAACGGTCGGGCGGCGAGATACGAATCCCATCCTGACACGAGCTGGCTCACCGGAGCGGTGGGCGCGGCATTCGGGATGCCCGGATAGGCGTCGATAGCGACCGAGGTGTGCTTGTGGACCTCGCCGCCGCCGTGCGGCAGACTGGCCCTCCAACTCGTAGCGAAGACAAGCTGGCCGGTGTAGAGCTTCCGGGCAAACGGGATGACTGACAGCCATTGGGCGGATTTCGAGAGACTGGCCAGCTCGAGTGAGATGGTGAAACGGGCCACGTTGTTGGCTTGCGCCATTTCCAGATATGGCTTCATCACGCTCTTGTAACTTACGAACCATGCTGGTCTGCTCGCCGGTTCGATGTCGCCCCGCCATTCGCCGTGGAAATTGTTCTCCTGCAGGAGGGGGCGGAGCAGGACTTGAAGACCCTGGGCTTGGGCCGCCCGCACGAGAACGGCCACCCGTGCCGGACTGGGTGATTGCGGGTCGATAGCGGGCTGATCGGGTCCGTTGCACTGGTTGGCGGTGAAGACGCTGCTCGCGTCGAGGCCCGCCGTGTAGAACGGGAACGCGATGGCGACCGCGTTGGCCCCTAGGGACTTGATGCCCTTCAACTGGTTGATCGCGTTCGCCTGCCATGCCGCCGGGGTCTGGCAGTTGTCGGTGACGTAGACAT
>JBEKOI010000339.1:0-3962 GCA_049521915.1 Acidimicrobiales bacterium | reverse complement strand
GCATTGTCATTTCGAGACCCCGACAACATCGCACTCGAGTTCTTCGCACCTCGGGGCTAGGACGGGCGGAGTGTCCGACTGCTGCCAGGGCCATCCCCTACCACCCGGTGGCGGGCGGCTACTGATCGAGAACGATGATCAGGTGCTCAACCCACTGTCGGATTGTGACCTCCACATCCGTGTGCGTCCCTCCACGTCCTGAGGTCGGAACGTCCCGAAAGGCCCAAGGGCTTCCTCCAGCTGGGCCTCGGATGGATCGGAACCGAGCAGGCTTCTCATTTCGTCCCGGAAGGCCTTCACCTTCGCAGTGCCTTCGCCGCTCTTGAACGCTCGGATCGCGCCGTCCGGATAATGGTCCTCTAACCGCCAGCCCTCATGGAGGTAAGTGGCATAGAGGCAGAAGATCCGGAATCTGCCAGCGTCCATCTCGTCATCATCGCCCAAGGTGCCCCGAACCGGCTGGAGGACGGCATCACGGGGTCGACGACGAACGCTGGCTGGTATGATCACTGGTATGACCACAACAAAGATCGCCGTCAGTCTTCCAGCTGGACTTGTAGAGCAAGCGCAGCGTGCAGTGGCCGAGGGGCGTTCTTCGAGCGTGAGCGCCTACGTGGCTCGCGCATTGGAGGAGCAGACAAAGCTCGACGACCTAGCTTCGCTACTCGAGGAGATGCTCGCCGAGACGGGTGGACCGCTCACGGCAGCGGAACGGAAGGCTGCGGACCGAGCGCTCGGGCGATGACCGCCGTTGTTCTCGATACTGGGGCACTAATCGGATTCGAGCGGAACGATCGCCATATTGTCGCGATCATCGTCCGAGCCGTCGAGCATCAGGACTCGCTCTTTGTTCCCGCGGGCGTGGTGGCCCAAGCATGGAGAGATGGCAGCCGTCAGGCAAGGCTGGCCCGGCTGCTCGGATCTCCGCTCTGCGAGGTGCTGGCCCTTGACGACCACCAAGCCCGAGCCGCGGGGCAAATCTGCGGGGTATCCGACACCAGCGACATCGTCGACGCTTCCGTGACGGTAGCTGCACGCAATCGTGGCGCCAGAGTGCTCACGTCCGATCAGGACGACCTCCGCCGCCTCGATCACCACATCGACGTCATTGCTATCTGACAGGTTGTGCAGCACTCATTCGGTTCCACACACTGACTCCCATCGCCGGCTAGTTGTGACACCGATATGGCTTGGTGGCGGGCTAACGGTCCGGATCTTCACCACGTGGCGTCGACCAGAGGACACTTAGCAAGTCCGGAACCATGCACTCATCACATAGGTAGACCGATTCGTCTGACAACGTCCCGAGCCGCTGCGCCGGCTTCCCACATAACTCACACGATGTGTCGCCGCCATCCACTCACGGAAGCATATCCTCGGCGGTGCTCGGGACCACCCCCAATCGCTGCCGGCTGAGGGTCCCGATATCTTCGTTCAGAAGTGACCGGTGCTCGCGGTCCACGAACTGCCCATGATCGAATCGCGCACATCCCAGTCGCGCTCGACGAGTTCCGGGCCAAAGGACCTTCTGGGGCTCGCCCACGAGCGGAGGATCCGACATGTGGTGGCCAAAGTCTCTTGATCCAACTCGGAGACCGTGCCCCCGACCAGCCGGATGACAGGCCATAGTTCAGGTGGCGTAGAGCGACCGACGACCAGAGATCAGGGCGAGGTGGTGCACGTTCGTCGTGAGGAGATCGGCATCTACGACGGTGGCTGTGGGGGCGATCAGGCGGTCGATGGCGTCGATACCGCGGCGCGCCATTCGGTACTCGGCGGCCATCGATCCGGCCGGCCCGGCAATCCTCATCTACGGGCAGGCAGGCGAGCATCTCCATGGCCACGTCGGTGGGGTTCGAGAAGAGCACATCGGATGTGCTGGGTGGCGAACTCCACCTCATCACCCTGCGGTGGAACGGGTCGCCCTGAGGAGGTGCAACCTCGATCGGTGACACAGCACTTCAGGCGAGCGCCATCCGGGCCGATACTGGGCATGTGACAGAAGCATCGACCCACGCACGGAAACACTCCGTTCGCATGGGGTTGAGAAGAGATTGTCGGTGACGAGGAACCTCGGGCCGGTTTCGTCCCCGTCCCCGACGGAAACAGTGGAGCATGCCTGATCGAATCGACCGCCGTTCGTTCCTGGCCCGGGGGGCCGCCGTCGGGGTCGGCATCGCGGCCATGGGCGCCACCGGGGGCATCCTCGACGCGTGTAGTTCCGTGGCCGGATCGAGCTCGGGTACCTCTGGCGCCAACGGCCATCCGAACGGCATCAGCACCGCTACCCCCAACCGGGGCGGTGCGCTCATCTTCGGCACCGAGGCCGAGGAGAAGGGGTTCAGTACCACCCAGGGCACATTCGACACGACCGGGATCCTGTACGCCCGAACGGTTTTCGATCCACTGGCCATCATCGCCGCCGACGGGAGCGTCCAGCCCTACCTGGCAGAGTCCATCACCCCCAACCTCGACTACACGGTGTGGACGATCACGATGCGCCCCAATCTGGTCTTCCACAACGGCACCCCGTGCGATGGCGCCGCGGTGGCCGAGAACTTCGCCCTCCAGCAAGCCTCCAGCCTGACCGGTGCGGCCTTGACCACCATCGCCGACGTGTCGGTCCCGAGCTCGCTCGTTGTCACCGTCACCATGAAGTCGCCGTGGGTCCCCTTCGATTTTTACCTGGCCGGAGGCATCGGCGGCCAGATTTCCTTCATCGCCGAACCCAACTGGCTGAAGTCCGGCAGCCAGACCAACCCGATCGGCACCGGGCCGTTCGTGTTCGAGGCGTGGAATCCCAATGATCACTTCACCGCCATCCGGAATCCGCACTACTGGCGCCCCAACCTCCCCTATCTCGACAGCATCACCTACAAGCCCATCCCCGACGCCGACCAACTTCTGGCCAGCCTGCAATCGGGAGGCGTGGACGTGATGCACACTTCCTTCTCGCAGGTGACCGGCAGTCTCCGCTCCGACACCTCGCTCGGTTACACCGACGACTCCGTCCGCGTCGCTGGGGAGCCGGACATGCTCTGCCTCCTCCTCAACCTGTCCAAGCCGCCCTTCGACAATCTCAAGGTGCGCCAGGCGGCGGCCATGGCGGTCAGTTCGCCCGAGTACTCGAAGGTCATCGAAAACGGCATCTGCCCGCCTTCCAGCGGGCCGTTCGGGGAGGGTTCGCCCTACTTCGCTTCGACCGGCTACCCCGGACCCGCACCTACCACGGCAAGGCAGTTGATTAAGGAGGTGCAACACGAGAGCGGCCGGCCCGTGTCGATCACCCTCAACCACACGCCCGACCCCAGCGCCACCAGGGACGCCGAGTACTTCCAGGCGCAACTGCAGGGAGCAGGGATGCAGGTCACCCTCAGCACGGTGCAGCAGGCCGAGATCATCAGCACCGCCGTACTCGGCACCTTCGAAGCCCAGCTCTGGCGACAGTTCGGCGCCGTCCATCCCGACCTCAACTACATCTTCTGGAGCCCCACCAACGCAGGTCAATCGGGCTTTGCCGTCAACATGGCCCGTAACGCCGACCCGAGGATGGAGGCCGCGCTGCTCAAGGGACGCCAGTCAGCGGTCCCTTCCGAAGCGGCGGAGGCCTACCAGGAGGTCGGCAGGTTGATGGGCGCCGACATCCCCTACATCTGGACCGCCCGCGCCGTGTGGTCCATCGGGGCCCAACCCAAGGTGGAGAACTGGAACAACCCGACCACACCCGGGGGCAAGCCGGGATACGGGATGATCACCGGCGCCATCTGGCCCACCCAGATCTGGTTGAGCCGCTGAGCCTCCGGGCCGCGGAGCTGCTGAGCGTTTGGTCCCCGGGCTCCGTCAGCGACGCCCCATGGCCGGGTCGTTGCCGGTGAAGTAGACGGTGTCCTGGGCGTACTTGTTGCCCGTGGTCCCGAGGTCCTGCTCGGCGCCGAACAGGCACGGGGTGTCGTAGCCGCTGG
>JBEKOI010000338.1:0-3963 GCA_049521915.1 Acidimicrobiales bacterium | reverse complement strand
CCTACTCGTCGCTCGAGTCATTTCTCTACCAACGGGTCGACCAGCAACTCAACCAGCAGGCGTTGAGTCTCGACCACTTCCTGAACGGTGGGGCCCAGCTCAACTCCACGTTCTGCGCCGGCCCCGGTCAGTTCCCCCCCGCGGGTGGGGGGCCGGCGGGAGGCGACAACGACGGCGGCCCGTCGAACGCTGTGCAGGAGTACGCCGTGGAGGTCCGATCCGCGTCCGGTGGCGTCGTCGACGGCCAGAACTGCGCCGCGTACGTCAACGACACGGCGTACTCCCCCCAGGTACCGCGCACTATTACCGGATACACCGCCGACGGCGCCAGCGAAGTCGTGTACTTCACGACTCGGTCCACCACCGCGGCCGGTCCGGCGTTTCGGGTCCGCGCCTGCACTCTGGCTGACGGGGACGTACTCATCGTGGCCCAACCTCTGGGAGACATTGGAAGTACGCTCCACCATCTGCTCCTCGTCGAGTTGACCGTGACCGGTGCCGCAGTGATCGTCGCCCTACTCGGAGGGCTGTGGCTGGTCCGGATCGGTCTGCGGCCCTTGCGCGACATGGAGCGGACGGCCGAGTCCATCGCCGACGGCAACCTCACCGAGCGTGTTCCCGGTGAGAACGAGACCACCGAGGTCGGTCGGCTGGCTCGCACCCTCAATGTCATGCTCACCCGCATCGAGTCCGCCTTCAGTGCCCGACTCGCTTCGGAGCGCCGCCTCCGCGCCTCGGAGCAGCAGCTGCGCCGGTTCGTGGCCGACGCGTCGCACGAGCTCCGCACCCCCATCGCCGCCATCTCCGCCTACGCCGAGCTGTTCGGACGCGGCGCCTCCGAGCAGAAGGCCGATCTCGAGCGGCTGATGGGCGGGATCCGGACGGAGACGACCAGGATGGAGCATCTGGTCGCCGACCTGCTGCTGCTGGCCCGTCTGGACGAGGGCCGTCCGATGGAGCAACGGTCGGTCGACCTGGTGGCCATGTGTGCGGAGGCGGTCCACACCGCCTCCACGGTGGGGCCGGAATGGCCGGTCACCTTCGAGGCGTCCCGGCCGATCGAGGTGATGGGTGATCCCACCAGCCTCCGCCAGGTGGTCGACAACCTGCTCGGGAACGTCCGGGCCCACACCCCACCGGGCACCGAAGCCCGGGTCACCGTGGACGGCGACGATGCCGGCGCCACGATCACGGTGGCAGACAACGGGCCGGGCATGGATCCCGAGCAGGCCGAGCACGTGTTCGAGCGGTTCTATCGCTCCGATCCGTCGCGCTCTCGAGCACACGGGGGCGCAGGCCTCGGGCTCTCGATCGTGAGCGCCATCGTCGCCGCCCATGGGGGCACGGTTTCCGCGCAGGCTCAGATCGGTGCCGGTACCACCTTCGTCGTGTACCTCCCCATCACACCGATGACCTCGGCGAAACCCACCGCACCGGCCCCAGTGGCCGGCCGGGTGAACGACACTGATCTTCCTCGCGGCACCGCGGTCTCTTAGCGTGGTGGGCACCCGCATCCAGAGCCCCCCCTCTCCTTCGCGTCACACCCCCCTGCCATCCTGTGACATGGCCGTGATCGCCCCACAGACCGAGCAGTCGCAGACCGAGCAGACCGGTTCGGAACAGACCGGTTCCGACCAGACCGAACCCCAGGGCCTGTTCGCCCTTCTCGACGCCGCCGACGCTGCCCTCGACGCCTTCGACCCGGCGTGCTGTTCGACAGAGGACGCAGCCCGTGTGGTGAGCCGGCTCACCCGGCACGAGCGGGTGGTGCAGGCCCACAAGACCGGGTTGGCCGCCCGCCTGGCCCAGGGCAGCCACTTCGCCCGCACCGGCCACCGCTCGGCGGCCGAGTTCTTGTCCGCCACCACCGGGGACTCGCTGGCCGAGGCGAAGGACCAGATCCGTCTGGGGGAGGCCCTCACCGGTCAGCCCGGGCTGGCCGAGTCGTTCCGGGCCGGGAAGCTGTCCCGCCGACGGGCCGCCCGGGTGTCCGACGCCTTGAAGGTCAACCCGGCGAAAGAGGCCGAACTGGTCGGCAGTGCCGAGTCCGACTCCGAGGCCACCCTGAAAGAGCGGTGCCAGCGGGCCAAGGTGGCCGGACGCTCGCACGAGGCCGAGGCCCGCCACTTCGAGAAGCTGCACCAGGACCGCAGGTGTCTGACCTGGACCGACGACGACGGGGCCTTCCGCCTCCTCGCCGTGCTGGCCCCCGAGGCCGGGGCCGGCCTGGTGGCCGCCTTGGAGGCAGAGACCGACCGGCAGTTCGACCGGGCCCGCCGGGAGGGCCGCTTCGAGACCCCAGACGCCTACCGGGCCGATGCCCTGGTGGCCCTCACCGGACAGGGGATCCTGACCCAGCACGGGGACGGAGACGGCACGGCACCGCACAGACCCACCCCCGACCCCAGCGCCACCGTCTCGGTGGTGGTGGACCTGGAGGCCCTGCGCCGGGGCTCGGTGGGCGACCAGGAGCGTTGTGAGATCCCCGGGGTGGGCCCGGTGGCCGTCCGGTACGCCCGGGAGCTGTTGGGCCAGGCCCTGGTGGAGGTGCTCGTGGCCAAGGGCACCGACGTCACCACCGTCTACTCGGCCGGACGCCACGTGCCCAAGCGGATCCGGTCGGCCCTCCTCCTCCGGGACCCGAGGTGTGTGGTGCCCCACTGTGACGCCCGCCTGGGACTGGAGAACGACCACTGGGTCACCGACTTCGCCAACGGCGGCCTCACCGCCCTCGACAATTTGGCCCGGCTCTGTCACCGGCACCACCTGGACCGCACCCATCACGGGTTCGAGCTGACCAGGACCCCCGACGGGTGGGTGTGGACCGCCCCCGAGCACCCGGTCACCCCGAAGCGACCGAGACCCAAACGCAGGCCGAAGGCCAAGGCCCCGCCGCCGGGTACCGGCCCGCCGCCGTTCGACCAGCGGTTCGACCAGCCCCCGCTCGACCGCCGGGAGTGACCCCCGGGCCCGGGCGCGGGCCGGGCGCGGCTCAACCGACGGGAGTGATCCCCTGCTGGAGCGCGGGAGTGGCTCCAGCTGTAGGCCTGGAATTGAGCGTGTCGGTGCCGAAAGCCGTGCCGACCGCCACGTTCTCATCGAACTCACAGGCGATTCCCATCGGGACCCCATCTCGACCTGACATCGTCCGTGGCATGAGCGTCGTCCCCATCACCCGCAACCAATCCCCCGGCGCGCGGACAGCCCCGGACGTGGAGATCGTCATCCCGGTCTACAACGAGGCCGAGCAGTTGGCCCGGAGCATCACCGCGCTGCGGACCTACCTCGACACGTCGTTTCCGTTCATCGCCACCATCACCATCGCCGACAACGCCAGCACCGACCGCACCTGGCCGATCGCCACGGAGTTGGCATCCACGATGGACGGCGTCGGTGCCGTCCACCTCGACCAGAAGGGCCGCGGTCGAGCGCTGAGAGCGGCATGGTCGAAAAGCACCGCGTCGGTGGTTGCCTACATGGACGTCGACCTGGCCACCGGACTCGACGCCCTCCTCCCGCTGGTGGCTCCCCTCCTCTCGGGGCACAGCGACGTGGCCATCGGGACCAGGCTCGGCCCCGGATCCCATGTGGTCAGGGGCGCCCGTCGCGAGATGATCTCCCGTGCCTACAATCTGCTGCTCCGATCCGCACTTCGCAGCCCGTGCACCGACGCGCAGTGCGGATTCAAGGCGTTGCGCCGCGACGCGGCGGCCGAGGTGCTCCCACTGGTGGAGGACGACGAGTGGTTCTTCGACACCGAGGTCCTGGTCACCGCGCAGCGGGTCGGCTTGCGCATTCACGAGGTGCCCGTCGACTGGGTCGACGACACGGACTCCCGCGTCGACGTGCTCCACACGGCGCTCGACGATCTGCGGGGCGTGTGGCGAATGCTGGGGCGGCGACCGGCGCCCAACGGAGCCGTGCACCTGCGGCCGTCGATGTCAGGTCCCGATCCGACCTCGT
>JBEKOI010000337.1:0-4620 GCA_049521915.1 Acidimicrobiales bacterium | reverse complement strand
GAGGACGATGCCCACCACGGTGAACAGCACCAGCAGCAACGGGAAGACGGCGAGGAATGCGGCGTGGGAGATCTGTGCGGTCAGCCGGCCGGCCTGGTCGTCCGAGTACTTGCGGGCCACGGCACCGGCGACGGCGGTGACCCGATGCCGTTGCTGGAACCGGTCCACCGCGGCGACCACCCGCGAGGCCGAACCGGCCAGTCGCCCCTCTCTCCGATCGAACGCCGCCGGCCGGTCGCCGTCACCCACCGACGAGGCCTGCTCGACCGTGGCGGAGGTACTCGGCCCGCAGGCTCCGTCGGTCGTCCTCGCCCATGAGCACGTACGTCGCCCCCCGGCGGTGGTAGATCGGGTCGGCTCCCTCCCACCAGCCCGCGGCCCGGAGCGGGTCCTTGGTCACCTTGCCGCTGGCCGTCTGCGGAAGACCCGTGGTGATGCGGACGTACGAGGGGCTCCACTTGGTGCCCAGATCGGGTTGGGAGTCGAGAAAGGTGGCAAAGCCCTCGGGTTCGAACGCACGGCCCGGGAGCATCTCGAAGGCGGCCATCACCTGGTCGCCGGAGCGGGGGTCGGGCACCGAGTACACGGCCACGGTGGCGACGCACTCGTGGCGGACCAGCACCCGCTCGATGGGGCCGGCGGTCAGGTTCTCGGAGTCCACCCGCATCCAGTCGCCGCGCCGCCCGGCGAAGTAGAAGAAGCCGTCCTCGTCGCGGTAGGCCAGGTCCCCGGTCCAGTACCAGCCGTTCCGGGTTCGGGACGACGTGGCCTCGGCGTCGGCGTAGTACCCCTCGAATCCGCCGACGCCGTCCCGATTGACGATCTCGCCGATGGACGAGGCTCCGTTGAGCAACCTGCCGGTGGCGTCGAACCGGGCCGGCGGGCACACGGCCTGCGTGTCCGGGTCCACGATGACGATGTCGCCCACCGGCCGGCCCAGCGAGCCCACCGGTGTGCCCGGGGTCCGGCTGATGGCCAGCCCCCCTTCACTCGAGCCGTACCCCTCGGTGAGCACACAGCCGAACCGGCGTTCGAAGGTGGCGTGGTCGGCCACCGAGGCCTCGGTGCCGAACCCGCGCCGGAGGGTGATGGAGGCGTCGTCGGGTGCAGGCGGGGTGGCCAGGACGTAGGCCAGGGCCTTACCCACGTAGGTGAACGTGGTGGCCCCGTACCTGCGCACGTCGGCCACGAAGCCCGATGCCGTGAATCGGCGGGCCAGGGCGACGGTGGCCCCGACCACCAGGGCGGGTCCCCACAGGACCATCAGCGCGTTCCCGTGGAAAAGCGGCATGGTGCAGTAGGCCACGTCGTCACGGTCGAAGCCGTAGGCCCCGGCCGAGCGGACGGCGATCGACGCCAGCCGGCCCTGGGTGCACCGGACGGCCTTCGGGGCACCGGTAGTCCCCGAGGTGAACAACAAGAGGTAGAGGTCGTCCCGGGTGGGAGTGCACGCCGCCACCACGGACCGGGCGTCGGCTCCGGCGTACGGGGCCAGAAGGTCGGGGTACCCGGCACCGTCGACCCGGATGACCCGTTCGGGAGGCACGGTGAGCTCGAGGCCGTCGAGCAGGCGGGCGCCCTCGGCGTCGGTGACCACCACCGCACAATCGGTGCGCCCGATGTCACCGGCCAGGGCCTGGCCGCGGCGGGTGGGGTTGATCCCGACGACCACCGCGTCGGCCAGAGCCGCGGCACCCAGCCAGAAGATGTACTCGGGGACGTTGCCGAGGAGCACGCCGACATGGAGGGGGTCGGGGCCGGCCACGGACCGGATCCACGAGGCGCGGGCGGCGCTGGCCGACACGACCTCCCGCCAGCTCCACCGCTCGTCTTCGAAACGGAGGCCGGGATGGTCGTCCTCGGCCCGGGCCAGCAGAAGGTCGGCCACGCTGGGTCCGGGGTCGGCGGCCGTCGGGACCGCGGTCACGGCCGGACCTCGACCACGAGGTTCTGGACGGAGCGGCCGATCCGACCGACCACGTCCCAGAGTGCCGATTCGGCCGCCCCGATCCCCGGAGTCCCGAACCGGGTGCGGGCATCGAGGCAGATCCACTCCCCGACCGGCGGGCGGTGAACCGAGACGGTGAGATCGGGGTTGATGAACGAGCTCGACCCGAACCCGAGCTCCGCCGACACCCCGTTGCCGAAATCGGCCGCCGCCGCCACCCGCTGCCACGGCGAGGGCGACTCGCCCAGCACCACCGGGCACCGCAGCCGGAACCACACCGTGGCCGGGCCCAGATCGTCGGTACGACCGTTCACGAACCGCAACTCCATACCCTCGTTGTGGAAGGCGGTCCGGTCGCCGATCGTCATCGGCGTCGAAGGGATCCGGTCTGGAGGTGCCGGAGGGTCGTCCTCGGGCACCGTCGGCTCCGCCCGCTGGTCGTCGGGGGCTCGGTGGATGCGGAGGGACCGCGACCAGGCCACCTCGACACCGCCCGCCTCGACCACCGTGTCGACGAGCTGTACCCGGCGGCCGGGCTTGACCAGCGAACTGGTCAAAGTGAGTGGCGTCATCGGGACCGGCCGGAGCAGCTCGAGCGTCATCCTGACCAGCTGCAGCTCCTCGCCGCCGGGATGGGCTTCGACGGCCCGGGCCACCACCGCGGCCACCGGGCCTCCGTGCAGTGCGTGCGGCGACCAGGGCCCCCGGGCCCGCTCGGTCGGCACCAGGTGATCGCCGTCGGGAATGAACAGCGCGGCGCCGTCGTCGCCGGCGGGTGTGGAGAGCATGGGAGCGACGCTACGGGGCCGCCACCGGGCGTGCCAACGCCCCGGCCTCCCCGGCCGCGGCACCGCTGGTCGGTCATCCGGCACCGCCACCTCCGCCACGCGGCACCGCTCGCCCGCCACCCGGCACCGCTCGCCCGCCACGCGGCACCGCTGACCTACCATCTGGGCAACACAGACCGTCGGGGCGCCCGTCAACGGGGTCGCGGCACAGCGCTCGCGGCACAGCCGCGGACGGCACGGCAGCGGACGAGGGAGAACCATGGCTTCAGGCACGGCAGAGATCGACATCGACAGGCCGGCGGACGACGTCTGGGCGGTGATCGGCGACTTCGGGGGCGTCGGCGGATGGATGCCGGGCATCGACTCGTGCCGGGTGGAGGGCGATGACCGGATCATCGACACCATGGGGATGACCATCACCGAGCGCCTGGTGTCGAAGGACGACGCCGGACGGGCCCTGACCTACTCGATCGCCGACGGAGCCCCGGTGGAGAGCCACGAAGCGACCATCACGGTGATCCCCACCGGAGACACCAGCCATGTGACCTGGGTGGTGGAGGCGACCCCGGATGCCATGGCCGATCTCATGGCCACCGTCTACCAGCAGGCCCTCGAGGCGCTGAAGGCCCACCTCGGGACATGAGCACGCCGGCCTCCGGTTCACCTCCGGGTCCGGGGGGACGGTGGTCGGTCCAGGCGCGGGCCCGGTCGACAGCGCCCATCGACGAGGTGTGGCCGCTCGTCGGGGAGGCTCACCGCTGGAAGGAGTGGACGTTCCTCACCCGGTCGGATCTCGTCCGCCACGGCAACCCCGCGCCGGACGGGATCGGGGCCGTCCGCCGGTTCACCAGGTTCGGGATCGGGTCACGGGAGGAGGTGGTGGCCTGGGAGCCACCCGGTCACCTCGGCTACACCATCGTGAAGGGCTTTCCGGTCCGCCACTACCGGGCCGACGTCGTCCTGGCACCGGACGGCTCGGGCACCACCATCTCCTGGTCGGCGAACTTCGACACGATGATCCCGGCCACCGGCCGTCTCATGGCCGCCGTGGTGACCAGGATGATCGGCCGCGCCGGTCAGCGCGGGGACGCGGGGGCCGGCGGAGCCACCGGTTCAGGCCACGGCCTGCCGGAGGCGTCGGGCCCGCGTCTCCACCTCGTCCCGGGCCCGGCCGACATCCACGGTGGTGCACCGGCCCCCCTCGACCACCTGACGGCCGGCCACCCACACGTCGGTCACCAACCGGGAGGATGCCGCCCAGACCAGGTGATCGACCAGCTGGGCGTCCTCGAGCCAGGGAACGAACACCGGGTCGTCGAGGTCCACCACGATCATGTCGGCCCGTGCTCCGACGGCCAGCACGCCGAGGTCGGGGCGACCGAGGGCCAGCCCCGCTCCCCTGGTGGCGAGATCCAGGGCCGCCGTGGCGCTGAGCGCGGCCGCGTCCATCTCCCGGGTGCGGGCCAGCAAGGCGGCGAAACGCATGTCCTCCCAGAGATCGAGATCGTTGTTCGATGCCGGACCGTCGGTGCCCAACCCGACCCTGATCCCACGGGCCAGGAACTCCGACAGCCGGGCCACCCCCGAGGCCAGCTTGGCGTTGCTCTGGGGGCAGTGGGCCACGGCCACGTCGTGGTCACGGTAGAGGGTCATGTCCTCGGGCGACAGCCAGATGCTGTGGGCGGCCAGCACGCGCCCGCCGAAGACGCCGGCATCGGCCAGGGCCGCAGGCGCCGACCGCCCGTGCTCGGCCAGAAACCGGGTGCCCTCCTCTTCGGTCTCGGCCAGATGGATGTGGAACAGGGCACCGAGCTGCCGGGCCGCGGCGGCGATGTCGGAGAGGACGGGGAGGGGCACCGTGTAGGCGGCATGGGGGGCGAAGCC
>JBEKOI010000336.1:0-4029 GCA_049521915.1 Acidimicrobiales bacterium | reverse complement strand
CCTGTCTCCTTGCCTGGTCCCCCTGAACGAAACCAAGCTGTGTCGTGCAGGGAACTTCAGAACACACGCCGGTCGCCTGACTCGTGACTACAACGTGACTACAACTCCCGGCCAGAGCACGCGAAGCCTGAACAGCCATGAGAACCTACGTACAGCTCATAGCCAATTTCGGTAAAGGCCGATGAGCCCTGAAATGCACCGGCGCCAACTTTTAATCCCAAGGTGGCGAGATCGAGACTCGCACGGCCCACCAGTTCAGTGGATACCGTTGGACAGGCCGTGAACTCCGCCGATCAGCACGATTGTGTCCACGGATCCTTGACAACGATGATGGCAATTTGCAGATCGAGCGGTTGGTGAAAACAACATCCAGCTAGGTTGGCCTTATCACCTCTAGCCCCCGGCCGCCGGATCCCCACGACGGCGGCCATCGCTGCGTGAACGAGTGAACACCCTGCTCGTCCACTACGTGACGACGGGCAGTATCACGGGATACATCACGCATTGGCTCCTCCACTTCCACGGTGGGCTTGCGTACACCCTGGTCGGAGTGCTGGTCTTCGCCGAGGCGGCTCTGCTGGTCGGATTCTTTCTACCCGGCGAGACCGCAGCGGTTGTCGGCGGCGTTCTGGCCGGTGCGGGATCGGTGAATCTCGAGGCAATGATGACCGTGGTGGTGATCTCCGCCATCATCGGCGACTCCGTCGGCTACATCGTCGGTCGGACCGCTGGTCCATGGCTCCTTCGCCACTGGCCCCTGCGCGGGAGGTCCTCCGTACAGCGTGCGAAGGATCTGCTCGAGCGCCGAGGTGGACCAGCGGTCTTCATCGGGAGGTTCGTCACCTTCGCTCGCGCTGTCGTTCCGGGACTTGCCGGGATGAGCGGGCTCCGCTACCGGACATTCCTGGCCTACAACGCCCTGGGTGGTCTGCTGTGGGGCGTCGGATACACCCTGCTGGGATATCTCGTCGGCCATTCGTTCACCCGGATCGTGTCTGACCTCAGCACCGCCTCACTCGTGCTCATCGGAGTCGTCGCCCTCGCCGTCGTCGTGTATGTGCTGCTTCGCAGGCGGTCGCAGCGGGGAAGAGTCGAAGACCGGGTCCCCCGACCCCCGGCGGCGCTGGGCGCCACCGGGCCCGGGGAAACGGGGACAACCGGCAACTGATGGTGGACCGTCGGCTCTGTGTGTACGAAGTGTCCCCCTGACCTCAGTCGGCGCCCGGACCATCGACCGGCAGAAGCGTGGCGAAACTGGTGACAGCTGCGGTGGCCACCACCACATGGGCGGCCATGAGAGCGATCGCGCCGCCCCAGGTCGCGTGGAAGCCTCCCGTGATTCCGATAGCGATGTCGGGAATGAAACTGAGACTCACCACGACAGGCACCAGTGTCCGGAGAAGCTTTGCTGGCTGACGCGCCCTGGCCCGGATCAGCTGCCAGCCGACTGCGCCGCCAAGGACGCCTAGGACGATGAACGCGATGTAGGCGCCCGGATGGAGAGGCGAGAATGAATGGGCGACCCCAGCAGCGTGGGCAATGGCGGCAATGACCACCGTGCCCAACGTTCCAACCACTACGGCAGCCACGACGGCCAAAGGAAAGGCCATTGCTGTTGGTAGGTTCCGCAGAGAGCCGGATCGGGGGTTGGCGGCAGTTGTAGTCGGACTGGTCAACATGGACATGGCGAACTCCTTGGGTTGAGTGTGGCTTCCTCAGTCCCATTCTCTGCTCGCCGGTCCGTGCTGTCGTCGTCCGTTGTGCTCGGTCTCATGTACAGCTTGCGATGTACGAGGACCAACGGAAACGTGCCCAAGGGGCAAGGAGTCCAAAGAACGCCTGTGAGCACCACGGCCGCGGTCTGTGCCACTCCGACCGATGCACATCCTTCGCTGCGGGACGCGGAAGGCAGGACCGGTTAGCGCCGGTCCCCGACCAGGCCTGACTCGTAGGCCATCACCACGAGCTGCACACGATCCCGAGCATCGAGTTTGGTGAGCAATCGGCTGACATGCGTCTTCGCGGTGGCGGGACTCATGAACAGGGACTCGGCGATCTCCTGATTGGAACAACCCTGGGCTACCAATAGCAGCACTTCATGCTCACGGGCGGTAAGCACATCGAACATCTTCAGGTCGGCTGAGAACTCGTGATCTGACGTGGTAGCGATCTCTTCGATCAGACGACGGGTCACACTCGGGGCCAACAGCGCCTCACCGGCGGCAACGATCCTGATGGCCGACAGCAGCTGTTCGGGCGGGGTGTCCTTGAGCAGGAATCCACTGGCTCCGGCTCGGAGAGCGCCGTACACGTACTCGTCGAGGTCGAACGTGGTGAGAATCAGCACTCGGGTGTGCTCGGTCCCGGGGCCTGTGGTGATCAGCCGGGTCGCTTCGATGCCGTCGATCCGGGGCATACGGATATCCATCATCACCACATCGGGCTGGGTGTCCCTGACCCGCTCGACCGCCTCGAGGCCGTCGGCTGCTTCTCCCACCACCACCATGTCGGGAGCGTTCTCCACCAGGACCCGGAAACCGGCGCGGACCAGTGCCTGATCATCGACGACGAGCACCTTGGTGGTCATGACGTCATCGAGGCCAGGGGTAGTGACGCGCAGATCTCCAGGCCGGCACCAGGGATGGATCGCAGTTCGAGCGTTCCATCGAACAGCGCGACCCGCTCACGCATGCCGACCAGACCGTGGTGGGCACCAGCAGATGAGCGCACTGAGCCCGCCGGTGCGGTCAATGAGCCGCTGCCACTGTCGGCCACTGAGATGACCAGTGAGTCCGGTGTGTACTCCACCAGAACGGAAGCCGTCGCACCGCCAGCGTGCTTGACCACATTGGTGAGTGCCTCCTGCACGATCCGGTAGGCGGTCAGGTCCATGCCTTCCGGCAGACCCACCGCCTTGCCCTTCACCTCCATCAGTACCGTGACGCCGGCGCTGCGCACCTGTTCCATGAGGGACGGCAGCTCACGGAGGCCGGGCGACGGCTCAAGGTTCACTGCTTCCTGGTCGCCGTCGCGGCGGAGGAGAGCGAGGACCCGGCGAAGGTCACCCAGGGCTGAACGGCTGGTCTCCTGAATGGCTTCGAGTGCCTTGGCGGCCTCGTCCGGCCGATCATTGATCACGTGCCGCCCGATCCCTGCCTGTACGGCGATCACGCTCATTCCGTGGGCCACCACGTCATGGAGCTCACGGGCGATCTCTGTTCGTTGCTCCACCGATGCCCGCTCCGCCCGCTCCGACTCATCTCGGAGCCGTTGTGCTGCCTGCTCGGCGATCCCTTGCACATAGATGCGACGAGCCCTGATGCTGTCGCCAATGAACCAGGCGGCCGCGGTCACAATGATGTTGGAGGACCCAGGAGACTGCGGCCAGAGTGCCAGCGCGACGGCGCTCCCGACGATGAGGGCGATCTCCGCCACTCCCAGGGCCGCCAGCGACACCCTCCGGCCGTATCCCATGGCCACGGTGGCCATGGGGAAGGCGACGATCGGCACCGCAGCGTACGACTGCCCCAGGCCAACGCTGACGCCGACGAGGACCGCCACCACCATCAGGACCGGAATGGGCCAGAGCCGCCGGAGCGCCACGGCGCCACTCGCTGCCAAACCCAGCCCGATCTCGAGGTTGCTGGCCGTCTGCGCCCCCGGGCCGATCAGGCCGGCCACCTGGAGGACCCCCAGCATAAAGAACAGCGCGAGCCCTACGTCCAACAGCTGCCACTGCGCTGGCGTCACGCGGTGGAGCCACGGTGGCCGCAGCTCGACGTCGTCGGGACGAGAGGTCATTGCTACTGACGCTAGGGGGTGCTGCCCGCAGACGCATCAGCCGTCAGAGGGTACCTCCGTACATCGCTAGATGTAGCAGGCCTCAACGTCGTAGGCCTTGGGTCGGATGAGAGAACGAGCCCGGCGGCCGATGACGGTGGGGGGCGGTCGAGCGCAGGATGGTGACAGGGCAGGCGATCCGCAAGCCCACGAAGGGAGCCCATCATGAACGGACAGACAGCCAGCATC
>JBEKOI010000335.1:0-4030 GCA_049521915.1 Acidimicrobiales bacterium | reverse complement strand
CGTCGTCAGAGGATACCCGCGCTTCATCATCGGCCCAGGGGGGCGAAGGCGGTATTCCAGGCCGTTTGAAAGGTCGGATGGTCGACAACGTCGATCACGACGAAGGGCAATGAGGGCTCCGGGGGACCAACGGGCTGCGTGCCCGGGTTCCGTGTCGGACCACCGGGCGCGGGGTCGATGGCGACCAAGGTCACCGACTCCGGAGGGGCCAGCAGCGCCAGGATTTCGACGTCTGTCGGCGTGACAGCCGCAGCACTCACCACCACCAGGCTGTCGTCGCCGCGCGAGGCGGCCAGGTCACCGGGGTGATCGACGACGCTTCCACCCGCACGAGGTGCGACCCTCGCCAGCAGGTCGAGCAGTCGGTCGGCCTGTTCTTGCGTGTGGCCGAAGTCCGTGGACACGCCATCCGAGGTGACCAGGCGCACCGAACGACCCTCGGAAACGGCAGCGACTGCGATGCTGGCTGCGACCGAGCACGCGAGCTCGAAGGCGGGTTCGTTCCTTTCGCCCAGTCGCAGGTCGAGCAGCACAGTGAGCTGGGCCCGGGCCGAGGGATGGTCCTCGCGGATCATCAGGGACCCGGTCCGTGCGGTCAGCGCCCAGTGGACCTTCCGGAGGTCGTCACCCGGCTCGTAGTCACGGATGGCGTGGAACTCGTCACCGTCGAAGCCGATCCGGGTGAGCTCGACTGCCTCTGGTGCCGCCGGACCGAATGGCGGAGGGAGCGCCCAGAGTGAAAGGACGCGTGGAATGACCACCACCCGGTCTTGTCGGGGCGACGTACGCATCTTGTGCATCAGGCCGAATGGGTCGCTCATGTCGACGAGTGCCGGGCCCAGGTCGTACACACCCCGCTTGGCCCAGCGGATTGACGCCTCAGACCATCGTGACTGCCCCGGAGCCATCGATGGCACGGTGAGAACCGGCACCGGGTGGTCACCTGTGACGAGGGCGGGGACCGACCGGCGGACGGTCATGATGGGCGACCTGCGTCGGTCGGTGTTGCGTATGACGACAGAGACCGTTCCGCGGGATCCGGCCGACACTCGTCGAGGCGATGCCTCGATC
Source organism: Acidimicrobiales bacterium (assembly GCA_049521915.1). Lineage (GTDB taxonomy): Bacteria > Actinomycetota > Acidimicrobiia > Acidimicrobiales > RAAP-2 > Bog-756. The sequence continues at coordinate 2,959 of JBEKOI010000335.1, read as the reverse complement.
TGTACTTCCAGGGAAGGAGAGCGTCTCCACACCCACAGAGTCGAATAGAGCAGCAACGCTCCTGTCGCCCCGGCCAGGGCCAGGAGGTCGTTGGACCCGGCGAGACCAACGGCTCCGAGGAGCGTCAGTGCGATGACCACCGCCCAGCCTCGTCGCGTCGGTTGGGGCAGAGCGCGGGACGTTCGCCGGGCGGTCCGCGTCCTGGTCACCGAAACCCGTGACCTGTCGGGGTGGGTACCGAATGGAAGACGTCGTCAATCACATTGGACACGGTTGTGCCCGTCGCTCTTGCTGCCGGTGTCAGCTTGAGTCGGTGGCCGAGCACGGGCTCACGAAGTGCCTTGACGTCGTCGGGGGTCACATATGTCCGACCGAGGGAGGCAGCCCGGGCGCGGGCCACCTGCTGAAGGGCCAGTGCCGCACGTGGCGACATGCCGAGCACCAGCGACGGATGGGTGCGGGTCCCCTCCGCCAGGTGGACGATGTAGTGCTTGATGGCGTCGGCCACGTGGATCTGCGAGGTCACCCGCATGAGTGTGAGCACCGCGGTGGGCTCTACGACGGCCGGTAGATGGTCGACGTCCGGACCTGTTCCGTGACGAGCCAACATGGCCACCTCGGCATCGTGTACGGGGTATCCGATGCCGATGCGGAGCAGGAATCGGTCGAGCTGGGCTTCGGGGAGCGGGTAGGTGCCCGCATGCTCGACCGGGTTCTGGGTGGCGATGACCAGAAATGGCGAAGGAAGGGCACGGGACGTGCTGTCCACGGTGACCTGTCCTTCCTGCATGGCCTCGAGCAGCGCGGCCTGAGTCTTTGGGGAAGCCCGGTTGATTTCGTCGCCGAGAAGGATGTTGGCGAAGACACCTCCAGGCCGAAACCGGAAGCTGCCCAGCTCGCGCTCGAAGATGTTGACGCCGGTGACATCGGAGGGAAGCAGATCGGGTGTGAACTGGATCCGGTTCCATTCGAGACCCAGCGAATGGGCCAGGGCCTTCGCCAGGGTCGTCTTGCCTACGCCGGGCACGTCCTCGAGGAGGACGTGCCCGCCCGCAGCCATGCACATCAGGGTCAATCGGACCGGTTCGTCCTTGCCCTCGAGCACTCGAGCGACATTCGCGGTGACCGCGTCGAATACCTCTGCGTAGAACTCCACGGGTGCCGGTGTCCCTGCTCCGCTGTGGCTCAACGTTCCTCCTGGGTCACTCGATAGGAGGGCAAACGGTAGTGGGCATGGGCGTTGCCGGCCACTCGATGGAGAAGCCGGTCCGAGGCCAGCTCCAGTCCGTAACCTGAGTCGGCTGAATACCCAAAATGTCGAGGCGCATCTGGGACCCGGTCTTCCTCGGTCGGTCATGGGCGTCCTGCTCCCCAGGTCACGAACGTGTGCTTGGCCGCCCCTCTCAAGAGGGAGGACACGGGATCGAACCCCGCTGGGAATGCCCAGAATATGGCGACCTCCGAGGCCGGCGGAAGAGGCCTCCTCTCACCATCGAGGTCCGGTTCGACCTCTGTTTGGTTCTCTCGTCGCCGTCGCTGGTCAGCACCAGACCAGGGATCAGCTCCATTGTCCCAGCCGAGCTTCTCGGGAGTCGGTTCCGGGGGGAGCGAACAGATGTTCGTAATTTGGATTAGCCTGGCGCAGTGGTCATGTCACTCGAGTCAGCACCCGGATGGGCCCTCGGGCTGAACGCCGAGCAGTTGAGAGCCGTTGATCACGATGGCGGCCCGCTCCGCATCATCGCTGGTGCAGGCACCGGCAAGACCCGGACCCTGGTGAGCCGGCTGGCCCGCCTGCTTCAGGACGGGACACCTCCCGAGCGGGTACTGCTCGTCACCTTTAGTCGTCGGGCAGCCTCCGAGCTCGTCAGACGGGCCTGCCAGCTGGTGGATCCGAGGATTGCCAAGCGCGTCGAGGCGGGGACCTTTCACTCCGTCGCCCATCGGATCCTGCGTCGCTACGGTTCGTCGCTCGGCCTACCCGAAGGGTTCACGGTCATGGACCAGGGGGACGTGGTCGACCTGTTCGCCCTCCTCCGGACGCCGATTGCCGCGGATCGGCACCGCCGATTTCCGAAGGCCTCGACCGTGGCGGCGGTCTATGCACGGGTGGTCAGTTCCCAGGTGAGTGTGGAGGAGACGGTCGCCCGTGACTTCCCGTGGTGTGCAGAGGATCTCGATGGACTCAAGTCGATCTTCACCGGCTATACCGAACGGAAACGGGCCCAGCAGTTGTTGGATTTCGACGACCTTCTGCTCTTCTGGCGAGCCGCGGCCAAGGATCCGAACGTCGGCCCCGTTCTGGCTTCGATGTTCGACCACGTGCTTGTCGATGAGTACCAGGACACCAGCATTGTTCAAGCCGATGTCCTTCGGGCACTCCGCTCGCTGGATGCCAGACTCACTGTCGTCGGGGACGATGCTCAGGCGATCTACTCGTTTCGGGCCGCCTCGGTCCGCAACATCCTGGACTTTCCTGGACACTTCTCTGGTTCCACGACCGTCACGCTGGAGCACAACTACCGGTCCACCGGGCCCATCCTCGAGCTGGCCAATGCCGTGATCGCCGGTGCCACCGAGGGCTACGGGAAGGCGCTGTGGACCGATCAGAGTGGGGGAGTGCGCCCCGTCCTGGCCACGTGCGAAGACCAGCAGTGTCAGGCGGAAGCGGTGTGCACGACGATCCTCGAGCACCACGAGGCAGGCAAGGCGCTGAGGGACCAGGTCGTGCTGTTCCGGACCTCGCACCACAGCGACCTGCTCGAGGTCGAGCTTGGCCGGCGGGGCGTTCCCTTCGTCAAGTACGGGGGACTCAGATTCCTGGAGGCCTCGCACATTCGCGATCTGCTCGCTGGACTGCGACTGGTGGAGAACCCATGGGACGAGTTGGCCTGGCTGCGGGTGCTCCAGCTGGCGGAAGGAGTCGGTCCCAAGTCGGCGAGCCGGATGATGCAACAGC
>JBEKOI010000334.1:0-4030 GCA_049521915.1 Acidimicrobiales bacterium | reverse complement strand
CTCCGGAGCCACGTTAAAGAGCCGGAACAAAAAATAAACGCCGAGCCTCAGCTCGCGCTCGCAGCCTAGAAACTGCGACGTCCGACCGGTCTCAGTCCCACGGGCCGGAACCGGGCGCCATCTAGTGGGGCTTACCTGAACGGATGCGCCGACGGGCCGTCAGGGACAACTCAGTCGGATACGGAACGGCGCTGCCGCCGGTAGCGGCGCCGATCCCGACAATCCAACACCGGCTGCGCTCGGAGAAGACCTACTGAGAAGCCGGAGGACGCGGGTTCGATTCCCGCCACCTCCACGATGCCCTGATCTGTTTTCCCGCAGGTCAGGGCATTGCTCTGTCCGGGCGTAGGGATCGGCCCGATGGCCTCAGCCGGCCCGGCCCATCTTCTCGAACCACCATTCGTTCCCGCAGCTTCGGCACTGACGACCGACGAGGCCACGACTATCCCCATCGTCCAGGTCACGGAAGATCCAGCGGTGGTCGTCCTCGCTGAAGCAGATCGGACAGGTCTCTTGCATGGCCAAGACCTGCCCACCGACGGGCCTCGATAAACCAAACTGGAACGTGTTCCCGTCGGATTCATCGGTCATGGCGGGACGACGCCCGCTCGGGCGTCGAAGAAGGGCAGCCCAGGGAACGAAGATCCCCACTCCGCTCCCCCGCCCGGCTCTCACGCCCGCCCCAGCCCTCGCGCCACCTCGTGCAGTCGGGCACGGAAATCGGGATGGGCGATGTCGGCCAGGGCGTTCGCCCGTTCGCGAACAGTGAGCCCGTTGAGCTCAGCAGCTCCGTACTCCGTCACGACAACCCCGGTGTGATGCCGTGGCGTCGAGACCACGGCCCCTTCGGGCAGGAAGGGGAGGATCCGCGAGCCCATCACACCACCGACGGTCACGGTGGACTTCAGGCAGATCAGCGAGTGCGCGTCGATGTGCAGGTCGGCACCGGCCACGAAGTCCTCGTGCCCACCGACGCCGGAGATCTGCTTGCCGTCGATGCTGTCCGCCACCACCTGCCCGTACAGGTCGAGACACATGGCGCCGTTGATCGACACGAGCTTGTGGTTGCGCCCGATGACCGTCGGGTCGTTGACGATGTCGACCGGCAAGAACGCCACCTCGGAGTTGTCATCGAGCCAGCGGTAGAGGTCAGCGGTTCCGAGGGCGAAGGTCGTCACCGACACCCCGTCGAACATACCCTTGGTCGTGTTGGTCACCTTGCCCGCCCGATGGAGCTGCATGAGACCGGTGGTGAACATCTCGGAGTGCACGCCGTACCCGCCACCCCTGCCCTCGGCCAGCTTGGTGGCCACGATGTTCGGCACGGCCCCGATACCGGTCTGCAACGTGCACCCGTCGGTAACGAACTGCAGCGCGTTGGCGGCTATGGCTGCATCCTCCTCGGTCGGTACCGGATCCTCGAGGACGTAGGGCTGTCCGTCGGCTTCCACCACCACGTCGATCAGGTCCACAGGAATGGTGTTGTCGAATCGTGGGGCGAGGCTCCGGGTTCGGGGCAGGTGCGGATTGACCTCGACCAGGAGCACTCGGTCGGGGTCTCTTCCGGCCCGGATCAGCTCGTCGCGGGTGGCCCCGAAATGCAGAGACAGGTTGACTCGACCGTCGTTGTCGGGGGGCGCACCCTGGGCGATCATGACCCGGGGCGAGTATCGGCTCAGAATCGGAGCGAACTGCCGGAAACCACCCGGGACGAGCTCGATCTCATGCCCCTCGGCCAACAAGATCCTCTCGGCCGGCCCGAAGAACCCTGAACGGTAGGACACACCTGGCTTCGTGAACACGGTGTAGTAGCCGAGGAGGAGGGCACCGCCGAACACCACGTCCTCCCAGTCATCACGCCCGCCCAGCGCAGTCAAGAAGGCGTCCGGAATCCCAGGCCCCAGTCCGAAGCCGATCGTGTCACGCGGTCGGACGAGGTCCGCGGCCTCCTCCGGGGTGCAGGTGATGGTCATGGTGCGAGATTCTGCCCGGTCCGGCGACACGACGTCCATCGCCGGGATGGCGGGATCGGACGTGGGGCGCCGTTGGGAATCCCGCTCCGGAGGACCCGCCCGTGCCGCCGGGCAGGATCACCTGCCGATATCGGGGGATGGTGGAGCGGGCCGGGCATCCCGCAACCTATCTCCGTGCACGCCCCATTTAGTAATGTCGGCCCATGGGGGTACGTCGGAGCTTCGACAAAGCACTTTCGCCGCGTCACAACAGCTTGAATTTCCTTCGGCTGCTCTTTGCCCTCGCGGTCGTTGTTTCCCACTCGACCGCTTTTGGTCTCTGGAAGTATCCGCTGGCCGCGAACAACACCACCCTCGGAGCGGTCTCGGTCTACGGGTTCTTCGGCATCAGTGGCTATCTGATCGCCAGCAGTGCCCTTCGCAACCGCCCCGGTCGCTACCTGTGGCAGCGGTTCCTGAGGATTTTCCCGGCCTTTTGGGCCTGCCTGCTGATGACGGCATTCGTCTTCGGAGTCATTGCCGTACTGACGACCCACCATCGCTGCCATTCGCTTTCGTGTTACTTCGATGCGAAGTTCAGCCCAGCCGGCTACGTCTACAAGAACTTCCTCCTGAAGATCAACCAGTCGTCGATCGCGGGATTGCCGACGGGTCACTACGACATCCTTCTGTGGCGCGTCTGGAACGGATCGCTGTGGACGTGCTCGGCATTACGGGTGGGATCTTCCTCATCATCGGCCTGGGAACGCTCATCCCGAGCTTGTCCACACAGTTCGATACCAATCACTACTGGTTCCTCATGAACCTCTTGCGATTCAGCTCCGTCTTCTTCGTCGGATCCCTCGTCTACCTGTACCGGGAGAAAGTCCCCGACTCCGGATGGCTGGCCCTTGCCTCCGGGGCTCTCTTCGTCGGGACACTCTGGCTGCCCAGTGGTGGGCACCTGCCCCAGAACCAGTTCACCAATGGATCATTCTTTTCTCCTGCCGTCGTCTACCCGGTTCTGTGGCTCGGCGCTCATCTGCCCCTCCAGCGAGTTGGCTCCAAGAACGACTATTCCTACGGTGTCTACATCTACGCCTACCCGGTGCAACAGCTCCTTGCCATGTGGGGTGTGATCCGCTTCGGATTCTTCGCCTTCACCGGATTGGCAATCGTCATCACCGTTCCGCTCGCCGTCTGCAGTTGGTGGGGGATCGAGAAGCACGCCCTGAAGCTCAAGGGTTTCGCATTCGGCGGGCGCGGTGCGAGTTCAGCCGGGATCCCGGTCGCCGACGCCTTGGGCAGACCTGAACAGATCCTCCAGGTGGCCGTTACCCCTTCAGATCCGAGGCCCGACGCCTGAGGAACCCAGAATGAATCGACCGGCACGAAGATCCCATCCCGTCGCAGGAGTGCTCATGACCACCCCATCCTCCGCCACCGTCATGGACGGGACAGCGCTCGCTGACAGAATCCACGCAGTGACGGCCGGGCGCGCGGCCGAATTCCGGTCCCGAGCCGGGCGATCTCCGTGCCTGGCTGCCGTGCTGGTCGGCGAGGACCCGGCGTCGATGACCTACGTAAAGATGAAGAGAGCGCGCTGTCAGGCTGTCGGACTCGATTCGATCCTCGTCCAACTTCCGACGGGAACCACCACGGCACGGGTCGCGGGTGAGGTGAGACGTCTGTCCGAGGATCCGGATGTGGACGGAATCCTCGTTCAGCATCCGGTCCCGATGCCTGTAGACGAACGCACGACGTTCGAAGCCATCGCTCCCGGCAAGGACGTCGACGGTGTGACCACCGCTTCATTGGCCGCAATGTCGCTCGGCCTCCCCGGCTTCGTGTCGTGCACGCCGGCCGGCATTCTGCGGCTTCTGGACGAATACGCAGTCGATCCGGGTGGCATGCGCGCGGTCGTCATCGGACGGAGCCCCATCCTCGGACTGCCCGTCGGGATGCTCCTCCTGGGCCGGAACGCGACTGTGACCTTCTGCCATTCGAGGACCCGTCAACTGGCTGAAGTGGTGAGAACCGGGGATATTGTCGTCGCCGCCGTCGGACATCCCAATCTC
>JBEKOI010000333.1:0-4041 GCA_049521915.1 Acidimicrobiales bacterium | reverse complement strand
TCCAGACGCTGGGGCTGTCCCCCGGTGCCGTCGTCGAGAAGCAAGCGTCGCTTCCGGCTGTAGTTGACCAGCCACCACAGTCCCCAGATCCATTCCACCGATCCAGCGATGGCAGAAATCCCCATGTCGTTGGCGTCCAGACCAACAACATCATCAATGTCGGCCCGGCCAAAGACGAACGGGCGGTCAGGTATCACCGCGAATTCGTCACCGCCGATCAGGACCGTTGCCGCTTCTGACACGTCCACCGCCTCTTGAGCTCCACCGATATCCCGCACTTGATCTTGGACTTCATTGGATAGCTTGGCTCTGGTCCGAGATTGAAGCAAGGGGGAGGTCTCCCTCTTCCCTGGCGTCAAGTTGTGACTCAGGATGGCCGGCAGCGGCACCTAACCTCTCCGGGGGAAGTCATTGCCCCAAGTCGTTGGCACTCCGACCAATAACGTCGTCGTCCGCCCGCCAGCGTACGAATGTCTCATCTAGCGGGACGTTGAACCAACACCATCAGTGTCGCTGCTTGTGACCTGCTGACCTGACGCTTCGCCGAGTCCATCTCGACCCCGCCTTTCCGACCGCCATCACGTGACGCAAGGGAAGATCATTCCTCCCCTCGTTGCCCTAAGCAGTGAATCCGTCGTTCCGATCCGAATGGATCGGATCAAGGAAAGCGGCGTTAAATCGGCGGATCGCTTGAGTTCGCTGTGCCGCCCGAATCTCAGCCAATCGTGCTTCGCACTCGTCGCGGGCCCAGGCAGTCTGCCCAGTAACGGTAGATACGGGATGGAAGAAGGACAGCTGCTGCGGTGTCATGTATGCAGCATGAACAGCCGGTTCGCTTGCGGCAAGAGGGAGGCCTCCCCCAAGAAACTTAGAAGCTGGCCTTGGTCTCCGGGCGGCTGACCCCTGCATCGCCCCATCGTTCGGCTCGACAAGTGACTGCTTCAATAACGCCCCCGTCCGAGTTCTGGCTCTTTGTCCAGCTGGAACTAATCTGGAATCCGCGGCCCAATTTTCCGCCGGAGGCGAACGACTGCCCCGTGCTCAACTTCGAGGCCCCCAGAATGGTCGACTATTCAGACCGCCAAATCATCGATTTCGGCAAGTGCTGGATCAAGTCCCTGAAGACCAGTGCCCCATTCTCGCATTGCCGGCTAGGGGGAGGCCTCCCCCTAGCCGAGTCCCAAGTGCCAAATCAACATGGACTAATGCCGAAGTGCCCACAAGCAATCAATCACTGCGGACAGCGATCGATCACGAGGATGTGCTCGGAAATCATGGACTCTGACGGGAACACACGGAGCTTACGCTCAGGACGGGGTGTGCTTGTCGGCTTGTTCGCCACCGTCGTGATCGTCGGAAGCCTGGCATTCGCGCCTGGGAGCAGCGCCTGGGCCGCCCCCCGAATGGTCACTGCCGGACAATCCATCTTGCCTCCGGCACAATCGGACCAGGGCGTTGCCACCGCTCCACCGGCCGCGGAACCTCGGTCAGATGCCGCGGCCCCAATGGGCCCTGCCTCGAGCATTTCCCATTGGTGGGCCCTGTTCGAGTGTCTGCTACTCCTCCTCTTCACGGGGGTTCTCATTGTCACCAGCTGCTCAGCACTTTGGTGGATGGTCCGCGCATGGCGGACACCGGAGTCGCTTGAGGCCTCGAGCTTCGGGTCGGCCGAAACCGACCAGCGCCTCTCCTTCTCTCTGATCGTGCCGGCTCGTCACGAGGAGAAGGTCTTGGGGACCACGCTCGAGCACCTGGCTTCCATGGCCTATCCGGACTTTGAGGTGCTGGTGGTAGTGGGACACGACGATCCCGGCACTGCGGATGTCGCGGAGATGTGCGCCCGTCGACATCCCGAGATCTTCCGCGTCCTGGTTGACCATCATGAAGTTAAGAACAAGCCCAAAGCGCTCAACTTGGCCCTTTCCGAGTGCACGGGGGACGTGGTGGGAGTGTTCGACGCCGAGGACATCGTCCATCCTGACCTACTCAATCGGATCAACGCTCGCTTCGTATCGACGGGATCAGACATCGTGCAAGGCGGCGTCCAGCTTATGAACGTAGGCACAAACTGGTTCTCGGCCCGGAATGTCCTGGAGTACTACTTCTACTTCCGGAGCCGCCTGCACTATTTCGCCCACCGCAAGTTCATTCCCCTGGGTGGAAACACGATCTTCGTACAGCGTCGTTTGCTCCTAGAGGCTCAGGGTTGGGACGAGGAGTGCCTGGCCGAGGATTGCGAGCTCGGGGTCCGGCTGTCTTCTAACGGGGCGGTCGCCACCGTCGCCTATGACCCGGAGGTCGTCACCAGGGAAGAGACCCCAGCCACGTTCGGTGCCTTCGTCAAGCAGCGAACGCGATGGAACCAGGGGTTTCTTCAGGTGCTGCGGAAGGGGGAATGGCGGGCTCTGCCTGGGCGCGGCCAACGGGTATTGGCCCGCTACACGCTGCTCATGCCCTTCTTTCAGGCATTCACGGCAATCGCCGTACCCGTGTCAGCCGTCTTCGTATTCGTGGTCAAAGTTCCCGAAGCGATTGCCATGATCACCTTTCTTCCGGGGATCGTTCTGGTGGTCACACTCTGTCTCGAGCTCGCCGGGCTCAAGGACTTCTGTGCCGTCTACCAAATCGAGGCTCGCACCCGTGACTACCTCCGTGTGGCACTGGGAACCTTTCCCTTCCAGTGGACGCTGGCCGCCGCTGCAGTCCGGGCCGTGGGCCGTGAACTTCGGGGCAACCATGGCTGGGAGAAGACCGAGCATGTCGGCAATCACACCATCCCGAACAGAGTCGACGTCGTTGTCGATGCTGACCATCGAACTGAGGTATTTGCGTGAGCTCGACCATGGAGATTGAAAGCAACAGATCAGGCGTCTCGATGTGGACGCGTTCCAGTCCGTTGTCCGGACGTCGACACATCGTTTCTCTCATGACCCGAGCCCGCGCAGCTGTTGGCACAGGCTCTTGTCTCCGGAGTTGGTGGGGCAGTCACCGGAGAAGTGCAGTCGTCCTGAGCATTCTGCTGGTAGTGGCCGGTGTGGCTCAAGCGGTCAACATGTTCGGGGCTCCCCAAGCAATCGATGACGAGGGGGTGTACGTAGCCCAGGCCTGGGCGATCATTCATCTTCATGCGCTCGCCCCCTACACCTACTGGTACGACCATCCTCCATTGGGCTGGATCCAACTATCCCTGTTCGATCTCCTCGTGCTTCCGTTCCGGTCCTCGCAATCCGCCGTGGCTGTCGGTCGAGAGGCAATGCTCGTCGTCCAACTCGTCAATGTGGTGCTGCTGTGGACCCTGGCCCGAAGGCTTCAGGTCGCTCGCTGGGCCACAGCGGCGGGCATCGCCTTATTCAGCCTCTCGCCTTTAGCCATCCAGTACCACCGGTCGGTCTATCTCGACAATATCGCCGTGGCATGGGCCCTCCTGGCTTTCGTGCTGGCCCTTTCCCCAAAGCGACGCCTCGTCGCCTTCGCCGGAGCGGGACTGTGTCTGGGCGTTTCCTCGCTCTCCAAGGAGACATTCCTGCTGCTGGCCCCGGCCCTGGGGTGGCAGATCTGGCGAACGGCGGGGCCGATCCATCGGCGTTACGCCATTGCTGCGGCCGGTGCGCTCCTCGGTGCCACGCTGTCGCTCTACGTTCTCTATGCGGCACTGAAAGTCGAGCTCCTGCCCACGGCCGGCCACGTGAGCCTCTGGACGGGCATCACCTACCAGCTCTTCAACCGCACGAGCAGCGGCAGCGTCTTCACCGCCGGCACGCTCGGCCACCGCACGGTCGAACTGTGGCTCCACCTCGATTGGACTTGGCCAGTCTTGGCCATTCTGGCCGCCCCTCTGGGATTGATGAGGCGCCAGGCCCGGCCCATTACAAGCGTGTTTCTACTCCAAGTGCTCATGGTGCTCAAGCCCGGCTACCTGCCCGTTCCCTGTGTGATCGGCATCATGCCCTTCGCCGCCCTTGTGATGGCCGTCGGCGCTGACACTCTCTGGCGGAGTGTGCTCAGAGGACGACTCGGTCTTGTCGCGGGGTCCGCCGGACG
>JBEKOI010000332.1:0-4065 GCA_049521915.1 Acidimicrobiales bacterium | reverse complement strand
GGGCGATGACGATGGAATCCGAGAATATGGGGACATCCACCCCTGAAGTATGAACCTATTGGGGCTCGGTCGCATCGGCATACCCATAGAGTTCGAGGACATGGCCCTGTCAGACCGTCCGCCTCTACCGATCCGGGATACGGGCGGGTGGCACCGGATGGCGGTATCCCTCGGATCCGGTGAGCCACCGACCGACGTTCTGCGACTCACCGGAGGACTGGAGTGTGAGACCTACCTCTTCAGACTCGGCGCCGAGCGCCTGGTCGTGAAGGTGTTCACAAACACCGGGTCCCGTGCTTCCACTGAGTTCGGAAACCTGTCGCCGGTTTCAGCCGCCGGCGTACCGACCCCCGAGCCCGTGCATTTCGATCACAGGGAGACTGGTTCGGCGCTCCCGCCATCGTGATGTGCGCCCTACCCGGGAGGCCGGATCTGCACGCCACCGAGGTCGGGCGGTGGGTCAGGGTTGCTGCGACCGGACTTGCCGCCATCCACGAAGTCGACCCCGGGATGGCTCCAAGGGCGAAGGTCCCCCGGTGGCAGAGGTGGCCACCCACCTGCGACGGCTTGGGTGATCAGGCGGCCGCCGTGGAGGTGGTTCTGCCCTACTCTATGAACGGGCCGGTACGTACCCCACCGTGTTCAGCCACGACGACTACAACCCCGGCAACGTCCTCTTCCACGACGGGGACCTCTCAGGTGTCGTGGACTGGGCCGATGTGACGGTCGAACCCGCCCAGGCCGCAGTCGCCCAGTACCGCCACCTTCCGGCTATCCACCCCGGTGGTGCGGCCCCCGACCAGCTTCTGACCGCCTACCTGGCCTGGACTGGTCGGCATCTCGCCGATATGCCCTTGTGGGACGTCCTCTACGGGCTCAGAGGTCTTCCGACGGTCGACCACTGGGTATTCGCCTTCGACGGGCTCGGGGTGACCCTGACGGTGAGTGACATCAACACACGGTCTCGGAACTGGATCGAACGGGCATTCCACCAGCCGCTGCCCTGATCCGAGGTCGGCTTGGACAACCTATGGACGTGGCGACGCAGAGAGAACGATTCGGCTACACCAATGCTCAGAGCGTCTCGTAGAGGGCGGCGATGAGCGCCCGATTCCTGGTGCTCTGCCACCGGGGGATGACATCGTTCATCACGTAGCCGAAGGCGACGCCTGACTGGGGGTCGGCGAAGCCGATCGCCCCACCTGTACCGAAGTGGCCGAAGCTGCGCGGATTGGGGCCGAGGGGCCTCCGAGCCGTGGTCGGGGTGAATCCGAGCCCGAAGGTGACCTCTTCGCCCAGCACCGGGCAGAAGCCGGTGGACTGGGGTGTTGTCGCCTCGGCCAACAGATCCGCCGACAGGAGACCGGGTGACGCGGTCAGGGCCGCGTAGAGGAGCGCGATGCCGCGAGCGGTACCGTGGCCGTTGGTGGAGGGCACCTCCGTACTTCGCCAGATCGCGGTGTTGACCACCCCGACCGACGAGTAGCCGGCGGGGTTGAAGTAGCTGACCATGGTCATGAGCTCATCACCGGTGAGGGCCCCGAAGTCGACCTCGATGTCCGTCGAGCCGTGCCACACCACATCGACACATCTCGGGTGAAGTCGCGTGGGAACACCGAACCAGACGTCCGCGCCGAGCGGTTCAGCGATCGATCGGAGATGATCGCCGCACGACATCCCGCCCACTCGGCGGACGATCTCGCCGATTAGATGGCCGTAGGTGTTGGTGTGATAAGTGTGGCGGGTGCCCGGTTCCCACCAGGGTTCCGACGCCGCCAGCGCTCCGGTCATCCGATCCCACTCCCAGAGATCCGCATTGGTAAGGGCCTGGCGGATGGCCGGCACGCCCGCCCGGTGGCACAGGGCCTGGCGGAGGGTGACCACGTCTTTGCCCCCGGATGAGAACTCGGGCCAGACCGAGACGACCGGGTCATCGAGGCCGATGAGACCCTGGTCGACGAGGCGGAGAGCGAGCAGGGCGACAAAAGCCTTGCCGACCGAGTAGAAGTTGACCAGCGAGTCCGGCTGCCACGGTCTCGTCCGTAGGTCGTCGGTCCAACCGCCGACGAGGTCGACGGCGATGTGCCCGTCGATGAGCACACACACTCCCGCCCCGACCTCTCCCCGTTCGGTGAAGTTCCGTACGAACTCGTCTCGGACAGCTTGGAACCGGGAATCACACGTTCCACTGACCGGCACGTCCATGTCGATCGGCACGTCCATGGCGTGCAGTCTTCCACCTTCCGGGGACGGGTAGGCCCGCGCCTGCAACGCTGGATGCCACCAGCAAGGGCAGGCGAATCAGCCGGAACACCCGATACTGCGCAACGCGCGGTGGGTCGGAGTCGAGCATGATCGGACCCGGTCCGGCGGCGAGCAAGTCATCCGCCCACTCAGTACTGGTTGCGACCTTGCCGCCCAGTCGGACCCGTGTAGTCAGGTGCGGAAGTGACCGCGAGGAGGAAGAGAACCACACAGAATGTGATCCCATCTCCGACGCCGTGGAGAGACCCCTGCCGGTACGCCCCCCACGCCAGCAGGCCGATCACCGTGCCCCACCCGATGGTGAACACAGTCGCCCGCTTCACCCCGTCGACGAGAGAGTCGCCAGGCAGGAAGATTCGTCGCCTTGTCCGCCTGGTCAGACCCAGTATGAACCGCTTGGCCGGACTCGCTTGCGGTTGTCCGAGCACTCGCTCACTTGTCCGTGGCATCGGTACCTACGCTTTCGACCACGAACGCTAGCCGACGGGTGAATCTGGCACCGAGGAATCCATTGAACCGAGGAATCCATTGAATAGCCGGGAGGGAGGACCGGCGCCCGCGACGCCTACCCTCAGGTTCCGTTGGCTGCCCCCGAGGACGGAATCAAACCCGGCGGGTCGGGTGCCCAGAACGCGCCCTTGGAGGGCTGGTAGGTCCACGTGATGGCCTCGTTGTGCCCGCTGGCGCAGTCAGGGTCGCAGTTGTCGTACGTGGAGACGAGCCGCCCACCTTGGAACTGTGGATTTCCGCTTACGACGTCTGACGTCGGGAAGGGCCCGGTGTTGGGAATGAACCGCCACGAACCTCCGTCCTGGGACACCACGAGGCCGGGAGTGGTGCTGGCCGCCTGGAGCGGGATGAGGAAATCCGGACGCCCATCACCGGTGACGTCGGCGACGGAGACAGGGAGCCCGATGTCGAGAGCCAACAGATGCGTGTTGCCGAGCGGTTGCAACGGGGGACCTAGATCGGCCCCGATAGCGGCGACGATCGACCACCCCCCACCGTGGTTGGAGAGGACCTCCACCGGCTTCCCGGTCGCCGAGTAGGAGAAGGCGGCCACGGCCACGATCGTGCCCCGATCATCGACCGGCGAACTGTGGACGCTCACCGCGGGGCCCGATTGGCCTGCGCTGGATGCTGCGCTTGAGGCTGCAGAAGCCTGCTCGGCCACGAACGCGTCCAGTGCGGCGACGGTTGCCGTGGTGATGTTCGCGGGTGGGACAGTTGTGGTCGGGACCGTCGTCGTCGGGGTCGTCGTCGTCGGGGTCGTCGGAGATGGAACAGTCGTGGTGCGGAGCGCTGGGGCGGTGGTCACGGTGCGCGCTTTCGACGCCGGGACGACCGTCGACGATCCCTTGGGCCACAGCGCCGCGGTGCTGACCGCCCCGACGATCACGATGGCGAAGAGGACCGATGCTCCGAGCCGCCGACGGCGTCTGCGATCGCTCGCCGCCCGGACGGCGGGCCCGGACGGAAGGGGGGCGAGCTCGGCCTGCGCGGCCAAGTCCCGCAGACGCCGCTCGAGTCGATCGCCATTGCCGTTCATCCGATCGCCTCTTCCGACAGGAGCTCGGATAGGTGGGTCCGGCCTCTGGCCAGCCGGGCCTTGATCGTGCCCGCGGGTACACCCGTCTGTTCGGCGATCTGCTCGATGGTCATGCCGGCCAGATAGTGGAGGACGAGGGCTTCGCGCTGGGCGACGGGTAGGCCGCGCATCGCGCCGGCCAGGAGCAGCCCGTCCGGACTGGCATCAGCCACCGCCGGTGCGGGCCCATGCCGGACCCAGGCGCGCACGGC
>JBEKOI010000331.1:0-4088 GCA_049521915.1 Acidimicrobiales bacterium | reverse complement strand
CGTTGAAGAAGAAGGACAGCCTCGGGCCGAAGCTGTCCACGTCCAGGTCTGCCGCCAGGGCCGCCTCGACGTAGGCGATCCCGTTCGCGAGCGTGAAGGCGAGCTCCTGGACCGCGGTCGAGCCGGCCTCGCGGATGTGGTAGCCGGAGATGGAGATCGTGTTCCAGCCCGGGATGCGCTCCGCGCAGTAGGCGAAGGTGTCGGTCACGAGCCTCATCGAGGGCCGGGGCGGGTAGATGTAGGTCCCGCGGGCGACGTACTCCTTCAAGATGTCGTTCTGGATCGTGCCGCTGATGGCCTCGGGCGCCACCCCCTCCTCCTCGGCGACGAGCTCGTAGAGCAGCAGCAGCACGGCCGCCGTGGCGTTGATCGTCATCGACGTGGACACCTTGTCGAGGGGGAGCCCGCCGAGAAGGGCGCGCATGTCCTCGATCGAGTCGATGGCCACGCCCACCTTGCCGACCTCGCCCTCGGCGCGGGGATGGTCGGAGTCGTAGCCCATCTGGGTGGGCAGGTCGAAGGCGCAGGACAGCCCCGTCTGGCCCGCCCCCAGCAGGAACTTGAACCGTTCGTTGGTCGACTCGGCCGTGCCGAACCCGGCGTACTGGCGCATGGTCCACAGCCGTCCCCGGTACATGTCGGCCCTGATGCCCCGGGTGTAGGGGTACCCACCGGGCGACCCCAGCCGCTCGTCGGGGTCCCAGCCCTCGAGGTCCGCCGGCCCGTAGACGGGTCGGATCTCGATACCCGAGTCAGTGAAGCGTTTGTCGTCGGGCTTGCTGGACGCGCTCTTCGGTGCCATTGACACAGGTTACGGTGTCCGGCCGACGGCCCGGAAAAGGGCCGGCCCCGTCAACCGGCGGCCGGCGCCTCCACCGCGTGGGGCATGCACAGGTCGTCGTACTCGGCGATGACGATCTCAGCGGCGTTGGGACCGCACGCCGGGCAGTCGGGATCACGGTGGACCTTGAAGGTGCGGAAGCTCTGCTCGAGCGCGTCGTAGGCCAGGAGGCGGCCCTGGAGGGTCTCACCGATGCCCAGCAGGAGCTTGATGGCCTCGACGGCCTGGATCGAGCCGACGATGCCGGGCAGCACGCCGAGGACCCCGGCCTCGGCACAGCTCGGGGCCAGCTCGGCCGGAGGGGGCTCGGGGATCATGCACCGGTAGCAGGGTCCCTCGTAGGGGTTGAACAGCGTGGCCTGGCCCTCGAACCGGAAGATCGAGCCGTGCACCACCGGGATCCGCTTGAGCAGGGAGGCGTCGTTCACCAGGTACCGGGTCGGGAAGTTGTCGGTGCCGTCCACGATCACGTCGTAGCCGTCGATGATCTCGAGGATGTTGTCGGCGCCCAGCCGGACGTCGTAGGTCACCACGTTGACGTCGGGGTTGAGGAGCGTCAGCGTCTTCTTGGCCGAGTCCACCTTCCGTTCGCCGATCCGGTCCATGTTGTGGAGGATCTGTCGCTGGAGGTTGGAGGCGTCGACCACGTCCATGTCGATGATGCCGAGCGTCCCCACCCCGGCCGCGGCCAGGTAGAGGGCGGCCGGCGATCCCAGCCCACCCGCACCCAACAGCAGCACCTTCGAGTCGAGCAGCTTGAGCTGCCCGACCTCACCGACCTCGGGGAGCAACAGGTGCCGTTGGTACCGGTTGCGCTGCTCGGGCGTCAACGAGGCCGGCGCCGACCAGTCCCGACCCTCGTCCTTCCACCGGTTGAAGCCACCGACGACCGAGGCCACATCGGTATAGCCCAACTCCTGCATGGTCTTGGCCGCGAAGGCGGAGCGGGTGCCCCCGGCGCAGTACACGACCACATGGCTCGACTTGTCGGGGATCCGGCCCTCCACCGAGGTCTCGAGGGTGCCCCGGGGGATGTGCACGGCACCGGGCAGCGCACCCTGCTCGTACTCGTCCGGTTCACGCACGTCGAGGACCACGGCACCGCCGGCGGCGATCTCCTGCTCGGCCTGGGCCGGCTCGACCTCCCGAACGGCCGCCTTGGCCTCGGCCAACATTTCCCTGAAGGTAGGCACAACGATCACGATCCTTGCTTCGATGGCGCCGTCACCGGTCCGACCGGCCCGGCGCGATGTTCGACACCAGTGCAAACGCTACCAGTTGGGTCAACATTCCCACCTAGCCGCCGGGACCCGGCCCGATAGCGTTCGCCGGGTGGAGGCGACATGGAACTGAACGAGGCCGTCCGGCGGCGCCGGATGACCAGGAACTTCAGTGGACGGCCGCCGGACCCGGGCGTCGTCGACCGCCTGGTGGCGGCCGCCCTCCGGGCGCCCTCGGCCGGGAACACCCAGGGGCGGGAGTTCGTCGTCCTCGAGGGGGAGGACGAGACCTGGCGGTTCTGGGAGGCCACCACCGACCCGGCCTGGCGTTCCCACTCGCGGCGCTTTCCGGGGCTGTCCCGGGCGCCGGCTGTGGTGCTCCCGTTTGCCGATCCCGACGCCTACCTGGCCCGCTACCGGGAGCCCGACAAGGCGCGCCGGGACGGCCGGGCCGTCGAGTGGGCGGTGCCGTACTGGTTCGTCGACGCCGGTTTCTCGGTCATGACCATGCTGCTCGGCGCGGCCGAGGTGGGCCTCGGCGCCGCGTTCCTCGGCAATTTCAGAGGTGAGGACGCGCTGCGCGCCGCGCTGGGCGTACCCGAGCGGTACCGGTGGCTCGGGGCCGTCCTGTTGGGGGAGGCCGCCGGGCCCGATCCGCCGTCGTCTTCGGCCGCCCGGCCCCGCCGCACCGTCGAGGAGAGTGTCCACCGAGGTCGTTGGTAGCCCGCGGCCGTCGGGCCGAGGCCGTCGATCGGGCGCCGAGGGCGCCGATCGGGCGCCGTAGCCGCCGAGGTGGCCGCAGGGGTGTCACCGCGGACAGGTTTCCCGCCAAGTGACCGGCAAGCTCGGGGTCAGGTCCGTCGTCGAGGCTCCGGGGACAGAACCGTTGGCGTCGGGCGGCCCCACCGGGTTGGCGGCGCCCCGTCCCCACCATGGAGGTCATCGTGCCCACTCCCACCGCCGTCATCGCTCCCGCCGCCCTGCCCGTTCGCCGCCGCCAGGGTCCGACCCTGGGCTCCGCCGAGCGCCTCCGCGTCATCCCCTGGATCGATCCGATCGCCGACCCCCACGGTGTCCACCCTTGCTCTCGCTACGTGGAGCTGTACTGGCTCGGCGTCATCGGCCCGAGCACGACCTGGTTGCTGCGGCGCCTCTCCTACGGACTCGAAGTCCGCCCGGACGGATTCGACCTCGACCTCACCGAGACGGCGCGGTCGTTGGGACTGGGTGAGCGGATGGGAAAGAACTCACCCTTCCGGAGGGCCCTCCAGCGTCTGTGCACCTTCGAGCTGGCCCGGCCCCACGGCCCCGGAGGGCTGGCCGTCCGCACCCGCATCCCACCACTGCCGCTCAGGCACCTGAGCCGGCTGCCCGAATCGCTGCAGTCCAGCCACCGCCGGTGGCTGACCGAGCAACGACTGCCCGAGCCGGAGCAGATGCGACGGCGGGCGCAGCGTCTGGCCACCGGCCTCGCCGCCGCCGGCCGGGACCGGATGGAGATCGAGCAACAGCTGGCCAGATGGCAGTTCCATCCGGCCGTGTCCTTCCGGGCTGCCGAGGATGCCACCAGGATGCCACCCGGTGACACCCGGTGACACCCGGGTAGCCGCCGGAGCGGATCAGGACGGTCCGGGACAGGGCGAGCGAGGGCCGTCCAGGTTCACGTCGAACAGAGCGCCGTCGATGTCGTTGGCATCGTCGTAGGTACAGAACCCGGGGTAGACCGACGATTCGTATTCCGCGTTGAAGATCGCCTTCTCCCCCATGTAGCTGGTCAGCGCGCCACAGCTGCCGTTCTGATTGCACTGCTCGGTGACGATGCCGTCGGCCAAGGGCTCCATGACGCCGGCGAAGTCGTCACCCGTGTCGTCGAGGTTCTTGGCGATCCATCCCAGGCCGAGCGAGTGCATGTAGTCGGCCAGGGTGGTCAGATAGGTCTGTTCATCCGACTCGGTGATGGTGAAGCCGGTCGTGCCCTCGTTGCCGTTGTAGGTCTCGTCCAGATCGGTCTCCACGGCGTCGAAACC
>JBEKOI010000330.1:0-4121 GCA_049521915.1 Acidimicrobiales bacterium | reverse complement strand
CATGTGCCCCAGATGGGCGACGGGGACACCGACCTTGCCCACCTCGCCCGCGGCCTGCGGTGCATCGGGGTCGTAGCCGATCTGGGTGGGGAGGTCGAACGCGATCGACAGACCCGTCTGGCCCTTGGCCAGATTGGTCCGGTACAGCTCGTTCGACGCCCTGGCCGTCGAATGGCCCGAGTAGGTGCGCATCACCCACGGGTGGTCCCGCGGGGGGGTCGAGGTCGATGGCTCTCCGGTCAGGTCCGCCCGCCCTTCCTGTGGTTCCACGTCGCTCATCTCCCCATTGTTGCCCCGGATCGCCGTCCGGAAAAATGCACTAGAACACGCTCTCGTTTGGGCCGGCCGCCCAGGCGATTCAGGCTACTTCCGATAGTCGAGGAAGCCCTGGCCCGACTTCCGACCCAGCTGCTCGGCGGCCACCATCCGGCGCAGGAGGGGCATCGCCGCATAATTCGGGTCGCGGAATTCGTCGTACAGGGCGTCCAGGATGGCCAACGAGGTGTCGAGTCCGACCAGGTCCAGCAGGGCGAACGGGCCCATCGGAAATCCGCACCCTCCCTTCATGGCCGTATCGATGTCGGCGATCGACGCCACCCCCTGCTCATAGAGCCTCACCGCGTTGTTGAGGTAGGGGAAGAGCAGGGCGTTGACGATGAAACCGGCCTGGTCCTTGACCTCGACCGGGGTCTTCCCGCAGGCCTCGGCGAACTGCCGGGCCGAGGCCAGGGTCTCGTCCGACGCGGTGAGCGGTCGCACCAGCTCCACCAGGGCCATCATCGGAGCCGGGTTGAAGAAGTGGACGCCGCAGACCTTGTCGGGCCGGCCGGTCTGCATGGCCAGCTCGATCACCGGGAGCGTGGAGGTGTTGGTGGCCAGGATCGTGCTGTCAGAGGTGATCCGGTCCAACTCGTTGAAGAGCTCCTTTTTGACGGCCAGGTCCTCGACCACCGACTCGATGACCAGATCGGCGTCGCGGAGGGCGGCCAGGTCGGAGGTGCCCGTCACCCGGCCCAGGGCGTCGTCGCGGTCGCCGGCGGTCAACTTGCCCTTGTCGACCTGGCGGTTGAGCGACTTCTCGAGCGCAGCGATGGTGGCATCGGCCGTCGATTGGCTGCGTGACCGGAGGACCACCTCGAACCCGTTGACGGCAGCCGTCTCGGCGATGCCCGAACCCATGATCCCCGAACCGACGATTCCCACGCGAGTTATTGACATGGGGGAGGATGCTAGTGCTGTGGCCGCGGTGCGTTCCCCCGGCATGGGATTCCTCCCGGTTCCGCCGTCCTGACCTCCGAGGTGTGCGCCGGCGTGGGCTGACCCCGGAAAGGGGAGTGGGCCACCGGGCGGTCGAGCGTAGGGGGCAGCCGGTCCGCGGCACTCCGATCCCGACCTCTACAGTTGCACCAATGGACGACACCCGCGGGATCCTGGCTCTGGTCGGCGGCGGCGAATGGCGCACCGGGTGTTCGTTCGACGCCGAGTTCCTGGCCGCCTCCGGATCGGACGAGGTGCTGGTGCTTCCCACCGCCGCGGCCTACGAGCACCCCGAACGTCTGGTGGTGGAGGCCGGCGAGTGGTTCGCGCCGCTCGGGGGCCGGGTCGAGGGGTTGATGGTCCTGTCCCGGGCCGACGCCGAAGACAGCGGCGCGGCCGCGGTGATGAGGAGTGCCCGGTTGATCTACCTGAGCGGCAGCTCGCCCATTCATCTCCGGAGTGTGCTGAAGAACTCGAAGCTGTGGGAAGCACTCCTTTTGGCCTGGCAGGACGGTGCCGTCGTGGTCGGCTCCTCGGGGGCGGCGATGGCGCTCACCGACCCGATGGTCGACGCCCGGGGCGGCGGACTGACCATCGGGCTCGGCCTGTTGAGCGGCCTGGCGGTGGTTCCCCATTTCGGCGATGCCCATGAGGACGAGCACGGCGAGAAACTCCACCGGTCGGTGCAGCTGGCACCCGTCGGCACCCCGGTGGCGGGCATCCCCGAACGGACCGCCCTGATCCGCGAGCCGGGGGGTCGGTGGCGTTCCGCCGGTGTCGGTGAGGTGGCCGTCTTCCTCGACGGGGCCCGGGCCGACGCAGGTCTCGGCGCGCTGCCGGCCTGAAAGCCGGTCAGTCGGCCTCGGTGATGACCACCGACTCGATGACGACGTCCTCCGACGGCTTCCCCGACCGGCTGCCCACCGACTCGATGGCCTTGACCACGTCGAGGCCCTTCACGACTTTGCCGAACAGGGAGTAGTTGGGCGGCAGGGCCGTCCCGTCCGCACCGCTGACGATGAAGAACTGGCTGCCGTTGGTGTTGGGACCGGCGTTGGCCATGGCCAGTGAGCCGATCTCGTACCGTCCGGGCGCCGGCAGCTCATCGTCGAACCGATAGCCGGGGCCGCCGCGGCCAGACCCTTCCGGATCCCCGCCCTGCAGCATGAACCCGGGGATGATCCGGTGGAACACGATGCCGTCGTAGTAGTGCCAACGGGCCAGGAAGACGAAGTTGTTGACGGTGTTCGGCGCTGCGTTGGCGTCGAGGGCGATGGCCATGGTGCCCTTGGACGTCGCCACCTCGGCGGTGTACCGCTTGGCCGGATCGATGACCATGGGTGGCGGCGCGTCGAAGCGCTGGGTCTTCGGACTCGATCCGTCCGCGGCTGGAATCTCTGGGGCCATGGCACCTTCTCCTCGGGGTCGTGGGTGGGCTGGTGATGGTTGTCGGCGCTCGCTCGGCGCTCGGCCGGATCCGGGACGAGGTGCCGGATCTAGGACGAGGTGACGGTGACCGAGAGCATGCGATGGATGACTTTGGGCGGCGTGCCGTCGTCGCTGGCGTCGCCGTCGGCGTTGATCCGATCCACCACGTCCTGCCCCGATGTGACCTGCCCGAACAGCGCATAGTCGGGTGGCAGCGACTCGCCCTGGCTGCCGGCCACGATGAAGAACTGGTTGCTCGACGTCCCGTTCGGTGCCGCCGACGTCTTCGCCATGGCCAGCGCTCCGAGCGGGTACTGGGGAGTGGCGGTGGCCGGGACCTCGCCCTGCACGGTGTAGCCGACCGAGCCGGTGCCGGTGCCGGTGGGGTCGCCGGTCTGGTCCATGAAGGACGGGATGACCCGGTGGAAGGTGAGGCAGTTGTAGTACTTCTGGTCGGCCAGGAAGACGAAGTCATTGACCGCATTCGGCGCCGTCTTGGCGTCGAGCGAGGCGGTGATCGTCCCGAGGTCGGTCTTGATGGTCGCCGTGTAGGTCTTGTCGGGGTCGATCGTCATCGGGGGCGGCGACTTCCACTGCGGGTTCGGCAACTTGGCCGTCGGGCTGGACGGGCACCCGGCGGCCTTGGAGACGTTGTCGGCCGTGGTCTGCGCCGCCGACGCAGGGACGGTCGATGCGGTGGTGGTGGTGGCGGTGGCCGCCTTCTTCCCTGGCTTGAAGATGGCGTAGGAGATCCCGAACACGACGGCGGCCACGATGATGACGGTGATGGTCCGCCTGAGCGTCTGCTTTCGCTTCTGTTGTTTCTGCTGAGCGGCCAGGCGGGCCTGCCGGCCGGCTTTCTGGCGCTGGCGCTTCTCGGTGGACACGGGGGATCAGGGTAGTCGCTCCGACGCCCACCGAAGGCGTCGCCTGTGTTCGCCCCGACGGAGGTCCGCGGCCGTCCCTGTAGCCTTGGGCCCCATGTCGCTGGTGGTACAGAAGTTCGGCGGGACCTCGGTGGCGGACGCCGAACGCATCCGCGCCGTCGCCGATCACGTGGCCCGGACCCGGCGCTCCGGTGACGATGTGGTGGTGGTGGTCAGTGCCATGGGTCACACCACGGACCAGCTCATCAGGCTGGCTTCGGACGTCAGCACCGTGCAGCCGATGCGCGAGGTGGACATGCTGCTGAGCTCCGGGGAGCGCATCTCCATGTCCCTGCTGTGCATGGCCCTGGCCGGCTTGGGGGTCGAAGCCACGTCGTTCACCGGCAGCCAGGCCGGCATCATCACCGATGCCGTCCACACCCGGGCCAAGATCGTCGATGTCAAGGCTGACCGGCTCCGGGCCACCCTGGACGGCGGCGGCGTCCCCGTGGTCGCCGGGTTCCAGGGCATGTCGGTCGAGCGGGATGTGACCACCCTCGGTCGGGGCGG
>JBEKOI010000329.1:0-4148 GCA_049521915.1 Acidimicrobiales bacterium | reverse complement strand
CACCCAGCGAGAGGCCGTGGTGCAAGGCCGGGAACATGACCGCGATGGCCGCGGCCAGCACCCAGCCCACACCGATCAGATCGCGGATCCAGGCATGCGAACGGCGACGTCGATGGCCCGCCGGCGGCGACGCGCGTTCAACGGTAGACACTGGCTCGTGGTGATCCGGCAAGCAGCTCACACTAGATCAATTGTCCAAAAACACGATTGCAATTGCCCAAAATCACGATGGCAACTGGCCCGGACGTCGACCCGCGAAGAACGGGAGCCGGGCGATGACGCAAACAGATGCACAAACTCAGATCCAGGACTTCGACAACGCGGAACCTGTACCGGCGTTTTCGCAGCTCACCTGCCACGTCGTCCAAGTCAAAAGAGCGCCGAGCGTGCCGGACAATCTACGCATTGTAGCGGGCGACCTCCGCCGGCCACATGGGGGAACAGAGATGAAACCCATGCATTCGGCACATTTTTTCGCTACAGTCATCCCCATGAAATGGCTCTGGGTGATCGTGCTGGTGATAGTCGGCATTCTGGCTGCTCTCGTTGCGATTGAATATCTGACGATCTCAATCCACTCAATTCCCAGTTTCATGGGCCGCCATCCCGGCAGAGGCCACTATCGCAAGCGGGGTGCGCTCGCCGTGTTGATCGCGTTGATCGCCTTTGGCGGGGCGGGGTACCTGATCTACCGGACGCGACGCGCCGACAAACTGGCACTGGCCGCGGCGGGCGGTGGCCCGGCCGTCGCCCCTGTCGCCCCGGCGCCCGAGCTGCCCACGGAGTCGGCCGCCGTCGCTCCCGAGCAGCCGGCGATCGCGTCGGACCAGCCGGCCTCCTCTGAGAAGCCGACCGAGGACTAGCCGACCGAGGAGTAGCCGGCCCGCCGACGCGTGCGGCTGCCGGCTCACATCAGTGGCGGCCACGTCGTCCCTTGGCCAGGATCCGCCGACCGCGGCCGAGCAGGTGGGCGGATTTGGTGGTGGCGCCGGTCCCAGAGGCTGTCGGATCCGGACCGCCGAGGGAGAGCCACTCTTCGTAGGTGGACTTCGGCAACCCGTCGGGCCAGAGATGGTCGATGGCGTGGTTCGCCGTGCTGATCCGACCATCGATGGAGGGGACCCCGGTCGGGAGGAGCCGCCCCCCGAGGTCGACCTGCTGGTGGTAGTGGATGATGGACGGCTCGGCGGCCTGGGCCGGGATGGTGGTCGGATCGTGGGTCGGGGTGTTCCAGCGGACGTCGAGTCCCATCGACCCGGTGCCCGTGGCCGCCAGTGCGATCGCCATCGCCACCTGGTCGATGTAGACCGTCCAGTCCGAGAGGAGCTCGGCGCGGTCGAGGAGCCACCTGGCCCACCGGGCCCATGCGAGGGCGACGTCGGACAGGAGAGGACCCGGGATGAGATAGAGACCGCCATTGCTGTTCCCCCTGACGGTCTGTCGGTCCGCTCCCCAGGGGAGGGGGACCGGCGGTGGTGCACCCACCCCTGCGGCATCGAAGATGGCCAGGATCACCTCATAGGGCGGGACCGGGGAGTCGACCGGCTTGCCGGCGATCGCATCGGGGGGAACGGGGATTCCGCGAGGGTCGTCGAGGACGACCACATCGGTGTCGCATAAGACCATGATCCCGTTCCTTGCGTCCTCGGCCAGCCGTAACGCTCCGGCGATCTTGTTGCAGTGGGGCGAGCGCGGGTCGAAGCGTTCCACCGGCCTGACAGTGACCCCTTCCGCTCTGAGGTAGTCGAGGGCGTCCGAGGTCTCCCGGCCGACGACGTGGACAACCAGGTCGTGCGGGTCGACCCCGGCCACCACGGTGAGCGCGGTGAACCAGCGGATGGCATCGAGATGGAACCGGGGATGGTCGTCGACCACGCAGGAGAAGCATCCGGCGGTCCCGGCCGGCGACCCGACCGCGTTGGCCGAATGGTCCGGGAGCCCCGCGGGCGACGGCATGTCAGTGTCTGTCCATCAACGGCCCCGGAGCAGGCTCTGGCACAGGCTCATGTCCGGCGCCGGAGTCTCGAGCTGGGTGATGGTGACGACGGGGCTGTGTCCGGCTGGCGTGGGCGGGGTGGGGTGGACGACCGCCGGCCCGGTGCCGCCCAGGTAGTGGCCGAGGACCTTCTTCCCGTTCCACCAGATCACGATCTGGTTGAGGTTCGGATCGGTGATCACGGTCAACTTCTGGTGGATGTGCAGATAGGAGATCGGGATCCTCCCGGACTGGGGCGGCGGCCAGGGGATGGACGTGCCAGAGTTCTCGATGTCCAGGTAGAACTGGTACTCCTTCGGAGACGGCTCGATGACCAGCTTCGCCGAGCCGTAGGTGAAGATGGTGACAGGGCTGGCGAGATGGCTCGCCGGTTGGTTGAACGTGTACCCGATGGTGTGGGTGATGCCGGCCTCCTGCTCGACGGGAAGCCAGGTGAGGTGTTGGATGAGCTGGCCCGGGACGTCCTTGAGAGTGTCTCCGGTCGAGAGATAGAGCCCCGAGCAGTTGTTGGCGATGAAGAGCTGCCCACCCGGTGCCCAGTACGGCAGGCGTGCCCCGTGCCGCACGGTCGGTGCCAGCGGCGTGACGCTCAGCGCGTTCTCCGCGGACACGAACTGTGCGGCCTGGCCCAGCGTCCAGTCCGACACCGGCCAGAGCGAGATGGCCACGTTGGCCGCGATGCAGTAGATCGCCGCCACCGTGAGAACGGCCAGTGCGGCGCCGCGAGCCCGCCGCGTCCGGCCCGACAGCCGGCGCAACAGATCGATGAGGCCGACGGCCGCGCCCACGATCACGAACGGCATCAGATCGGCGATGTACCGCTGCGAGATGTACCCCCAAAGGAGCACACCGGATGTGCCCGCGGCTGCGGCGATGAGGATGATCCGGGCATAGCGGATCTGGCCCAGGGCTTTGGGCCGAAACGCGGTCACCGCGCCCCAGAGGCCAAGCAGGAGGAGCAGCGGCGAGGTCGCGGTCAGGCTGGCCGTGGGGTACGTCTGGTCCATCACGGCGCCGCCCAGCCAGGGGGCCGGCGCACCGGGTGGGATGACGTAGGGGAACAGGCCGGTGAAGCGGATGGCGAAGGGCTGCAGGTAGGCCGCCAGCGTACTGGGTAGGAATTTGAAGCTGAAGGCCTTGCCCCCGTTGGCGGCCAGGAAATAGCGCCGATGGGCGTTGACCGCCGCCCACACCTGATCGGCCATGGGAAGGCCCACCGGAATCCCGAACTTGGCGTAGGTCACCGCGCAACCGGCAGCGAACGGCACCACGCCGACGGCCACCATCGGAAGTGCCCACCGGCGGTTCGAGTCTCCTCCGAGGCCGAGGGCGAGCCATCCCGCGATCAGGATGGCCCCGATGACACAGCCCCAGCCGGTCGGGGTGCGATCGAGATTGGCGCAGAGCACCAAGACGAAGCTGGCGGAGATCCGACCCCATGACGGGCGCTGCATGACGCCGATCATGGCGAACAAGCTGCCCACGGTGAGCGGGATGCTCCAGGCGAAGTCCTCGTTGTAGATGAACGGCGTGGCCCCCAGGAAGATGACCACCGATCCGCCCATGACCGTGGCCATGAACACCCCGTAGCAGACCGCCTCGATCCGCCCCACCAGCGCTGCTCCCCGCATCAGGATGCGGAGGCGCCACAGCATCAACGAGGTGAACAACCCGGTTGCCAACCAGGCGACCAGGATGGACGGTGCGGTCAGGTCACCATCGAATGCGTTGGTCACCAACAGGATGGGCATCCGTATCAGTGAAGGGAAGATGCCGAAGTAGGTGTAGTCACGACCATCGTGGGCGAAGGCCTCGATGCCCATCTGGCCCCCGGGCAGGTTCAGGTGGCCGTGGAACATGGCCCGGGCCTGCAGGTCGTAGAAATTGTCGTACGGCACCCCCCGCAGCGGATTCGGCGCACCGGACCACAGGTCCCATAGGAGGTACAAGAAGGGCACGGCCATCACCGCGATGCCGATGACCACGGCGATGGTGAAGCGCTGTCGGCTGAGCTCCGCCGGTGTGCGCGGTGGGGTGTGCCCGACTCTCGATGGTGTACCGGCTTGATCGCTGGCCACCGGAGGTGCAGCGATGGTGGGGACAGCCATTACGAGTCCTTGGTGCCTCTTCGCCGAAGCCGGTCGCGATAGCC
>JBEKOI010000328.1:0-4198 GCA_049521915.1 Acidimicrobiales bacterium | reverse complement strand
GCCTCTTCCTCCTCCAGTGCCGGCAGGGATCTGTTCTGCTCACCCTCAAGATCGAGAAGCAGCAGGTGGCTGTGGTGGCCGACTACCTGGCCCGCATCGTGCGGGATCAGCAGAGCCCGGGCCATCTCCCCGACGAGCTCGCGCTCGAGGAACCGGCCGAGCCGGCCTGGGTGGTCGGAACGGTCGGCGTCTCCTACGACCAGGCCGACGACCGTGTCATCCTGGTCATCGAAGAGCTGGTCCCCGAGGACGAGACCGGGGCCATCGCCCGCCTGTCCATCTCCCGCGAGCAGGCGGCCGCGTTCGCCATCCAGGCCACCAGGCTCGTCGAGTCGGGCCGGCCACCCTGCCCGCTGTGCGGCTCCCCCCTCGACCCATCCGGACACGAATGCCCACGGACAAACGGCCACCGTCCCCCGGCGGTGTGACGGGCTGGAGCCCCGACTGCGGTCACGGGCTCGAGGCGGCCGGCGAGCTGCTGGCCACGAGCGAGTTCAGCGTGGTCGGCCGCCTGCCGTGGAGCTCGAACCTGACCTATCTGGTCAGCCTGGACGCCGCCGGGGACCACCCCCTCGACGCCGTCTACAAGCCGGCCGCAGGCGAGCGGTCGCTCTGGGACTTCCCCGACGGTCTCTACCGTCGAGAAGTGGCGGCGTTCGCCCTCTCCGAGGCGCTCGACTGGGGCATCGTCCCCCCCACCGTGCTCCGCGAGGACGGCCCGTTGGGCGAGGGTTCGCTCCAGCTCTTCGTCGAGGTCGACTACAACCAGCACTACTTCACCCTCTCCGACGAAGGCGGCCACGAGCCCGTCCTGCAGACCATGTGCGCATTCGACGTCGTGGCCAACAACGCGGACCGCAAGAGCGGCCACGTTCTGAAGGGATCCGACGGCCGCCTGTGGGGGATCGACCATGGGCTGTGCTTCCACAGGCAGCCCAAGTTGCGCACGGTGATCTGGGATTTCGCCGACGACCCGCTTCCCGACACCTTGCGCTCCGATCTGGCCGGGGTGGTCTCGGACCTGCCCGACGAGGTGGGCTGCCTGCTCTCGGGCCCCGAGCGGGCGGCCATCCAGCACCGGGCCCGCCACCTGGTGGAGACAGGGGTCTTTCCCGAACCCCTCGGGGACCGACCTCCCTACCCCTGGCCGCTGGTCTGAACCGGGCCGCTCCCACCCCGTCGTGAGCTCACCGGTGGCTCACGTCCCTGTCGACCGACCCGATCCGAGGACTGCGAGGGGGCGGGGCCTTGACCGCCTGGGCCAGCAGTGACGCGTAGTACTTGGCCCCGGTGGGATCGAGGTGCACCCCGTCGGGATAGAAGTACTGCGGGTACGGCGCGCTGTCGGCGTACCAGTTGACCACGGTGGCGTTCGGATAGGAATGGGCGACGGCGGAGATGGTGTCGTTGACCTGCTGCTGCCACGGCCGCGGCACCCGGGTGTTGACCAGCACGATCCTGCGCATCGGGCCGAAGGAGTCGATCAGGTCCTTCATCTGCGACACGGAGTAGGGACCGTTGGTCCCGAGCTCGAGGATCAGGCGGTCGCCCACCGCCCCTTCCGCCTTGAGCTGCGGTACCGCCTCCTGCACCTGGTAGAGCTGCTGGCCGACCTGCGCGTCGATGGCGATGCCGGGGAGCATCTGTTGAAGGTAGGGGGCGGCGTCGACCATGATCGAATCCCCGATGGCGGTCACGTCCTGACCTGCCGGCGGCGGGGTGGTCGTCGTCGTGGGCACGGGGACGCCCCGGCGCGTCTTGGGCGGCGGCGGGGGTCTGACGTGGTGGCGGGGCCCGGGGACGATGCTCGTGACCTGGGAGGCAGGGTCGGCCGCAGATGCCGAGACGACCCCGAAGAGCCCGAGCCCACAGATGGCCGCGTTGGCCACGACACCGCCGACCACGACCCAGCCGATCGGCCGCAACCGCGGCCAGTTCCAGTCGCGGCTCCGGATCCGGTCCCACTGCCGGCCGAGCGAGCCGTGACGCACCGGCTGTTCGACATAGCGCCACGACAGGGCGGCGATGACGAAGGTGGCGGCGATCTGGAGCGAGGCCCGCACCACGTTGGGCCGGGCGTCGAGGGGGGTGGTCAGGACGATCACCGGGTAATGCCAGAGGTAGATGCCGTACGACCGCTCCCCCACCCACCTGAGCGGCTCCCACCCGAGGACCAGCCGGAGCTGGGACCCGGGATGGACGGTGACGCCGATGACCAGGGCCGTGAGCACCGCGAGCAGGAACATGCCGCCCTGGTACGGGAACGACCCGTACTGGGTGGTGCCCCAGTACATGGCGAAGATCCCGAGCAGCGCGGCGCCGCCGACGATATTGAGGAGGCGCCTGGCGTTGGGTGTGACCGCGGCGAAGGGCCGGTTCCTCGGGAGCCACATGGCCAGGGCGGCGCCGATCAGCAGCGCGAAGGCCCGGGTGTCGGTCCCGTCGTAGATCCGGGTGGGATTGAAGTTGGGGGAGGAGGAATAGAGGAAGGCCATCTCCAGCGCCGAGATCGAGGCCGCGCCCAGCGTGAACAGGATCATCGCCCGCCTGGTGTGCAGCCAGCGGAAACCGGCCAGGATCAGAAGTGGCCACACCAGGTAGAACTGCTCCTCGATGGCCAGCGACCACAGGTGCCCGAGCGGCGAGGGCGGGCCGAACCGGGCGAAGTACGAGACGTGGTGGAAGATGTACCACCAGTTGCTCACGTAGAAGATCCCCGCCGGGAGGTCACTGCGCAGGGCGGCCAGTTGGCTCCGGTCGAACAACGTGGCCCAGCCCACCACGACGAACAGCATCACGAACAGGGCCGGCAGGAGTCGTCTGGCCCGCCGGATCCAGAAGTTCTTCAATCCGATCCCGCGGTGGCGGACGTACTCGGCCATCAGCAGATCGGTGATCAGGTACCCCGAGAGCACGAAGAAGACCTGCACGCCGAGCAGCCCGCCCGACGCCCACCCGAAGTTGAGGTGGTAGGCGATGACGGCCAGCACGGCGATGGCACGGATCCCGTCCAGCCCCCGGAGGTAGGGACTGGTTCCTTCTACTGGCCTAGGCATGGTGCGCCAGCATCGACGGGACGCTCACCGATGTCAGCTCGACACGGCCACCGACGGAGAGGGAATTCGATGCCGACGCTCCACCGAGCCTCTCAATCTCATCAGCACGGCTGCGGCGGGGTCGAGCGGTGACGATCACTTCCCTGGGGATCGGAGCGAGAAGGCGAATCCGGTAGGACAGTATGGCACGGCCTCTTCACCGCCAAGGGTTCGCGCTCCCCCCCGGAGCGCGACCTGCGCGCGTGCCGCGCACGAAGGACCGGCCGAGCCGATCAGTTCAGTCCCCCGACCCCGAGGGCCGGTTCCACGGTTCCGCGGTGCCGCGGTTGTGCCAGCCGGTGGGATCCGCCGGAAGACGGCGGGATCGCCGGGAGCCGGCGGCTATGCCGCCCGGTCGACCGGAATCAGCCCCGGGCCTTGATCGTCTCGATGAGCTTCGGAAGCACCTTGTGGACGTCGCCCACGATGCCGAGATCGGCCACCGAGAAGATGGGGGCGTCCTGGTCCTTGTTGATGGCCACGATGTTCTTCGAATTCTTCATGCCCACCAGGTGCTGGGTGGCACCGGAGATCCCGCAGGCGATGTACACGGTCGGCTTCACCGTCTTGCCCGTCTGCCCGACCTGGTGCGAGTAGGGCACCCACCCGGCGTCCACGATGGCGCGACTGGCCCCGGCGGCCCCCTTGAGCAAGGTGGCCAGCTCTTCGATGAGCACGTACTGGTCCTTCTCGCCCAGGCCCCGGCCGCCGGACACCACGACGTCGGCTTCGTCGAGCTTGGGTCCGGTCCGTTCCTCGACGTGATGGGCCACCACCTTCGCCGCGCCGGTGGCGCCCGTGTCAGGGGCCGGAGCGGCGACCACCGCGGCCGGCGATCCGCCGGAGGGCTCGGCCGCAAACGACTTGGCCCGGATCACGTAGATCCCCGGGCCTTCGCCGGTGAACCGGGCCGAGACCATCTGGCTGCCACCAAAGATGGCGTGCAGGGTGACGAGCCCCCCGTCGGCCGCGTTGAGATCGACCACGTTGGTGAGCACGGGGCGGTCGAGCTTGACCGAGAGGCGGGCCGCGATGTCCCGGCCGTCGTAGGTGGCCGGGAACAGAATGGCGTCGGGGGCCCCACCGGCGGCCGTCGCCGCGAC
>JBEKOI010000327.1:0-4202 GCA_049521915.1 Acidimicrobiales bacterium | reverse complement strand
CCGGGTCGGAACCATGTCCTCGACCGCGGTCCCATGGCCCGGCAGCAGGGGCAGGTCGACGGTGAAGCCGGCATCGGCCACCGCCTCGGCCAGCGGCCGGAGGGACTGGGGGTTGCCGGTGAAACCGTGGAGGACGAGCACACCATGGGACCCCCCTCGTGAGGACCACGGCTCGGCACCTGGGATGATCGGAGCGGTCACGAGGTGGGATGCTACCGGGCGGAGTCGGGTGGGCGGCTACGGGGCGGACCGGGTGCATTCCGTGGCCAACGTCGGGATGCCATGTCGAGTTTTCAGAATTGGCCAAAATATCGGCTGTGGGCGATAAAATCGTTGATTCCGGAAGTAAAAGGCGGGCACCCGCCGCCCGACGCCCCCCCCGGATCCGAACTCGTCGGACCCGGCGCTGCTCTCGGCACTCGGGGGGCCGGGGAGGGGCGGGAGTAGAGTTGAAGGCCAGACACCCAACCGACCGCCAAGGAGCAACGCAGCGATGGCCACCTATCAGTTTCTGAGCGACGAATGGCTGGCCGAGGCCCGGTCCATCCGGGCGGAGTTCGAAGGCAAGGGTGCCTCCATCGAGCATTCGATCCGGATGAACCTGGTCATCGCCGTGGTTCCCTTCGGCGAAGGGACCGTGGAGGCCCACGTGGACACGAGCACGGGCGAGCTGCTGCTCGACACCGGTCACATCGACCCGGTCGACCTCAAGGTGTCACTGGAGTACGAGGTGGCCAAGGCCATCCTCGTCGAGGGCAACCCACAGGCCGGGATCCAGGCGTTCATGTCCGGCAAGATCAAGGTGGAGGGGGATATCGCCAAGTTGATGGCCCTCCAGTCGCTCAGCCCCGACCCGGTGGCCGCGGAGATCGGTGCCCGGATCCTGGCCATGACCGAGTAGCCGGGTCAATCGCTCCGCGAAATCGGCCTGGTCAATCGCTCCCGTCAATCGGCCTGGTCAATCGGCCATCTGCCGGCGACGTCGGCCTCTGTCACCGCCGCCTTGCGCCCGTGGCCCGGGGTATTGCGCATGAAGAGCCCGAAGACCCCGGCGAGCACGGCGCCGACGGCCCCGACGGCGTAGGCCCGGTGGAACGAGGCCAACGAGCCCACCCCTCCGTGGGATGAGGCCTGGACGGTGACCATCACCTGGATACCGGCCACGATGCCGATCTGGGTGATGAGCTGCTGGGCGGCGCTCATCACCCCGAGCTCGTCGGGCGCCACCTCGTTGGACGCCGACGACGCCGTCGACGGCGTGGACAGGCCGTTCCCCACCCCGGACATGGCCAGGGCGACCAGGATCACCACCAGGGACGGTCGGGGGCCGAGCTGGGTGAAGACGAGCATGGACAGCAGGAGCGCGACCGCGCCGGCCACCGTCGACAGCCGTTCACCCACCTTGACGGCGGCATAGCCGGCGATCGGCGCCACGATGGAGAACATGAGCGGGCGGGCGGTCGAGACCAGGCCGGCCCGGGTCTCGCTGTAGCCGTAGACCCGCTCCACCAGGATCGGGAAGAGGAAGAACCCACCCATGTAGGAGAAGTTGACGAACGTCCGCGCCCCCAAGGGAAAGACGAAGTTCCGCATCCGGAAGTAGCGCAGCGGGATGAGCGGGTGGGGGGCGCGCCGCTCGTGGAGCACGAACGCCACCCCGGACAGGATGCTCACCGCGAAGACACCCAGCGTGGGCGGTGCCGCGAACCCCCAGGACGGCCCCACGTTGAGGGCCAGCAGCAAGGCCGTGACCGAAGTCGAGAGGGTGAGTGACCCCAGCCAGTCGAGCTGGCCCCACCACGGGCCCGACGGCCGGGTCGGGCCGGCGGCGTCCCCGGTCGACGGGCCGGCCGTCGTCCCCGACGGGACGACTGCGGAGCCCGACGGGACGGCAGTGGAGGTGTCCGGGGCCGGATCCGTCGCTCCGGCCGATCCGGCCATCCCCAACGAGCGGTCGCCGGAAGGCAGCACGATCACGGCCAGGACGGCGGCCACGGCCATCAGGGGGAGCTCCCCCCAGAACAGCGCCCGCCACCCGAAGTACTGGATGATCGGCGCACCGATGGTGACACCCAGCACGGGACCCCCCGCCCCGACCAGGGCCCACCAGCCCATGGCCTTGACCCGGTCCCCGTGGGAGAAGACCTGGAGGACCAGCGCCATGGATGCGGCTCCGGTGGCCGCGCCCTGGATGCCGTCGAACAGCCGCGCCGCGATAAGGACGCCCGCCGTCGGGGCCGAGGCGGTCAGCACCACGCTGATTGCGGCTCCGCACAGCCCCCACAGGTACAAGCGGCGGTAGCCCCGCAGGTCGCCGAGCTTGCCGAGGACCGGTGCGGCCACGCCGAAGGCCAGCAGTGGGCCGGTGGAGGTCCAGGTGAGGGTCGATATCGAGGTGTGCAGCTCGGCGGCCACCTTGGGCAGCGCCACCACAAAGACGGTGAACGTGATGTTGACCGAGAGCAGCCCGGCCAGCACCGTCCACAGCACCCACCACTGGTACCGTTCGGAACCGGCCAGGCGGTGATGGATCCGGTGCCGGAACAGGACGGGCCAGGGGACGACGATCCCACCCTCGGCCCCGGCGCCGGTGCCGCTCAGCATGGCCTCCGCCTCGATCACCTCGCTGGTGTCGAGCTTCGGACCACCTTCCGCGCCGGGGCCCCCGACCGGCGACACCGCTCAGCCCACGAGCGGGTGCATCTGCGCCTGCAGTTCGGCCACGGTCCACCGATCGGCCTTTTCCAAGGTGTCGGTCATCGTCCAGGGCCGGAACAGGCGAATCTGGCCGCCCTGGATGAAGTAGACCCGCCCGGTGGCCGGACAGTCTTCGGTGGCCAGGTATGCCACCAGGGGCGAGACGTTGGCCGGGTCCCAACTGTCGAACACCGACGCATCGGCCGGAGCCTGCACGATCTCGGACAGCCCGGGGGTCTGCTCGGTCATCCTGGTGCGGGCGGCTGGGGCGATGGCATTGACCCGGACGCCGTAACGGACCAGCTCGTCGGCGGCGATGGTGGTGAAGGCGGCGATGCCGGCCTTGGCCGCGCCATAGTTGGTCTGACCGGGATTACCCAACAGCCCCGACGTCGACGAGGTGTTGACCACGGACGCCTTGACCTCCTGACCGGCCTTGGTCTGCTCGCGCCAGTAGGCGGCGGCGTGCCGGGTGGGGACGAAATGACCCTTCAGATGGACGTGGATGACCGAGTCCCAGTCCTGCTCGGACATGTTGACCAGCACCCGGTCACGCAGGATGCCGGCGTTGTTGACCAGGACGTGCAGACCCCCGAAGGTCTCCACGGCCGTCTCGATGAGTCGCTTCCCGCCCTCCCAGTCGCAGACATCGTCGGCGTTGGCCACCGCCTTGCCGCCGGCGGCGGTGATCTCGTCCACCACCTGCTGGGCCGGTGACCGGTCGTCGCCGGAGCCGTCCACGGCGCCGCCCAGATCGTTGACCACCACGTTTGCCCCTTCGGCGGCGAACAGGAGGGCGTGCTCACGCCCGATGCCCCGGCCGGCGCCGGTGATGATCGCGGTCCGTCCGTCCAACGCTCCCATTACGGTCACTCCCCCGTTTCTGCTGCAGCCGATGTCACGGCGCCCGGTCACAATTGGGCCCGTGAGTTCTGTGCGACCACGTTGGCAGGGCCCGACACCCAGGTCAAACTGACAGCGCGTCCCCCGATGGGTCGGTGGCCAACAGGACCGGGCCGTCGACCCGCGTTCCGAGCCCTGCCCCGATCACGGCGTCGACCATGCATCGGACCCGGGCCCGATGGCCGGCCACCAGCATGTACTCGGTGTTCCGCAGATGGGACACCGAGCCGACCTTCCGCCCGGCCGGATTGTGGATCCCGATCCTCGCCCCCACGTAGCGGGCCGAATCGAAGGCCAGTACCTCCACGTGGCCACGGTCGGCGCACAGCTGAAGGAGCTCGTCGAAGCCCAGCCAGGACTCGTTGTTGTAGGAGAGGATCACCACCTCGGCCCTGACGGCCGTGATGACCCGGCCCAGGGCCGCGGGCATGGTGCGACGCCCGTTGAAGGCACTCCGGCGGGACGGGTCCCGGAGGTCGTCGCGCTTGCAGGCCACGCCGTAGTGGGTCGGGGCGTCCCAGGCCACGATGGTCTCCCACACGTGATAGTTCGAGTCGTACCGGTGCTGGTTGTAGGGGGGGTCGAGATAGGCCAGGCCCACC
>JBEKOI010000326.1:0-4203 GCA_049521915.1 Acidimicrobiales bacterium | reverse complement strand
GTTCGGCGACGACGTCGGCCACCACGACCCGGGCACCTTCGTCGGCAAAGATCGTGGCCGCCACCCGACCGATCCCGCTCCCAGCTCCGGTGATCACCGCCACCTTGTCGTCGAGCCTTCCCATTGCTTCCTCCTGCTGTTCGGATCGGCTGCCGGCCCTCGGGAGGAGCCCCGGCCGGCCGGATCGATCGAGATGGGTCGGTCCGGAGATTATCGGTAGGCCGACGCCCCGACGGCCGTGATCCACTGATGGGCCGGGGGACGCGAGCTCCGTCATCCCGAGCCGGCAGGAGGGGCGGGTGGGGTCGGGTGGGGTTTGAGCGGACGTCCGGGACGGCAGCCGGGGCGACGACGTACGGTGTTCCGATGGACCGACCCAACATTCTGCTGATCATGACGGACGAGGAGCGGTATCCGCCCCCCTACGAGTCGGAGGCCGTTCGGTCCTTCCGTGTGAGCCAACTTCCGGCGAGGGAGTCGATCCGCGCCCGAGGAGTCGAATTCCATCGGCACTATGCCGGGTCGACGGCGTGCACGCCCAGTAGGGCGACGCTGTTCACCGGTCAGTACCCTTCACTTCACGGCGTCTCTTCGACGGACGGAGTGGCCAAGCAGAACACGGATCCGGCCATGGGATGGCTCGACCCGAACTCGGTTCCCACGCTCGGCGACTGGTTCCGGGCCGGAGGCTACAAGTCGCACTATCGAGGCAAATGGCACATTTCCCATGCCGATCTGGTGATCCCCGGGTCGCACGAGAGTCTGATGGCATCCGACGAGGACGGAAACCCGATCCCCGACGTGGTTGCGGCCTACCGGAAAGCCGATCGGCTCGACCCGTTCGGCTTCTCGGGTTGGATCGGCCGGGAGCCCCACGGCGCGGGCAAGTCGGACTGCGGGACCGTTCGGGACGGGGTCTTCGCCGAGCAGGTCGTCGAGCTCTTCGACGAGATGGCCACCGGTCGCACCGGAGGTCCTTGGCTGACAGTCGCATCCTTCGTCAACCCCCACGACATCGCCTTCTCCGGCTTCGGATGGGAGCAGCTCCTCAAGTTCGGACCGCCGGACGACACTGTGCCCGAGGTCCCCGAGCCACCGTCGCAGTCAGATTCATTCGCCGGGCGGCCTCCGTGCCAGGAGGCGTTCAAGGCGACGTGGCCACAGATGATCTTCGAGACGGAGACCGACCTCTCCTATCGGCGGCTGTACTACTACCTGCACAAGCTCGTCGACCGGGCGATCGGCCGGATCCTCGAAGCTCTGGAGCGTTCGGGCATGGCCGAAGAGACCATCGTTGTGTTCACATCCGATCACGGCGATCTCCTCGGAGCTCACGGGGGACTGGTGCAGAAGTGGTTCAACGCCTTCGACGAGGCCACTCGGGTGCCGCTGCTCATCGCAGGGCCGGGCGTTTCCTCCCGAAGCGACGGGATCTCGATCCCGACGAGTCACGTCGACCTCGTGCCCACCTTGCTCGGTCTTGCCGGAATCGACCGGGAAGAGGCCCAGGCCAAGGTCGGAGAACATCACGACGAGGCTCAGCCCCTCCCCGGTCGGGATCTGAGCGGCCTCATCCGAGGTACGGAGCATCAGTCCTCGGTGGCCTCCCCGATCTACTTCATGACCGAGGACAACGTCACGAGGGGCTCGACACAGGTCAATATCATCAACGGGAAGCCCTTCGAGGCACTGAGCGCGGCCACGAGTATCGAGTCTGTGATCACGACGCTGCCGACGGGCGAAGGTGATGGCGACGAGCTCTGGAAGCTCAATCACTACTACGAGCGCCTCGACGATTGGTATGAGTCGAAGGGGATGGCCAGGAATCCGTTCCTGGGTCCGGCGGCCGAGCCGCTCTTCGAGCTCCACAACATCACCGCC
Source organism: Acidimicrobiales bacterium (assembly GCA_049521915.1). Lineage (GTDB taxonomy): Bacteria > Actinomycetota > Acidimicrobiia > Acidimicrobiales > RAAP-2 > Bog-756. Next base: position 2,322 of record JBEKOI010000326.1, on the reverse strand, counting down.
GATCCCGAGGAGCGGCAGAACCGGGTGGGCGACGCGCCTGGGGTGCTCTCCCGGATGCGCTCCGTCCTGGATTGGCAACGGGATGACAAGCGACGTATCCCCAGCCTTCGCAACCCGTCATCCTGACGAGGACGGAATCGGCTCGGCTCGGCGGAGTCCGGCTGCTGACTTGCACGGCAAGATAGCCGGGCGGTAACTTGCGGTGCATGGGTAATCAGGAGGGACGACGGAGCCAGCTCCTCCGGGGCGTGCTCGACCTCTGCCTTCTGGCCGTCATGGGTGACGGGCCGGCGTACGGCTACGAGATGACCAAGCGGCTCCGGGCGCGTGGCCTCTCCACCGTCGGGGAAGGCTCGATCTACCCGCTCCTGGGTCGGCTGGAACGTGATGGCCTCGTCGAGACCCGTCGGGCGGCGAGCAACGGAGGCCCGCCCCGGAAGTACTACAGCCTCTCACCGGCGGGTGAGCGGGCGCTGGAAGCCGGTGTCGGCGAATGGCAGGCAACCCGTGATGCCGTTGATGGTGCCCTTGGTCTGGTCAAAACGGAGGTGACGCCGTGAGTGAGTTCGTCGAGGAGTGCCGCCGGGAGTGGAGGCGGCTCGGAGTCCCGGACCCCGTCGCCAATGAGATGGCGGCCGACCTGACGGCCGACCTCGAAGAGGCCGAAGCCGAGGGAGGCTCACCCGTAGACGTGCTCGGGAACAGTGCCTTCGACCCGCGGCGCTTTGCCGCCGCGTGGGCCGTCGCCCGAGGCGTGACGGCCTCCCCGGCCCCGGCGGCCTCCGACCGACCTCCCTTCTGGCGGCTCCCGGTGGCCATCGTCCTCACGGCCCTCCTGGGCCTGCTCACCGCGGCCGCCGGTGTGGCCCTTCTGGTCGGTTACCGGGCCCGCTCCTTTGCCTTCGCCGTTCAGCGCATCACCGTGGCTCCGGGCCCGCACCGGATCTTCGCGCCCGGCTCTGGGCGGATGGTGATCCCCGGCCCGCTGAGCCCGCCGTTCTTCGGGACGCAGGTGGCCGGTGTCGGTGCCGACCCCGCGGCCTGGGTGCTGTTCATCGTCGGCAGCGTGGGCATCGTTCTGCTCGTCGTCCTGTACTGGCTGCCTCTGACCGGCCCTCGCCGCAAACACGAGAGACGGACCCCGAGCTGGAACTGACGGACGGGGGTCGGGGCTGCGTCGTCTGCCGCATTCCGTCACGGGCCGTCATGAAATGCTCTGACCCCTCCGGCCCAAGCCGACGGCTTCCCGAGGTCCATCCGTTTCGGATCGGTGCGGGAGCGTGCCCGGCGCCTTTTCAGTGGTGCAAGGGGTGTGCCGTTGAAAGACGAGGGTCGAACCCTTGTGGGGTCCTGAAAATGTAGGGCGACCAGGGATCAGTGCAGGGTATGCACGGCCCGGGGCGGGGCTTACCCTGCTCATTGCGCCGGCACTGGGCAGGGACGCGCAACGGGGAGCAAATCAATGAATCGTTCGTATCGGTCTGTAGTCACCGTCGTTATGGCCTGTTTGGTTGTGGGCTCCTTGTTGTCGGTGGCGGTGAAGTCAGCGGCCGCCGCCACCCCGGTACAACTCGATCTCAAGGTGCTGCTCGTCGGCGCGGGCTCTACTGACCCGACCACCGCAGCCTGGCAGTCGGCGCTCAGCAGTGAGGGTGTGGCCTACACCGAGGTCACCGCCACCGGCACCTACGGGGCGGAGAAGGTCACTCTCCCCGCCCTGACCACCGGCTCGGCGGGCAACTTCAACGGGGTGGTCATCGCCGACTCGCCGGCCGCCTTCGCCGCGGGCCAGCTCACCGCCCTCGACTCCTATGAGGTGACCTTCGGGGTGCGCCAGATCGACGGCTACAGCGCCCCTTACACCGGCATCGGGCTGACCGAGGTTTCGACCGGGGCCCTCGACGGCACCACCGGGACACTGACCGCAGCCGGCCTGGCCGGCTTGCCCGGCCTGGCCGGATCGATCCCCTTCGACACCGGGACCAACGGCTACTGGAGCACCGTCGTAGCCGGTGCCCCGTTCACCCCGTGGCTGGAGAACTCGGCCGGCCAGGTGCTGGCCGGCGTCTACCAGCACCCGAACAGCGACCCCCAGGCCAACGTGTCCGAGCTCGAGCTCGGCTTCGACTACAACGCCACCCAGCTCCAGTGGCTGCTGCTCGCCCCCGGGCTCATCAACTGGGTCACCGAGGACACCCATCTCGGCCTCTACCGCAACTACTTCGGCCAGGACGTGGACGACAACTTCATCGCCGACAACGAGTGGAGCTCCCAGTACCAGTGCACCCCGGCGGCCACCGACCCGGTCGACTACACCTGCCC
>JBEKOI010000325.1:0-4214 GCA_049521915.1 Acidimicrobiales bacterium | reverse complement strand
CGGCACCCGGGGCACAAGGGCAGCCGGGGACGCCCGGACCGGTCCCGCGTCCATCGGCGGTCGGGCGATCTCTCTGCCTTGGAGCCCGGAACCTGATGTTCACCGGCTTCATGGCCAACGCCTGGGAGGTGGCCACCATGGTGGCCATCGTGGCCGGGGTCGTCGGGTTCTTCGTCGTACTACGGGGCGCCGCCTTTCCCGCCCACGCCATCCCCAACGGCGCCTTCGCCGGCGCCGCCGGCGCCAGTCTCATCGGCATCAACCCGCTGGTCGGACTGGGCGTCTTCTCCCTCGGCGCGGCGCTGGGCATCGGATCACTCGGGCGGCGGGGCAAAGCCGACGTGGCCACGGCCCTGGCCCTGGTCATGATGCTCGCCCTCGGTGCCGCCTTCCTCAGCCAGAGCACCGAGTACGAGCCGCAGATCTTCTCGCTCCTGTTCGGCGAGATCCTCGGTGTCAGCACCGGTGAGCTGCTGCCCATCGCAGTGCTCGGCCTGGTGTGCATCGCCGCCATCGCCGTCCTCTACCGCCGCCTGATGCTGACGTCGGTCGTCCCCGAGATCGCCGCCGCGGGCGGCCTCCGGCCCCACCGCACGGAGATGGCGTTCCTCGTGGTGTTGGCCTGCGCCACGACGATGACGGTGCCGGTGGTCGGTGCGCTGTTGATCTTCAGCCTCATGATCGGGCCCCCGGCGGCGGCCCGGTGCGTCACCGACCGTCCGGGGATCGCCCTGTTCGGGTCGGTCGCCGTCGCGCTGATCACCGTCTGGGCCTCGATCGCGCTCTCCTACGAGACGGACTGGCCTGTCGGGTTCTTCGTCGGCGCGTTGAGCGCGGCGTCCTACGGCCTCGGTCGCGCCTACGCCGCGTGGCCACGAGCCCGCGGAGGCCGCCGGGCGCGGTTCGGGCCCGCCACGGCCGAGGCGTAGCAACATGGGGTGATGGACGGCACCAACCGGACGGCCGCAGTCGTCGCCGCGGTCACCGCCACACTCCGGGCTGCCGGCTTTGTTGCCGCCGAGGAGGAGGCCGAGGAGTTGGTCAGGGCCGCGCCCGACGGCGGCGGGCTCCAACACATGGTGGACCGCCGCCTGACCGGCGAGCCCCTTGCCTGGATCACCGGCGAAACCGTCTTCTGCGGCCTCACCGTCGCCATCCAACCGGGCGTCTTCGTGCCCAGGTGGCAGTCTGAGCCACTCGCCGTCCTGGCGGCACAGCTACTGCCCCCCGAGGGGATCGGCGTCGACCTGTGCACCGGATCCGGGGCCGTTGCCATGGTCATGCAGGCGGCCCGCCCCGGTGCCTCCGTGGTGGCCACCGAGGTCGATGGGACGGCCGCGCGGTGCGCCCGGCACAACGGGGTGACGGTGGTCACGGGCGATCTGGATGAGCCCCTGCCGGAGGCGATGGCCTCGCGGGTCGACGTGATGACGGGCGTTCTCCCCTACGTCCCGACGGAGGCGCTCCGCTTCCTGCCCCGCGACGTGCAGGGGTTCGAGCCCCCGGTCGCCCTGGACGGCGGCCCGGGAGGGATGACCATCGTGTCGAGGGCCATCCGCAGGAGCCCTCGCTGGGTCCGGCTCGGCGGATGGCTGCTACTCGAGATCGGCGGCGACCAAGTGGTCGGGGCGCGGGAGGCCTTCACTGCGTCCGGGTACGGGGATGTGGATGCACTGGAGGATGGCGACGGGGACGTACGCGGAATCTACGGGCGGCGGGTGGCGTAGCCGGTCGGGGTGGCGCCCACCTTCAAGCCGATCGGCCGCCGCCCGATCGGCTCGCCCCACGCGCTGTCGTTCCGTCCTCGGACACCTCGGTGCCGAAGTTGGGGAGCAGGACGACGACGAGGACCGCGGCCACCCCGACCACGCAGGCTGCGACCACGAGGGCGAGATCCATCCCCGAGATGAAGGAACGGCGGGCCACCAGGGCGAGCTCGTCGCCGAGCCTGCCCGGGACGTGCTTGGCCACCGCCAGAGCGGCGCCCACCGAGCTCTCGATGAGCACCCGGATGGCGCCCGGCACGCCGGCGTGCCCGACCGCGGCTGCCATCAGGTGCTCGTAGCGAAGGTTGAGCGCGGTGCCGAGGACGCCCACGCCGAGAGCTCCGCCGACCTGCATGGAGGTGTCGTTGGTGGCCGACCCGACCCCGGCCTCGTGGCGCGGGAGTGATCCCATCACCGATTCCGTGCAGGGGGCCAGACCCAGGGCCACCCCGATGCCCACGATCACGAAGGGGATGATGCAGTCGCGGTAGCTCCCCGTCACCGTCGTCCTCGACAGCAGTCCGAGCGCCAGTGCGATCAGGGCCAAACCGGTCGCGACCACGACCTTGGTGCCGATCCGACGGGCCACGACCACCGAAAAGGGGGCGATGACCAACAGGGTGAGCGCCACGGGCGCGACGCGTACCCCGGCCTGGAGGGCGCTGTAGCCCAGGACGAACTGGAGGTACTGGGTCATGAGGAAGAACATGCCGAGCAGCGCGAACAGCACCAGGGCCAGTGCGGCGATGGCCGCGCTGTAGCGGCGGTTGGAAAAGAAGCGCAGCGGCAACATGGGGTGATCGATCCGCCGCTCCCAGATGACGAAGCCGGCGATGACCACGGCGGCCGCGGCCAGCGAGCCGGCGATGGGCAACGAGGTCCAGCCCCGACCGGGCGCCTCGATGATTCCCCACAGCAGCAGGCCGAGCCCGAGGATGGACAGGCCGGCACCAACCGGGTCGGGGCGCATCGAGGCCGGGTTCTTCGAATTGGGTATCAACCAGATGGCGGCGACCAGCCCGCAGAGGGCGACGGGGACGTTGACCAGGAAGACCGAACCCCACCAGAAGTGGGCCAGGAGCAAGCCGCCGAGGATGGGTCCGAGGGCGACCCCGAGGCCGGTGGTGCCGGACCAGATCCCGATGGCCCGCACCCGGTCCCGTTCGGCGGTGAAGATATTGGTGAGGATCGAGAGCGTGCACGGCATGAGGGCGGCGGCCCCGACACCCATGACCGCACGGGCCAGGGTCAGGCGGTCGGGGCTTCCGGAAAAGGCGGCAAAGGCCGAGCCGGCCCCGAAGACCACCAGACCGGCCATGAAGACCCACTTCCGACCGACCCTGTCGCCGAGCGCCCCGAGCGACAGGAGCAGACCGGCGAACACCACCGCGTAGGCGTCGACCATCCACTGCAATTGACTGGAGCTGGCACCGAGGCTGCGGGTGATCGTCGGGAGGGCCACATTGAGGACGGTGTTGTCCAGGCTGATGAGGAGGAGGGTGACGCACAGCACGGCCAGTGCGGCCCACCGCCGGTGGTGGGAGGCCGACTCCACCGTCGGTTGGCCGGGTCTCGCCGACCCTTCGTCGGCCGACCGGGTGGGAACCGACGGGCCGGCTCGGTTCAGGTCCATGGATCTCCTCTGATCGCTGCAAGCATTCACCACGGGCAATGGACCGGCCAACCACCGCCCGCGCCGGTGGATGGCCGAATCTGGTTCCTCAGACAGAAGGCCGCCGTCGGACCACCACCACCGGGCAGTGTGCATGTGTGGCCACATGGTGGCTCACCGATCCGAGGAGAAGGCCGCGGAACGCACCGAGCCCCCTCGACCCGAGAACCAACAGACCTGCCTCCCGGCTGGCGTCGACCAGTGCCACCGCCGGCGGATCCTCCCTGGTCGCCCCCAGGACGACAACCTCAGGCGCCTCTCTGGCCACACGGGCCAGCGCTTCCCCCACCGCCTGCGTGGCGGCGTCGGGGACACCCACATCCACAGTGACGACGTAGCCGGAGGCGCCCGCGAGCACCGACGAGGCCACGATGTCGATCTCGCCACCGGTGCGGCGGGCCTCACCGACCGCCCAGTCAAGGGCCAGGTTGGCGCCGTCGGAGCCGTCCACACCCACGACGATCCGACCGGCCCGACCGTCCACGACATCCGGTCCGTTTGTCGTCGAGGCTTCGGAGGGCCGGATGATGGCCACCGAACAGGCTGCATGGGTCAGGCAGTGCTGCCCGACCGACCCGAGGAGCAGCCCCCGGAATCCACCGAATCCGCGGGACCCGACCACCAGGAGGTCGGCCTCCGCGGCCGCCTCGATGAGGGCGTAGGCGGCCGGGTCGTCGCTCAGCTTCCGTTCCACGCCGACCCCGGGGTGCTCCTGGGCCAGTCGCTCCTGGGCCGCGTCGACCGCGCTCCCGGCATCGCCGGTGTCGACCACCGCG
>JBEKOI010000324.1:0-4243 GCA_049521915.1 Acidimicrobiales bacterium | reverse complement strand
AGATGACCGTGGCCCGCCTTCACGGGCTGTGAGCCAGGCTCCATGCTCGCTGGAACTGGGCTTGTTTCGGCTCGAGGGGATCGCACGGAACCGGACCACAACTGGGAGATAGGCCGTCCTCCGATGCCACCGAACACCGCCGTTGGTGCAGCGTTCGGTTGGGAGTTAGCCTGCCACGATGCTCGGGTCAATGCCCCCGACCCTCACTTCCTCCCGAGCCGTGCCCCTTGTGATCGTCGAGGCCCGATGGAGCTTGATCGACTTCTGAGTCGGGTCGAGGTTCCGGTCAGGCGACGCCAAACGTCCATCTTCCAGAAAGCATCTCGGGTCGGTACGGTGAAGGGTGAAGCGCCAAGCCCACGATGCTGGTCCCGGAGTTCTACAAAGGAGACTGCCGGTGCTCAAAAGATTTATCGCTACGTGCCTCGTTCTTCCTCTGCTGCCGGCCGCCCTCCTGGCCGTACCTGCTCGATCCTGGGCGACGAGCCCCCCAGCCGCCCAGGACTTCAGGATGTCCCAGTTCGCAGTGACCGCCGGCTCATCAGTGTCACTCCACTGGAACACGGGTGCCAACCAATTTTTCTTCCTCACATCGACCGCCCCCACGTTTCTGCCCAAATTCAGTTCGAGCAGTGTCGTCACGTGGCCGCAGGGTTCGAGGGCTTCGTGGAACGGCACGTACAATTGGTGGCGTACGACCTCTGGAGCCGTGATGGTCGCGATCCCCGCCGACGCAGCTCCGGGGACAACCTATGCATTCCAGCTCTACACCTGTGACTCGTCAAGCAACCTGTGTTCGAATTCCGCTGATCGGAGCGGTGACTCCCACGTCACTCTCACCGTCGCGGCAAAGTGGACGACGACCTCATACAAGAACGACTTCTCAACAGCGAGTGTCGTCTCGCAGGTGACCGGCCATCCGCTTGATGTCGTGTTCTCGCCGGACGACATAATCTGGAACAGCAGTGAATTCAGTGATTCGCTCGGCAAGCTGTCGATCGGTGCCGGGCTCAAGTCGTACGTCGATCCCACCGACACTGGAACCGACCCGTTTGCATACTGCTTCTCAAACTGTCGGCCTGCGAGTGCATCGAGCGCGCTGAGTGAACAGATAATTTACGCCAACGGCTTGATCTGGTTCACCCAAGGCGGGTGGCCCTTTTATGACTGTTCAGTCTCGCATTCGCAACGGACCTGCCCTCCCAACCATTCTGAGGTCGTCGCATTCAATCCGACCACCAACAACTTCTGCAGCTATCTGGTACCGGGTGACAACAATGAGGTCATGGGGCTGGCGGCAACCGGTACTGCTCCGGATGACGACATCTGGTTCGTCGAGTCGAACATTGAGGGCGGTAAGCCCAATCTCGACTACTTCAACCCGGCGGAGGTCGGTGATGGCTGCCCCGGAACAACGTCCGAGTCTTATTCCTTGAGCGGACTGGTCCACCGGATCATCTGGCCGGGAAACAATTTTCCCAGCCAAATAGCCGTTGACCCAAGCGGATCAGCGCTGTGGGTGAGCGACTTCTGGGGCTCCTCGATAGCACGGGTCGATCTGCGAACCCATGTCATCACCTCACATCACCTCGCGTCGCACAATTCGTATTCCTTCTTTGGTTCAGACCCGTGGCAAGTGGCCGCCGACGCGAATTACGTGTATGCCATCGATTACGGCGATAGCAACCTGGATCGAATCAACAAGAAGACCGGACACGTCGACCAAGTTTCCATACCACTACTCTCGGATACTGAACGGGGTTACGGTCTCGCCATCTCAGGAAGCAGGCTCTACTTCACCCTGTCCGATGACGACCGCCCGAGCTTCGGATATGCATCGACGGTGGGATACGTAGACATCGGAACCTGGGCAGCGTCATCACCCTCACCGACAACAGCTGTTGTCTACACGGGACTGTCGGAAGTGACTGACCCCACCTCCTCAAACGTCGACTTCCGAGGTATTGCAGCGAGTTCCGACGGCCTTCTCGCAATCGCCGACCTTGCCAACGTCATAAGGCTGAGTCCTAGGGGGCTATCTCAGGGGTGACTGGGGTAGTGAGGTCTGCGTTCGCGCTGGCCAGCACGGTGCGTCCGACGCCGACAGATCCGTCGAGGTGGGTGACACCGGTACGGCTTACCTCGGGCCATCGGTAATGACTCACTGCCCCCATGGAAGAGTCACTTCATTTCATGTGGTCTGACGAGGGCAGACGCGGCCTCGGCTCGGTCTGACCGAACGGCCCGCCGTCTGGCGGTCGACAGCGAGCGAGCGGTGGCGAGGGCGTCGTCGCCGAGGCCGATCGACATCCTGGTATGGATCTCGCCATATGAGCGCACCGGGTCGCGGCCGACCGCACCGAAGAACCCGGTGAGCTCGAGCGTGGTGTGGCCGTGCACACCGGACCAGATGGCTTCGCCGGCGGTGGTGACGTCGTCGACCTCCCATCGGCCCGCGTTGACGCAGGCGTGGATGCGACGGAGGAGCGAGACGAAGGTGGACCTCGCCGCCTCGAGGTCGGCGGCATCACCGAGCCTGAACGTGGCCAGTCCAGGACCGAACATCACCGCGTACAAGTGGGGTTCACGCAGAGCGAAGCGGCGGTAGCTCCAGAGGTAGGTCATCCAGTCGGCGACGGCGTCGTCTGTGACCGCGCCGCGGTCCAGCTCGGTTCCGAAACCTTCGAATCCGCGGCGCATCACCTGTCGGGACAGCTCGTCCATCCCGCCGAAATGTGTATAGACGACCATCGTCGACGTGCCCAGCTCCCGGGCCAAGGTCCGCGCCGACACGGCGCCCTCGGTGGCCAGCAGCCGCGCCGCGGTGTTGATGATCCTTTCGCGCACATGAGGATCGGTAGACCGGGGCGGCACGGACAGCAGCTTATCCATAACGCCGTCATTGACATCGGCACCTCGCCGTGTTATGTATAACACTGTCATGTAAGGGGGAGTCTGGCCCCTCGGCAGAACCCGAAATCAACGAACAGGGAGAAGAGTCCGATGGCAGTGTTCAATGGCGTGTTCCCGATCCTTCCCGGTAAAGAGCAAGAAGGACGGGACTTTGCCGCCGCGTGCGTGGGGGAGCGCCGCAAGGGGTTTGATGCTCAGGCGGCCAGGACGCAACTTTCCCGGGAGACCTGGGCTCTGCAGGAGACTCCGATGGGGAGCTTCATGTTGGTGTGGTTCGAGGCACCCGACGTCGAGAAGGCGTTCACGGAACTCGCCACCTCCAGCGACGAGTTCACCATCTGGTTTCGTGGCCAAGTCAAGGAAGTGACTGGCGTCGACCTGGGCGCTCCACCCGAAGGTCCGCTCCCCGACGTACTGGTCGACTGGACCTCCTGAGAACGACCTCTCCCCCGTAGGGACATCACCAGCGGCGAGGGGTTCTCCGCGGCAGGATACCGGCGCCCGTGGTCGTGCCGCAGGCGCCGTCATTCTGTGCGCTCACTGACCGGCGCACGGCGCTCAGGTACCGTGTGGCCGAGGAGGACGTACATTGGCCGACCCTGACCGCCGAAGCACGCTGTTGGCTTCGTACGAGAACGCCGCGGTCATCGTCTCGGCCATAGACCCCGAGCTGCTCGGCCACTCAACGCCATGTCCCAACTATGACGTGGCCGGACTGATCGATCACATCGTCGAAGCCGGCCACCGGGCGGCCGCTCTCGGCCGAGGGCAGGCACCTCCGCGGGGAGATGAGGCCTCTCATGTCGAGTTGTCCGACGCGCCCGTTCAGCTACGTCGCGCCGCCGAGGCGGCGGCCGAGGGATGGGGCGATGAAACCGCGTTGTCGTCAAGGTTCACCATGCCGTGGGGCGAGGAGTACACCGGGGCCACCCTGGTGGACATGTACCTGGCCGAGCTGGCCGCCCACGCCTGGGACCTGGCCCGAGCCACCGGACAGCTCGACAGGTTGGACCCCTCCCTCGCGCTACCGGCACTCGATGGTGCCCGGGCCACGATCAAACCCCAGTACCGCAACATGGTCGGGTCAGGCGTCCCTTTCGCGGCGGAGGTGCCGCCGCCTCCCGGTGCCGACGACTGGGAACGTCTCGCCGCCTTCATGGGCCGCGACCCCCGAGCATCTCTCAGCCGATAGGTGTCGCAGAGGGGAGGACCGGCTCGCAGCTCCAGTCGCTGGCCCGGTCCCGGGCTCGCGTCCCAGGTCGCCGGCACCGAGGCGGTGGGGCTCGGTGGAATAGGCCGTGGGTGTCAGGGGCGTCTCCCCGTTGATACC
>JBEKOI010000323.1:0-4264 GCA_049521915.1 Acidimicrobiales bacterium | reverse complement strand
GGCCACCAGCGGCGAGCGGGCCAGGACGACCACGCCGGCCACGAGCACGGCGAGGGACACGATCTCGGCCGAGACCCACAGTGGACCGGACCGCAGTTTGTCGGCGAACAGGGTGAGGCCGAGCACGATGCTGACCAGCGGGTTGATGGTCACCATGGTGGTCCGTGACGCGGTGATGGGCCCCGCGTGCAGGGCGTTCTGGATCAGGAACACGGTGCCGAGGCCGGTGATGGCGAGCATGTAGGGCTGGAAGTGGGTGAACACGTGCCCCCACCCGAGCTTGGTGTACGAGGTGATGGCCTTGGTCAACGCCGCGCTGTACGCGGCGGTGATGGCGGTGGCCGCCCCGAAGGCCGCCGCCCTCCACCACCGGGGTCCGTACCGGGCCGCGGCGATGAACCCGGCTATGGCCCCGATGAGCACGATGGAGGCCACCAGCCAGGCACGGTTGGTGGGGAGGGCATCGCCGCCGGACGGGTGGGCGGCGAAGAAGAACCCGGCCAGGCCGGCCACGATGACGACGGCGCCGAGCCACTCCTGCCAACCCAGCCGGTAGTGGAACCAGACACCGAGGATGAGCAGCAGGAAGAGCAGCTCGGTGGTGAGCACGGGCTGGACAACGCTCAGCTCACCGAAGCGCAGGGCGGTGGCCTGGAGCCCGAACTCGACGAGCATGAGGCCGAAGCCGACGAGCCAGATGACCCGCTTGATGGCGTGGGCCATCAGGCTGAGGCGCAAGGTGGTCGACTCGGGGGCCGACTCCACCCCGATGCGCTGGAGGACCGAGGTCAGGGCGTTGACGAAGGCGGCGATCGCCGCCAGAAGGTAGGCCACCATCTCCGTTGTACTCGTAAATCCCCGAGAGTGCACGCTTGCGCACCGTCCGGGCCGGCTTGGCCGCCCACGGCGTCCGGCCTACCCGATCGTGGCCATCGTCACCGCCGACCGGGGTCCCTTCAGTGCTTCCAGGGACGACGGCGCTTCCGGAGACGACCGTGCCGCCAGGGATGAGTGGCGGAGGCTAGGGGTGTGCCGCGCCGCTGGTCCGGTCCTCGGATGGCCGGGACCGGACCTTGGACGGAAGGGACTGGGCCCAGGCCGACCAGTTGCAGTACCCGCCGGCCAGGTCACCGGCATGGCGGAACCCGAGGTCGGCCAGCGAGGCGGCGGCCAGCGAGGATGCGTACCCCTCCGAGCACACCACCACGACCTGCTGGTCGAAGCCGGTGACTGCGGGCAGCCGGTGGGCGCCATTGGGGTCGAGCCGCCACTCGAGCACGTTGCGCTCGATGACCAACGCGCCGGGCAGTTCGCCCTCCAACAGGCGTTGGGCGTTGGGGCGGATGTCGACCACCAGGCCCCCCGACGAGGCCACCGAATCGAGGTCCTCGGGCCGGATGCGCTGGATGCGGCGACGCGCCTCAGCCACCAGGTCGTCAGCCGAGGGGCTCATGCAGGATCGTGGTTGCTCGTGGTGTCGAAGGGCCCGAGAGGCTCGACGTCCTCGGTCCGCACCACCTCCAGCCGTCCCTGCCCGCTCAGCTCGTAGTACGTCATGGTGGTCAGCCTGGGCCCGTAGACGTGCACGCTGATGGCCTGCTCTTGGCCCTCGTTGCTCAGGTCGTGGATGTAGCCGGGTCCGAACCTCCGGTGCTGGCCGGTGCCGATGTAGTGGTTGCCGATGAGGGCCACGCCCTTCGGGCTCGGCCGCACGCTCGACTCGACGAGCGCACCCGCCGCCACCACCACGGCGCCACCCGAGGGGCCATGGTCGTGGAGCTCGATGGTTCCGCCCGGAGGCCAGCCGATGGCCCAGGCTTCGAAGAGGTCGGTGACGGCCAGGAGGATCCAGGTCCGCTCGGTCAGGTTCTGCAGCTCGGGGACGGCTGGTGCCGACACCGCGAATCCCTCGGCGATGGCTCGGAAATCGACCCGCCGGCGTGGTTGGGCGGGTCGGGGGAGAAGATCCCCCGGCCCGGCCGGCAGACCTGCGGAGCGGTTTGGGGACGAAACTTGGTCGAGGTCTGCGGCCGGACCGGGGTAGGCGAATGCCATGGCCCAACTCTAACCCTATAAAACCGACTAATCAAGTCGTTTTTATAGGGTTAGGCCAACCGTGGTTTCCGTGGCGTGGTCGGCCGCGGCTTCCGGGATGGGGCTGGGAGGTGTGAGTTGAGGCGATGACCAGGGAGTTCACCCGGCCGTGCCGTCCGGGGCCGGGATGCCGGTGCCGAACGGTGCGGCCTCGGATTCGTTCCGGTCGGCGGTGCAGCCGGAGGCGTCGGGCATGTGCAGCCCGAGTGCGTAGCCCTCGAGGAAGACATCGGCGTCGCGCCGGCGCGGATAGCGCTGCTCGAGCTGGCTGAAGCGGGGGGAGTGGTTGGGCTCGATGAGATGGGCCAGCTCGTGGACGATCACGGCGTCGAGCACCCAGTCCGGGGCCACCCGCAGGCGCTCGGAGATGCGGATCTCGCCGGTCTCGAAGGTGCACGAGCCCCACCGCTTGTTCTGCGTGGTGGACCAGCGGATGGAGGCCGGGGCCACCCCGTCGAGATAGCGGCGGCCGAGCGCCAGGGCCCGCTGCTCGAGATGGTCGTCGGAGGCGTGGAGGTGGGGCCGGTGGCGGGCCAGGCGGCGGGCCAGGCTGGCGACCATCTCGTCGCGCTCCACCCCCCGGAGATGCACGGGGACCACCACCACGATCCGGTCGCCCTCCCAGTGGGCCCCGGCGGTCTTCTTCCGCCTCTTGCTCACCCTGACTTCGACGTTGGGGCTGAACAGCGTGGGGTGTTCGGTCGTGTAGGTCATGGCGGGCACGGTACGGCCGGGCTGTGACGGCCCGGACGCGGAGAATAGTAGGCCCCGCCATCGGGGGACGTCGGGATGCGCCCCCGAATAGGAGAGCAAGGGCCGCGACGGTACGATGACCAGGTGCGTCGATACTTCACGCCCCGGTGCATCGGCATGCACGTGACGCTGGTCGTCCTGCTTCCCATCTTCGCCTGGCTGACCTGGTGGCAGCTCGAGCGGGCCCTGGGCGGCAACACGTTGAGCTGGGCCTACACCTTCGAGTGGCCGCTCTTCGCCGTCTACGCCATCTACGTCTGGTGGCAGTTGATCCACGACCAGACGACGGCCGTGACCCGGCGCATCCTTCCGCCCTCGACCGCGGCCGGTGATGGGTCCGACGACCACAACCAGCCCGGGTGGGCGCTGAGCGGCGGGCGCAGGAAGAACGTGGCCATCGCGGCCAGCTCGGCCGTCGAGGACGAGGCGGCGGCCCGGCGCGAGCGGTTCGTGCCCCAGACTCCGGAGGAGGCGGCCCAGCTGGCCGAGTACAACCGCTACCTGGCCGAGCTCAACGCCGAGGACCTCAAGGCCGACGACCCCAACCCCAGCCCCAACGCCCTCAACGCCAACAACCTCAAGGCCAACGACCTCAAGGCCAACAACCTCAACGCCAACGCCCTCAACGCCAACGCCGGCACCAACCGGCGATGAGCGCCTCGCCGCCGGAGGCCCGACCGCCCGGAACCCCCTCGCTCCGCGGCCTCGTCCAAGGCGGCATGGTCGGTGCGCTGATCCGGTACCGGGTCATGGCCTTCATCGTGGGCACTGCGCTGATCTTCCTGTTCATCGTGGTCATCTTCCAGCTGTCCGGGGCCAAGGTGAAGCTGGCCGAGGAGATTGTGGCCCCGATCCACGGGTACCTCTACCTCGTGTACCTGGCCGCGGCAGCCGACCTGGCCCGGCGGGCCCACTGGCGGCTGGGACGGATCCTGATGGTGGTGGCCGCCGGCTTCGTGCCCACATTGGCCTTCATCATCGAGCACCGGGTGTACCAGCAGATGCAGGCCGAGTGGGCGGCTGAGGCCGCGGCGCAGCCCGATGCAGTCGGGTCGGCGATGAGTCCCGACCCCGGCCGGCCGGCCGCGGGGGAGGCGCCGGCTCAACCGTGACCGGCGCGGGTTCCGCGACCCGGCCGTGGGTCAGCGGGCGCCCCGCAACAACGCCCCGGGTCGGGCGCCGGTGTCCTCGCCGTGGCTGAAGGTGGTCACCCCTGACTTGATGGTCTCGACGTAGCCCGTCGCCCCCTGGAGGAGGCGGCTGCCGCCCGCGGGCAGATCGTTGACCACGGTCGGGTTGCCCATCTGCAGGTGCTCGTAGTCGATCAGGTTGAGATCGGCCACCGCCCCGACCTCGATCGTCCCGCGGTCGGTCAGACCGTAGAGGCGGGCGGTGTCCCGGGTCTGCTTCTTCACCA
>JBEKOI010000322.1:0-4267 GCA_049521915.1 Acidimicrobiales bacterium | reverse complement strand
CATCTGCGTCAAGCGTGTGCGGTAGTTACTGCTCGGGCGCCGATAGCGACTCCTCGACAAATGTGGGAGGAAACCAGCCCGAAGACTACATCGGCGAGATTGGCACCGCCGCTTTCAGCGCTGGTGGAGTGGATGGGCCCTGCCCGGCCGACCTCAACGGCATGTGCTTCGACGGTTCGGGCGCCCTCGGAGCTGTGTATAGATATCAGCACAGCACTGGAATAGGTGTCGCTTACTATTACGTAGCCTACGGGCCAACGTCGAGTTACAAGCCTTCTTCGATGAGCGCTTACTGTTGGGGCTGGGCGCAAGGCTATGCAGCTGTTGTATATGCCGTGAACAACTACAGCAGTTATCTCGCATATCCGTACCTCTCGATGATGGTCATGGACATCGAAGGTGAAGGAATTGACGGTTGGTCCACTGACTTCCTTGGAGACAATCGCCTAGTCTTCAACGGGTTCACAGATTTTGTCGCCGGAAGAGCGTCAGCGGATTCAGGTTGTCCAGGGCAACAGGATACGTACTTCTTTCAATACATGCTGTATACGTCATCGAACACCTGGGGTTATCTGTGCTCGAGCAGCGCGGATGACTCGATCCTGAACACACCTATTTGGACGACCGAACCCTATAATGCGTATGGCCACTCGAGTTTGCCATCGAGCATGAATCCCGCAGTTACGTACACACCTCTGTGGTCGACCTATAGTGACTATCTTGAGAATTGGCAGTTTTATGAGAGTTCGAGTCCTGATTATGACATGGGATTCAATGCATGGTACATGCCATACTTCGGGAGCAATATGAGCTGATGAGGTAGCAGCGCCACACGGCGCTTCACTTCGTATAGCGCCGGATTGTGGCGAGTAAAGGGTGAGTGTGATTCGAATCAGCATTTCTGGCGCGAACGCGGCCGTTTTGGGAGTTCTCTGTTGCGCCGTGTTGCTCGCGTCCTGTGGTGGCAATCCTCGCCAAGGCCCCGAGACAGCCGTCATCTATAGAGACGGAAGCGCCTTCCGTTCCTGTCGAGTCCTTGACATTCACATACGTATCATCCCCCCAAAGGGGACCGTAGTGCCATCGATTGTGGCTACTTCGCCGGTGAAAATGTCGGTCAAAATGATTGAGGACGTCGAACTAAATGGCCCTGCGGCCTGTGTGGCAACACAATATGCCAACCCCCAAGGACGCAAAATTTTCCTGTTTGTGTCGACGAACCTGAGCATGGCGCAGAAGATGGTTTTGCTGAGCGAAGAAAATAAATATCTCCGCGAGTTGGGATTGTTTTCGACCATTCGCTCTTACGACGACGGATAGTTCAGGCGTTCTGGTTCCGGGGGATCCCAGTTCGATGAAGAGGGTGTTCGATCGGTTGAACCGGCATCAGTCGGCCTCGGCATAGGCGATGAACTCGAGATCCTGGTCGAGGCGCACGTATGACGGTCGGTAGCGCTCGTTGGCCAGGCCCGGTCGACATCAGCGTCAACAACGCCCGCGAAAGTCCGGCTAGGACTCGGCTGGTTCCATCCCTCCCTTCTCCGGGTTCGAGCTTGGTGATATTGGATCCAGAAGGCATCGGTTCTAGAACGCCCCGGGGGATTTCCCGGGCCAGATTTAAGACCGACCGTTTTCCCTAACGATGGCGGAAAGGCTCAT
This sequence comes from Acidimicrobiales bacterium, assembly GCA_049521915.1. Taxonomy (GTDB): domain Bacteria; phylum Actinomycetota; class Acidimicrobiia; order Acidimicrobiales; family RAAP-2; genus Bog-756. Next base: position 2,608 of record JBEKOI010000322.1, on the reverse strand, counting down.
GTGCGGCTGACAGCCTTCCCGAGGACTCCGGCGGCAACGCGGTCTCGTTCGGGCAGAGCGTGGGCGTAGCGATTGAGGGTCATCGTCGCCTGAGCGTGGCCATGACGCTCGGCCACGGTACGGATGTCGACTCCGGCCGCCAGCAACGTCGTGACCGAAAAGTGACGGAGCCCGTGGAAGTGGAAATCCCAGCGCTCGTCGGGGCTCAGGTGGCGGCGCTCGTCCTTTGTCCGCCTTTTAACCGAGGCTTCGAGCCTCGTGCAGATGGCCTTGAATCGGTGGGTCAAGGTGTCGGGACTCACCGGGGTTCCGCAGTGCGCTTGGTAGCTGAGGATGTAGGGGTCATCGATCAGTGGGCTTTCAACGAGAGCGGAACGCTCCATCACGAATGTCCAATGACGACGAAGGGTATCTATCCCGGTCTCATCAAGCGCCAGTCGGCGTACCTGGTGGGTCTTGGTCGGTCCTACGTGGGAGGCGCCCCCGACGACGGTCAGGGCTCGCTCAATGCGGATCATGCCGGCCTCCAGGTCAACGTCGCACCACCGCAGCGCCGCCAGTTCTCCGCGGCGTGCACCCGTGAGAGCAGCCAGGGCGATCGCCACGGCCAAGACCGGGTCGCTCGCATCAGCGGCCGCCATGATCGTCGAGAGTTGCTCTGGGGTCGGAATCCTCATGCTGGGAGAGCGCGGTGTCGGCGCCGTCGCTCGGTCTGTGGGGGCCCGGTCGAGCCATCCCCATTTGACCGCTTGGCGGCACGCCGCAGACAGAATGGCGTGATAGACGTGGACGGTCGAGGGCGAAAGACCTTCGCTCAGCCATTGCTGATACCAGGCGTCAAGTGTGTCGGGCTCGAGTCGGGTAAGGCGTGTCTCACCCAGGGCGGGACGGATCCGTCCGTCAATCTTGCGCTTGTACTCGTAGACGGTCTTCGGCCGGGCCTTGCCGATGGCCTCGATGTGAGCGAGCCACCGGTCGAGAAGCTCGCTCACGGTGACCTTCGTCCTGTCGAACTTCCCTTCCTCAACATCGGTGACCAGTTTGGCCAGCGCCTTACGGGCGCCGGTCTCAGTGCCACGGAAGGTGCGCTGCACCTGGATGGGGTTGTCGGTGAGGGGGTCGCGACCTGCGTAAACTCTCAGTCGCCATGCTCCCGAACCGACAGGCCTCTCCGTCATCGTGCCCGCCCCCCGTGCCATGGGCCCACGCTAGCCGAGTTGTAGTCCAAGGTGTAGGGTCAAGGTAATTGGAAATCACATTTTCCCAGATGGGGCTATAGCTCAGCCGGTTAGAGCGCAGCACTGATAATGCTGAGGTCGCTGGTTCGATTCCAGCTAGCCCCACCATCTTCCCCCATGTCAGAGGCACTTTCGAGGGCTTCGTCGCGGCAGGCGATTGGACATGCATCGCGCGTACATCGCGGCGTCGGTGTGCGAGACACGGTGTGCGAGACGGAAGTTCGAGAAGCCCATCGGACACCAACGTGGTGACAGGAAGAAGTCCGGAGTGGCGCCGGCGCTTGCCGGTCTGCCGTCGCCGTCGACCGGATCGCCGAAGTAGTCCGTGCAGCCGCATCACCCCTATCCACCAGTGGCGACGTTCCTGCGCGGTCTCGCCACCGTGGTCCGCCATTACGAGGAGGCCGGGTCGTACTCCTCGAGCAAGCCCGGGAGAGCGCCGCCGCCCGCGGCTACGCCATGGTGGAGCGTCGGGCAAGCACCGAGTTGTCGAAGCTGAGCTGATCCCCGGCCGAAATTGGCACACGAATGCTCTGTGCTGATTGGGCCGACCGGAACTGCCGGGCACAGCCTCGGTCTCAGATGTGCCGCCACTCGACCGGTATCGCTCCGGCTGTTCGATTGCCACCGACCTGAACCGCGATCGCTCGATGCTCGCCAGCACCCCACCTAGGAGTCAAACGGAATGGTGCGATAGGTGACTCCACTGGCACGGGCCGCTTCACGGATGCCGGGGCCGTCATCTCCATCCCAGACGCATAGCGATGCTCCGAGGTTCTCGGCGGCCGCTACAGCCTCGGCACCCAATGTCGACACCTTGTGGTCGTGAGCCAGCTCCGCCACCCGGTAGCCAATCAGGCGCATCGGCAGAATGGCGATTGATTCAGGCAGGTCCAGTAAGCGACGCCCAAGTTCCCGCCGCCGCTCCTCTGACCAACCGCCTGTGAGCCTTCCGCCTCGAGCCCCCACCACGCTCTTACAGAGCCGGACGTAGTAGAGATTCGTGGTGGCAAGCTCGTTGGTTGCGACAAGCCGCGCCAGCCGGCGTCCCTGTTCCCCGGCTAGGACGTCACGCAGAAGATGGTCGTCAAGAACGACCTGGCTCACGAGGTGGCGAGGTCTGGGTCGTCGATCAGTGATTGGACGAACACGGCATGGTCATCACGACTGAGAAGGTCACCCAAAAGGTGCTGCGCCTGTCCGGCAGGAACGGTCAGGACGCCGAAGCCGAGATCGATCACGTCGACCGGCCCGCCGTTGTCGAGATGCCAGCGATGGCGCACTGCGGCTGGTACCGACATCTGGCCGGACGCTGAAACGAGGTACCGCTGGATCGCCTGCATAGCGACAGTATACTTGGTAACCAGAGT
>JBEKOI010000321.1:0-4304 GCA_049521915.1 Acidimicrobiales bacterium | reverse complement strand
CAGGCAGCACCTGCATGTCCAACCCTGGTGTGTCGGTATCCACCACGAACAGAGACAGCCGCCCCCGGCCCGTGTCGGGGTCGACGCCGGACCGCGTGACGACCAGGATGGCCTCGCACTCGTCGACGCCGGAGATGTAGTACTTCGAGCCGTTGAGGCGGTAGATGTCGCCGTCCTTGGTCGCGGTCAATGACAGGTTGTGCGAGTTCGACCCGGCGTCTGGTTCGGTGATGGCGAAGGCCATCTTGAGCTCGCCGGTGGCGAAGCGGGGTAGCCACCGTTGCTTCTGTGCTTCGGTCCCGAAGGTGGCGATGATGGTGGCGCAGATGGCCGGCGACACCACGATGACCAGGAGCGGGCACCCGGCCGCGGCCAACTCCTCTTGCACGATGGCCAGCTCCGCAATTCCGCCCCCACCGCCGCCGTACTGCTCGGGTACGTTGACCCCGAGGAACCCACCCTCGCTGACCGCCTTCCACAGCTCGTCGGTGCGCTCGTCGGCGTGGGCCTTCTTGACGTAGTACTCGTGGCCGAACTTGGCCGCGATGGCGCCCACCGCCTCCCGCAGCATCTGGTGCTCGTCGGATTCGATGAAGTCCATGGCTTACTCCTCGGGAGCGATCGCTCCGGCATTGTCGGGCACGAGGTCGACCGGGATGTCGACCAGCCTGCTCCGAAGGTACTCGCCCAAACCCTTGGCCTGGGGATCGGGACGGGTGGACGAGGCCACCCCCTCGCCGAGTAGGCCCACCACCACGAAGTTGAGGGCGCGCAGATTCGGGAACCGGTGGCGACGGATCTCCAGATCGGCGGCCTCGGGGAGGAGGGTGCGGAACTCGTCGAAGGTCAGGTACTCGTCGAACCAGGCCCACCCGCTGTCGCTCCTGGCCCACAGGCCTACATTTGCGTTCCCCCCCTTGTCGCCCGACCTGGCCCCGATGATGGTGCCGAGGGGCAGTCGCCGGGTGGGCCCCTCCTGTGTACCCCCACTCCGCGCGGGCGGGTGGCCGTCCCGTCCGAGGACCATGTCGGGAGCGATGGTGGCCTCGGGGGCGAGGGCCAGATCCGGTGTGGAGTCCACGATCTGGTCGTGTCTCTCGACCCGATCGCCGGCTGCATGCGCGGCCCGATGCGCGGTGTGGGGGATCTCCACTCGCCGACCGTCGGCATGGACCACCTCGGGGATCACCAGATCCGCCGGAATCAACGCGGGCCAGTACACGCCGTACACCGTGCCCGCAGCGGGCGGCGCGGTGAGGTGCAGGCCCGGGTACCCGGCCAGCGCCAATTCGGTGGCCGCACTGGAGAAGTTCCGGCCCACACGGTCGGGATCGGCATCCTTCACCGTGATGCGCAGTTGGGCGGTGGCCTCGACGTTGATCGGAGCGTCGGGCTTGTCGGAGCGGATCAGGCGGGCGTCGAACTCGGCGAACCGCTCAGCGCCGCCCAGGGTCGCTTTCAGCGATCGCAACGTGAGGTCGGCCTTCTCCTCGATGTCGAGCCCGGTGAGGACGAAGGTCATCGAGTTTCGCCAGCCACCCAGGAGGTTGAGGCAGACCTTCACGTCGTCCGGTGCCGGCAACCCCCGGACGCCGGAGACCTGTACCCGGTCCGGCCCGTCCAGGTCGACGGCGATGGTGTCGAAGCGGGCTACGACATCGGTATTGGGGTAGTGGTGGCCAGCGATCTCATAGAGCAATTGGGCCGTGACGGTCCCGATGGACACCTCGCCGCCGGAGCCGGGGTGCTTGGTGATGACCGACGAGCCGTCCGAGGCCACCTCGGCGATCGGGAACCCCGGATGCTCCATGCCGGCGACCTCCGTGAAGAAGGCGTAGTTGCCCCCGGTGGCCTGGGGTCCGCACTCGATGACGTGGCCGGCCACCACCGCACCGGCCAGCCGGTCCCAGTCGGTCGGCGACCAGCCGTGATGCCAGGCGGCCGGGCCCACGACCAACGAGGCATCGGTGATGCGGGGACAGATGACCACGTCCGCCCCTGCCGACAGGGCCTCGACGATGGGCCATCCCCCCAGGTACGCGTTGGCCGAGATCACCTCGCCGGTGGCCTCGGCCAGGGGTTGGCCCGTGTCGAGGTGGGCCAGTGGATGCCCGTCCCGATTGAGCTCGCCGATCCGTGGGAGGAGATCGTCGCCCTCGACATGGGCCACCGACACGTCGAGGCCCAGCCGGTCGGCGAGGGCGCGTATCTGGTCAGCGAGGCCGCCCGGGTTGAGCCCGCCGGCGTTGGTGACCACCTTGATGCCACGGTCGACACACGTACCGAGCACCTCTTCCATCTGGGTGAGGAACGTGTGGGCCCAACCTTTGGAGCGGTCGCGCTGGTAGCCCTTCCAAAGGATGAGCATGGTGAGCTCGGCCAACCAGTCTCCGGTGAGGACGTCGATGGGACCGCCCTCGACCATCTCCCTGGCTGCCGACAGACGGTCGCCGTAGAACCCGGAGCAGTTGGCGACGCGCAGGGGATCGGTCACGGTGCCGCGCCCTCGGCGGAGGCGGGCTCACCCGGGGCACCATCGACCGGCGCACCGGGCGCACCGGGCGCACCATCGTCCGGCTCGACCACCACGAGGATCCGTCCCGACTCCACCTGGTCGCCTTCGGCCACGTCCACCTCGGTGACCGTCCCGGCCGCACTGGCATGGACGGCGTGTTCCATCTTCATGGCCTCGAGCACGACGAGGATCTGCCCGGCCTCGACGGCCTGGCCCACGGAGACGGCCACCCGTGCCACACCACCTGGCATCGGGGCGCGCGCCGACCCTTCGGCCACCTGATCCGACCCGATCGGGAACCGCTCGTGCTCGACGAACGTCGAGGCGCCGTCGGGGCCGTCGACGAAGGCGGACCGCCCGACCCAGTCGACCAGATACCTCCGGGCGACACCCCCCGTGGTCAGCGTCACCTCGTCGGCTGTGGCCACCGCGCCCTCGATCTCGGCCGCACTGCCGTCCACCTCGACGGCGGCCAGGGTCCGACCGGATCGATCGAAGCAGTAGGCGACATCGATGGTCGCCTCGCCGCGGTCGAAGGTGGTCCGCTGCGGCGCAGACGGGTTGTTGCGGAAACCGGAGGGAATGGATCGCTGCACCGGCGCCCGGTCCCGGCGCCGGGCCTGGAGGGCCAGGGCGGCCGCGACCGCGTGCCGCCGGACGGCGCCGTCATCGGCGAGCGGCGCGGCCAACAGCTTGATGCCGTGCCGTTCGAGGAAGCCGGTATCGGTCTCGCCGGCCAGGAACGCCGGGTGACGGAGCGTGCGGACCAGAAGGTCGCGATTGGTGGTGACACCGTGGATGCGAGCTCCGGCCAACGTGGCCGAGAGGGCGGCGGCGGCCTCCGTCCGGCTGGGCGCGTGGACGATGACCTTGGCCAACATCGGGTCGTAGTGGGGACTCACCACGCCGCCCGACTCGACCCCGGTGTCCACCCGCACACCCGCGTCGGGCGATCCGATCTCGAATCGATGGAGCCTCCCGGTCGACGGGAGCCAGTCCCGAGTCGGGTCTTCGGCGTAGATCCGGGCCTCGATGGCATGTCCACCGGGTCCGGCTGTCACCGCGGCATGGACTTCGTCCGGCAGCGGGTCTCCGCCGGCGATCAACAGTTGCAGGCGAACCAGATCCAATCCGGTGACCGCCTCGGTCACCGGGTGCTCGACCTGGAGGCGGGTGTTCATCTCGAGGAAGTAGGGGTCCCCGGAGTCATCGACGATGAACTCGACGGTCCCCGCGTTGACGTAGCCGACGGCGCGGGCTGCGGCAACGGCCGCCTCGACCAGCCGGGCGCGCAACGCCGGGGTGACGAAGGGAGACGGGGCCTCTTCCACGATCTTCTGGTGGCGGCGTTGGATGCTGCACTCGCGTTCGAACAGGGCCACGGTGTCCCCGTAGGAGTCCGCCAGCACCTGGACCTCGATGTGCCTCGGGTTGTTGAGGTAGCGCTCGAGGAACAGGGTGCCGTCTCCGAATGCCGCCTCGGCTTCGCGGTGGGCGTCGGCCACCGCCTGGCGGAGACTGACCGGGCCACCCACGATGCGCATGCCGCGGCCGCCGCCGCCGGCCGAGGCCTTCACCAGCAGAGGCCACCCCAACGAGTCCAGTTCGTCGTCGTCGGGCAGTCGGCTTCCCTCGATGGTGATGGATGCCAGCGTGGGCACCCCGGCCGCCCGCATCAGATCCTTGGCACCGACCTTCGATCCCATGGCGTCGATTGCCGCTGGACCGGGTCCCACCCAGATGAACCCCGCGCCGGTGACCACACGGGCGAAATCCCCCGATTCCGACA
>JBEKOI010000320.1:0-4304 GCA_049521915.1 Acidimicrobiales bacterium | reverse complement strand
CACCGCACCACCACCTGCGGTGGCCACCATCCGGGGCGCCACCAGCTTGGTGAGGAGGAAGGCCTGGGTGACGTTGAAACGCAGTGCGGTCTCGAAGAACCGCTCAGAGGTGTGCAGGGCCGGCGCCGGGTAGGTGCCGCCGGCGTTGTTGACGAGGATGTCGACCTTCCCGAATTCCTCGACGGTGGCTTCCACGAGGCGTTCGAGTTCCTCAGTGATCATCACGTCGGTGACGACGGCCAGCGCCTTGCGGCCGCGGTCACGGACCTCGCCTGCGGTGGCGTCGAGGTCGGACCGGGTGCGGGCGGCGGCCACGATATCGGCCCCGGCGTCGGCGAATCCGACGGCGATGCCCCGGCCGATGCCCCGGCCCGCCCCGGTGATGATGGCGACCTTGTCGGTCAGCAGGAATCGGTCGAGGAGGCTCATGGGCACTGCCCTTCCTGGTTCAGCGGAGGTCGGATGCCGCTCGGCCCGAGTACGGCGGCAGGTCCAGGTAGCTCTTGATCCCGGGCTCGGCCGCCACCACGGCCGGCACCGCGCTCACGCAGTGGGTGGCCGTGGCCACCACCCCCGGGTTGCGGACGAGGCCGGCGGCGATGGACTCGGGATGCCAGCCCCGGAAGGTGACCCGGCTGGACGGATCGCCGGTGACCTCGACCTCGAAGCGCTCGCCCTCGGGCCCGAAGGTCCAGGCCGGTTCGAGGTGCTCCTGGCCCATGAACCAGTTGGTCCGGACCGTGATGACCGGCGTCCCCCCGACCGTGCCCTGCCAGCAGAACTTCTGGGCCGCGATGCGCCCCGGCTGGATGGGGCCGATGGGTGAGTCGATGGGGGCGGTGGCCACGGCCACCTCGTGGCCCACGGTCAGCTCGGTGTCGAGCGCGAAGCCGAGACCGTGGGCGACCATGGCGATGGACTGGCCGAACCCGTCCCCCAGGATGGCCGGCATCAGTGAGGCCGCGGCCTCCTCGGGGGTCTTGCCGAAGAGCATGATGTCCCCCACCACGGCCGGCGCCCCGTAGGAGCGGATGTCCGAGAACTCCTCGGCCCGGACGTGGGTGATGGACTGGGACAGGGCGGACACCATCAGCGGGAAGCGTTCGGTGATGCCGCCGGGATGGATGCCCGTACCGTGGACGGTCGTCCCGCCCTCGGCACAGGCCGCCTCGATGCGGGACTCGTCACGACCTCCGGGGTAGAACCAGTTCAACGGGGTGACCACGTTCTTGCCCGATGCCAGCAGGCGGCTCACCACGGCCGGATCGGCCATGACCGGCGAGTAGATGACGCACTCGGCGTCGAGCCCGATCAGTTCGTCGATGTCGTTTGTCGCCGTGATGCCGAGCGGCGGGCCACCGCACAGCTCGCCGACATCGCGACCGGCCTTGTCCCGGCTGTGGACCCAGCACCCCACCAGCTCCAGTTCGGGGTGGGCCAGCACACCGGCGATGGCGGCCCGACCGACCCCGCCGGTTGCCCATTGGATGACGCGAATGGCCACGGGTCTCCTTTCGGCCTGGCGCCACCGCCGACCGATGCCAGACGGCACGGTACCACCACGTCCCGATGCGTCCCCGTGGAGCCGCGGGGCCCGACCGGGCCCGGGGCGCGGGCCTACTCGAGCGAGGCGGGGTCCACGCCGGTGCCGCCGGCGGCGCTGCTGGCGTAGGCGGCCAGGGCGAACCGCAACACGGAGACGGCCTCGGCGCCGCTCCACAGCATCGGGCCCTCGCCGGTGTGGAGCCAGCGCAGCCAGTGGCGGCCGGAATCCCTGAAGCTGCTGGCCCAATCGTCGTCGAGGGCATGGTGCGAGTGCATCACGCCATCGGCGTAGACCTCGAGACTCGGCTGTTGAATGCCGCGGCCGGTACAGCGGTTGACACGCGCATAGCCCCGGCGTCCGGTTACCTCCCAACGCTCGTCGTTGGTGTAGTAGTCGGAACGGAGGTACATGTTCGGGGCCAACGTGATGTCCCACACCCCACGGATGCCGTTGTCGTGCTCCCACACCAGCGTGGAAGGGGCGTCGATCTCGATGCCGGGAACGACCTCGGTCCCGCCCACCCAGGCCCGCACCTCGCGGATCGGACCGAAGAGCCAGACGGCGGTGGCCAGTTTGTGCCAGCCGTCGTCGAACACGAGGATGCCGCGGCCCTTGCGCATCTGCTTGAACTGCCACTCGTAGCTGCTGGCCGGGACGTCCCAACCCCCGAGGCCGCTGGCCACCATCTTCATGTGGTAGCCACTGACCTCACCGATCTCTCCGGAGTCGACGATCTCTTTGAGCCTGACCAGGGGTTGGTAGAAGATGTAGTTCTCCATCACCCGCAATTGCCGGTCGGCGGCCCCGGCCGCGTCGAGGAGCCGGCGTGCGTCGTCGAGGTCGTTGCACATCGGTTTCTGCAGATTGACGTGCCATCCATGCGAGAGGAGCTCGCTGACGCCGTCGACGTGCAGGGGGATCGGGAGCAGTGCCTCGACCGCGTCGACCTCCAGGCCGCTGGCGGCCAGCTCGGTCACGGATGCGAAGGTCCGGGCCGACGGCCAGTCCGCCTGCCGTTGGATGCGTCGTTCCTCGCTCGGGTCGACCAGGGCCACCACCTCGACGTCGGGATTGTCGACGTAGGCGCGCATGTTGAGGTCGTAGATGCGGCCGAGGCCCACGAATGCTGCCCGCACGGCACGGTCGAAGGGTTCAAAGGTCATGGTGGGCCGACACTACCGAACTGTGACGGCCAGGCCGGGGTGACGCTGACAGTACGGGTGACGACGCCACGTACGGTCGAGTCCGGGAGGCTGTGCCCGGTGGCCTCCGCTCCGAGACGTGTGCTAGGCGGTAGGGCGGAACGATGGGTTCCGAGGACAGCAGCGGGGGGACCGTGCAGGATTCGACCGACACCGATGGAGCCAGTTGTTTCGCCCGAGACCTCCTCACCGGTCAGGTGGCGCTGGTGACGGGCGGTGCCACCGGCATCGGCAAGGAGATCTGCCGGGTGCTCGGGGCCCACGGCGCCCGCATCACCATGGCCAGCCGGAAGCGGGAGAACCTCGAAGCCGCAGTGGACGAGCTGCGGGCCGACGGCATCGACGCCTCGCTCGGGGTGTGTGACGTGCGGAACGCCGATGCGGTGCGAGCGGTGGTCGACCAAGTGGTCGAGGCCGGCGGCCGGCTCGACATCGTGGTCAACAACGCGGCCGGCAACTTTCCCGCCCCGATGTCGAAGATCTCGCCCAACGGCTTCAAGGCGGTGGTCGACATCGATCTGTTGGGTACGTACAACGTGACGCGGGCCGCGTTCGACGCCTGGCTCCGCGACCACGGCGGGTCCATCGTGAACATCAGCGCACCGTTCGAGCAGCGTGGGGTCGTCTACCAGGCGCACGTGGCCGCGGCCAAGTCGGGCGTCGACTCCCTGACCCGCACCTGCGCGGTCGAGTGGGGGCCGTACGGCATACGGGTGAACGCCATCGCACCGGGTTCGATGAGCAACACGGAAGGGGTCCGTCGGTTCGCCGATGCCGTCCCGGGCGCCTCGGACCGGCCGACGAACCCCCTCGGCCTCCACGGGCAGGGTGCCGACATCGGTTACCTCACCCTCTTCCTGTGCAGCGCCGCGGCCCGGTTCGTCTCCGGGCAGGTCATCGCCGTCGACGGTGCCGGTGCCACCGACATGCTCAGGATGCAGGCCGGCCAGATCTGAACCGGCCGGCCGCTCAGGGCAGAATGCCCGTCGACCGGGGCCGGCGGGGGACCGGATCCCTCCCCTCGGCCAGGCTCAGGCCGGCCAGGAGGGCGTTGCGCAGCTCGCGGGGGTCGATGACCTCGTCATAGGAGAGCCGGCCGGCGGCCATCACCGACGCCCGGGCCTGCTCGGCGGCCAGGCGGGCCCGCTCCTCGGGATCGTCGATGGCGCTTGCCGCCGAGTCGGCCGGGAGGGCGCCGAGGGTGATCGACGGGAAGGCGAGGGTGATGGTCTGGCCGTCGAAGGGGTTCATGGCCATCACCGAGGAGCCGAATCCGAACGCCTTCCGCAGGGTGACGTGCAGCTTGGGCCCCGTCAGCCGGTGCTGGACGGCGAACAGGCGGGCCGCGTGCCGGAGGATGCCCTGCCGTTCGGCGGTGGTGCCGGCCAGTACCCCGGGGTTGTCGGCCAGGAAGATGCACGGCAGGCCGAAGGCGCCGGCCACGGCGCCCTCACCGCGCCGCTGTGCGACTTCGTGGCCATGACGGAGTCGGCCTCGATCTTCGCCGCCGGACCTCCGCTGGTGCGCTCGGCCACCGGGGAGGACGTCACCAAGGA
>JBEKOI010000319.1:0-4327 GCA_049521915.1 Acidimicrobiales bacterium | reverse complement strand
GAGACCAAAACGCAGGCCGAGGGCCAAGGCCCCGCCCCCGGGCACCGACCCGCCGCGGTTCGACCGGCCCCCGGACCAGCCCCCACTCGACCGCCGGGAGTGATCCCCGGCCCGGGCGCGGCTCGGGCGCGCGACGAGCCCCGGCTCAACCGACGGGAGCGATCCTCCGCTCGACCGACTCGTTCCGGCGCGGGCGGCGTCCTTGATCTTGTGGCCCGCCGCGCCGGCAGAAGGAGCGGCAAACGTGGAACCGCGGCTTGATCGAGGAGCCACCGGAACCAACGCCGGAGGGGCGAACGTCGCCGGTCTCGGCACTAGGCTCCGCCCGAGTGCTTGCTGACGTCTAGACACAGACACAGGCACGGACACAGGAACAGGGAGAAGGCTGCGCACATGTTCTCGACGATCGTGGTTGGGACCGACGGTTCCGAGCCCGCCAACAAGGCGGTGGCGATGGCGATCGAGTTCGCTCGCAGGGCCGGCGCAGTCCTCCACGTGGTCAACGTGATCAAGGCCTCAGCGTCCGGCGTACCGGTCACCCAGGTCGGCTCCTCGATCGCCGTCCGCGGGGATGCGGAGATGACCAGGGAGGTCCAAGAGGCCGCGCACGCCGCCCTGGTGGAGGCTACGGGGAGCGCAGACGGGGTGGAGGTCCAGATGCACCTGGCTGCCGGCTCTCCGGCTGATGCTCTCACCGACCTGGCTGCCAAGGTGGACGCCGACCTGATCGTGGTCGGTTCGAAGGGCATGCAGGGCACCCGCCGGTTGCTCGGGTCCATACCCAACTCGGTCGCCCACGGGGCCACCTGCAACGTCCTCATTGCCAAGACGGTGTGAGCCCGCGTCCGACGACTGACTGATCGGAGTCGCCCTGTGGTCGAGGATCACTATGACCTCGTGGTTGTGGGTGCCGGGCCGGCAGGGGAGAAGGCTGCTGCCCAGGCCGCCTACTTCGACAAGCGCGTAGCCGTCGTCGAGCGGGCGTCGGAGCTCGGTGGGGAGCTGGCCGCCAGCGCGCTGACCACGAAGGCGATGCGCGAGGCAGCCCTCTACCTCACCGGGTTCCGACGGCGCGACGTCTACGGCGCGGGCCTCGACCTCGACCCTCAATCCGCCATCGACCGGCTCCGCGCCCGGGCCGCGGATGTGGCCGGGAGGATGAGTGAGGCAGTTCGGGGGAACCTGGATCGCCACGGCATCGAATTGGTGACCGGCAGAGCCGTCCTCGGACCCGATCGGACCGTCGTCGTCGCCATCTCGCCCGATGCACCCGAACGGGTCATCAGCGGGGAGATGATCCTCATCGCCACCGGCTCGAGGCCATTTCACCCACCCGGGATCCCATTTGACGATCCTGATGTGCTCGACTCCGAGACAGCCCGGGAGCTCTACCAGCCGATGGAGAGCCTGGTGGTGGTCGGGGGCGGTGCAGTGGCCTGTGAGTACGCGTCGATCTTCATGGCCTTGGGAGCTGACGTCACCCTGGTCGACCGGGGAGAGCGGTTGATGCCGTTTCTCGATTCACAGTGTTCGGCCCAGGTTGCCGAGTGCTTTCGAACGTTCGGCATGTCCGTGCTGCCGAGGCAGGGGGTGACCACCGTCACCCGGGACGAGCGTGGACTTCGGGTCGAGCTGGATAGCGGGGTGCAGATGCATCCGGAGAAGATCATCTTCGCCGCCGGCCGCATGGGAAACACGGAAGGCCTGGAACTGACGGCTGCAGGGGTGAGCACCGACGAGCGGGGGCGGATCGTGGTCGACGATCATTACCGGACGACCGCCCCCGGCATCTATGCCGCCGGAGATGTGATCGGGCCGCCGGCTCTGGCGTCGGCGTCCATGGAGCAGGGTCGGGTCGCAGCCTGTTACGGCCTCGGAATCCCCTTCAAGGAGACGGTTGATCCTCTGACGCCGTTCGGCGTGTACTCGATTCCCGAGTGCGCCATGGTGGGGATGACAGAGGACCAGGCGGCAGCAGAAGGCATCGACTTCGTCACCGGCGTCTCGCTGTTCTCGGACAACAGCCGGGCTGCGATCTCCGGCATCACCGAAGGACTCCTCAAGCTCGTGGTCCGTTGTGATGATCGGCGATTGATCGGGGTCCACATCGTCGGCGATGCAGCCACGGAGCTCATCCATCAGGGCCAGTCGGTCATGCATTTCGGGGGGACGGTCGACTACTTCATCCACGCCACCTTCGACGTACCCACCCTCAGCGATGCCTACAAGTACGCCGCCTACGACTGTCTCCAACGACTGGCGGCCAGATCGGCCTGAAGCAGATGGTGGCGGGTGGACGGGATCGGCTCCGCCGACGGTGTGGTGGGAACTACCGAGGCACGCCTAAGCCGGCACGACGTAGGGAAAGTCACCGTCTCGCATGTCCTCGGCCACCGAAGGCCGCAGTCCTGACGGGATGGCCGTCCCGGCCACGAGGGAGAGCATGGCCTCCGGGGCGTTGTCGGCCAGGGTCCGGCCGTTGAAGCCGGCAAATCCGTAGGTGGCGGGCGTGCCGACCACGTAGGGCAGCACGTCCGGGAAGAGCTCCCGGGCCACGGCCTCGCCGTAGGCCTGTGGGTCGCCGACGGTCCCCCCGGCGGCGACAACGGCGGCCACCTGGGCTCCGATGTGCTCGGCGGCGACGGCCACATCTTCCGACGGGTGGCGCGTGTTGGCCGGATTGGAGAACTTGGTGTCGTCGGGCCAGAAGATCGGCCACATCATCGGATGCCCGGCGCGGTTGATCTGCCGCCACCCGCCGGCGTCCGTCGCCAGCTTCGTGGCGCACCACACGCCGATGTGGCTGCCGGCCGGCAGTTCGCTCCGCCAGTGCAGCACTTCGAGGACGATCGACTCGACGGTGGTGTCCTCGAAGCTGTTGTGCGCATCCTCGGGTCGCCACGCCGACAGGTCGACGGCCGTGCCCTCCCTGACCGCGGCATCGACCAGGGCGAGGAGGGACAGGTCGACATAGAAGGAGTCGGTGATCCGCCCAGCCCACAGGCGGACACCGCCCTCCTCTGCCGCCCGGCCCGTCCCGCCCTCGAGCACGAGTCGGCCCACCGCATCGTCGCGGCGCGCTTCCTCACCGGTGAGAAGATGCAACTGAAGGCTCTGCGCCCCATCCGCATCGGCCTCGTCGAACGACACCCGGTAGGTGAGGTCCTCGAAGGACGATCCCTCGGTGTGAACCTTGAACTCGTAGCGAGCCTCGTGATGGAACCCGGGCTTCACATCCGGTTCTGTGATCGTCGAGTTCACGTTCATCACGAACACCGTGCTGTCGTCTCCGGGGAAGACGTACAGGTCATCGATGTAGAGCTGGCCGTTCTGGGCCGCCAACGGTGTGTCGAGGTGATGCGACATGGGTAGCTTCCTTCCCTTCCGCCACCGGATACTCAGCTGCGGACGTTCACTTCTTGATGAAGGCCAGCAGATCGTCGTTGAGCTGCTCCTTGTCGGTCTGGAAGAGGCCGTGGGGGGCACCGGGATAGACCTTGAGCTCGGCGTCGGCCACGATCTTGGCCGTGAGGCGCCCGGCATCGTCGATGGGGACGATCTGGTCGTCGTCACCTTGGATGACCAGCGTCGGGATATCGATCTTCTTCAGGTCGCCGTTGAAGTCCGTCTCGGAGAACTGCTTGATGCAGTCGTAGGCGGCCTTGAGCCCGACCTGCATGCTCATCAGCCAGAAGCCGTCCCGGACACCCTGGGACACAGTCGAGCCGGGGCGGTTGGCGCCGTAGAAGGGTGCGCTCAGGTCCTTGTAGAACTGCGAACGATCGCTGCGCAGAGCCTCCCGCTGCCCGTCGAACACCTCGATCGGGGTACCACCGGGATTGTCGGGCGTCTTGAGCATGAGCGGCGGCACCGCCCCGACCAGCACGGCCCGGCTGACCCGGCCGGTGCCGTGGCGCCCGATGTAACGGACGACCTCCCCACCACCCGTGGAGTGGCCGACCAGCATGGCGTCCTCGAGGTCGAGCGCCTCGATGAGCTGGGCCAGGTCGTCGGCATAGTGGTGCATGTCGTTGCCGTCCCACGGCTGGCTCGAGCGGCCGTGACCGCGCCGGTCGTGGGCGATGGCCCGGAAGCCTTGCGATGCCATGAAGTACATCTGGTCGTCCCAGGCGTCGGCGTTGAGGGGCCAACCGTGACTGAACACGACCGGCCGGCCGATGCCCCAGTCCTTGTAGAAGATCTCGGTTCCGTCCTTGGTGGTGATGGTGGGCACGGGAAGACCTCCTGGTCATTGTCTGATGGTCGGGAATGAGCCACTGCTTGAAGTGTGCGGGATCGGCCCCGGCGATGAATCCCGTGGGGCGCG
>JBEKOI010000318.1:0-7376 GCA_049521915.1 Acidimicrobiales bacterium | reverse complement strand
GCCCGCTCGGCGACCCCTCCGACTTCGCCGACATCGGTGTGGAGCGCGGCCATCCGCTCCAAGCCGGCCCCGGTCAGGCCGTGCCGCTCGAGGTAGCCGAGGTCGGCAACCTGGTGGACGAGGATGTCGGCGCCCTGGGCCAGGCCGATGAGGTCATCGTTGGCGGTGGTGTCGCCCGAGAACACGACAGCGCCGTCCGCGGTGTCGAAGCGGTAGGCCAGGGCCGGGATCGCCCGGCCGTGCGTCACGGCGACCGCGGTGGCCCGAACGGCGCCGTCTTCGAAGACGACGACCGGTTCCTGGGTGGCGCCTTCCGTCGATGCCGCCACGGGGATGTCGAATCCGCGGACGAGCGTGCCGGCGTCGGGCATGAGGGCGTCGAGCGGCATGACGTTGAGGTGGTAGGCGTAGCCGGCCAGGAGGTGGTCGACCAGGTCTGTCGTGCCGGGGGCCGGCAGCTCGGGGTGGATCGTCGTCTCACGATGGAAGGTGGCATCGCCCGTCGGCAGCCGCTCGGGCCGTGACGGCCCGTATACCCGGATGGGGGCCAGCGGGCCGTCGGCGCCCAGACGGCCGCCCCACGGATAGACGATCATCCCGGCCAGATCACCGGTGTGATCGGCATGGAGGTGAGTGAGGAACACAGCTTCCAGACGGGAGAAGTCGAGTCCCGCGTCGGCGAATGCGGACGGCGACCCGCGACCGCAGTCGACGACGAAGACCCGTCCGTCGACGATGATGGACGACGAGATACCGGAGCGACCGGCGACCGGCATGGGTGCCCCCGCCGTGCCCAGGAGTACCAATTCGGTCGTCATGGCCCTGTCCGCGTCCTCATCTCCCACCCACTCGCTTGTGATCCGATGGAGCATGCATCGACCGAGCCCAGGTCCGGAGGCTCGAGCAACTGACCTGGCGTCACGACGAGGGTCCTGGGTTCCCGGCGGTCCTGGTGGCAACTTGGGAATCTGGGGTGCGGATCGCCACCGGGGTCCCCCTGGGCTCAAAGGTATGGGTCGTGCCGGTGCTGAAGCGGGTCAGGCGAACATCGTCACTCAACGGGGCCTCGGTGGGACGGCGAACCACCTCGACGACGAGGACCCCGTCGTCCGAGACGCTGTGGCAACGAAGGTGAGGATCTATCTCCCACACCATTGCGTCGAGCGGTTCCAGATGATCGCCATCCAGCAGTGCAGGCCAGGCCCCGTCCGCCACTGCGGCGCTCCCCCTGTCCAGTGAAACGATGAGACGATCGCCTTCGAGCGTCACGTCGCAGTGGACGTACTCATGGGGTTGGAGGGCGGGATGGAGGGCCAGCAGACGAGCAGCTCCGGCCAGCGTGGAGGGAAGGTCGAGCGCATCCCGGAGGCGAGCTGCGGCTACGCCTGCGACGCCCGTGAACTGCCGTCGTCCGAATCCGACGACTGCATCGGGGCCGTCCGCCCTCCGGCCCGTTGCCGCCAGGAACGACAAGACCAGCAAATGGCCCTGCAGGCACACCTCGTCGATGATCCGCCGCAGGGCCGACGCGGACCATTCCGAGAACTGCAGGTCGGCGACCAGCGGACCGGAGTAGTCAGATCGTCCGGGGTCGTCCACGTCGATGGGCGCCAGTTCGAAGGTGGCCGCCCGTGTGGCCATCATGGCCGCGGCCTCCGCCGGAATAGGCAGCTCCGGATGCGTATCTGCGATGGTCACGGTCCAGTGGCAGGCCGGTGAACGGCCGGCAGGCACTCGGGGAGGGCGGTGGATCGGGCGCATCTGCGCTCTGGGATTGGTGGCGATGGCGGTGGCGTCAAACGTCGGATCCTCGATGTCGTGGCACATGGCCACGACGTACTCGTCGCCCATCGGTTCGACGTCCATCAGGGCCCCGCAATGGTCCAGCCAGAACTCGCCGTGGTCGTGGTCGGTGACCAGGTAGCGAAAGTCCATGAACTGGGGCGGAGCGCCGATATCGAGCTGCAATCCCTTGAAGATGGTCTCGACCGAGTCACCTTCGAAGCCCAGGGCTCGCTGCATGCGGCGGGTGTAGACGGGACTGGCCCCCATCCACTCCTCAATGGCGATGTCCCGCATGCCGTCGCGCCCGAAGGCGGCGATGAGGTGAGGCATGCCGGCACGGTCGATCAGATGTCCGGCCAACAGATATTCAGGGGTCAGGAGCGCCAACTCCTCCTGTGTGAGCCCCTCAGGACCTTGGATGGTCGTCATTGCTGGTCACCCTTCTTCGCATAAGCACGAGGGTAGAACAGGAGCGGGTTGGCCACCACGTTCGTTCCGCCGGCCTGAAGGGTGTAGGCCTCCTCTAGGCCGGGGAGGCCGGAGTGGCGGCCGGGGTAGCCAGGACAGGCATACAGACGACGCCTGCATCGATCGGCAAGCGAAGGCGGTTCGTCGTCAGTCCTCCGGAGCCGCCTCGGTGGCCGCGGTTTGGTTCCCGTAGGTCTGTTCACAGATTCGCCTGGTCACGGCGATGATTGCCTCCGCGTCTTCACCGGCGGAGTGCGCCCATCCAGACAGGAAGAATGACGATACTTCGATGAATGCGGCGATGAGATTTCCTACTGATTCCAGTTACTTGATTGGATCATCTTCGTCAGCACCCAGTTGCCGGATTTCATCCCAAAGCCACCGGTTGTCCATTGGCGACTCGTCCATGTCCTGTCGCCTGGCACTCACCAGCCAGAGCGCACTATCGAAGCTCTTGAGCACATCATTTCTGTCAGAACCTGGCACGAGTCCCGTCTTCTTGCAATCGTCGGTTGCAATCCGTGCTTCTCGCCGGCCAGCTCATGGCGGTCAACATCGCTCCCACCACAGCGAGGAGCGTCGCGACCGTGCCGTCGATGTCAGGCGTCGATGCGGTATCGAACATAGACCACACCGGATAGCAACCGGCGCTCATCCACCAGTTCGCACGGACCGTGTCCGGCAGTGCGTGCTTTCCGCCGCCCACGAGCACGGGGACGA
This sequence comes from Acidimicrobiales bacterium, assembly GCA_049521915.1. GTDB lineage: Bacteria > Actinomycetota > Acidimicrobiia > Acidimicrobiales > RAAP-2 > Bog-756. The sequence goes on along the minus strand of JBEKOI010000318.1, from coordinate 4,403 downwards.
CGAACAGACTGCACTCGTCGGCCAGTCCCACGGCCATCGCCCGACCGGCTAGAGCTCGCCGCCCTTCAGCGCCCGAATCGCCTCGGGTCGATACTGGGGTCGACTTGGCCTGCAGGCGTCAAGGGTGGTCGATCTCGAGTTGTCGATGCACAGCGCCGGAAATCGCCTCGAGATCGTCAGGATCAGAACTGATCACAATGTCGTGGCGCCGGAGTGCTCCTTCAACGACGGTGGCGTCGACGATGTCGGTGATCCCCGATTGCCCGGCGAGGATTCCGACCACTCCGCCGCCGCCGCCCCCCAGTTCGCTTGGAACGAGCAACGGCTTCATTGGCCCAAGTCTCGGCTTCGGCAACTTCCTCGGGGGTGAAACGACCATGAGCTCGCTCGAAGCCGGCCACGGCATCCAGCCCGGCGCGTACGGCGAATTCCTTGCGTGCAACTGCTGCCAGCCATCCGCTGTATGACGTGCCCTCAGCCGCCGCCGCCTCGATACTTGAATCAAGTTCGGGGGGCATTGAGATCGACCGCTTCTTCCGACTCACCATGCGATGCTGGTAGTTCAGCGGTAGGACAGAGACCGGAGACAGATTCGATCTGCTACCTGAGTGCCCGCGAGCCGGCGCTCCATAGACACCCACCGACCATTTCCTAGCTCACCAAGTTGGCAGCAGGAGTGTGGCGAACCCAGCCATGATGGGAGCGAACGGAAGGAGGAGCCAATGTCAAGATTGCTCGTGCGCAACTTCTCGATCTCGCTCGATGGTTACGCCGCCGGGCCCCATCAAGATCTCGACAATCCGCTCGGTATTGGAGGCACTCAGCTCCACGAATGGATCTTCGCCACTCGCAGCGGCAATCAGATGATCGGCAGAGAGGGCGGGAGTGAGGGACTGGACGACGACTTCTTCTCGCAGCGGAAATCTGGTGTTGGTGCCACCATCATGGGTCGGAACATGTTCGGTCCGATACGTGGACCGTGGGGCGAGATCGAGTGGACCGGCTGGTGGGGAGAGGATCCCCCCTTTCATCACCCGGTCTTCGTGCTCACCCACCAACCACATGCTCCTATCGAAATGCATGGGGGAACAATCTTCCATTTCGTTGACAGTGGGATCGAAACAGCTCTCCGCGCGGCCACTGAAGCGGCCGGTGACCATGATGTCCTTGTCGGAGGTGGCGCAGCCACCATCAGGCAGTACCTCCGTGCTTCGCTAATCGATGAACTCCATGTTGCGATTGTGCCCGTCTTGCTGGGCAGCGGCGAACGACTCTTCGGTGATCTCGGCCCCAGTACTGGCAACTACCGCTGTATCGAACACGTTTGTTCGCCGGCCGTTACCCACGTCCGCATCGCACGGACCCGGTCGTGATGTCGTCGGCCGCGGCAAGGCTGATGGAATCGACATCGTCAGCGAATCGGCTCCGATGGTTCCTGACCCCTATCCCATGGTGCGGGAGTGGGGCAGCTCGCGATCAACAACCACTCATGAGCTGGTAACCGCCGCCTCACCGGTGCGGAGCAGCCAGTCGGGGTCCACTCAGGCCCCCCTGTGAGCCCCGCATCCGACGTCATAAGCCTTCCGCACCCAGCCCCCTGAAGGACTTATCGATCTGCTCAGAGCTCGTGAGTCGAAACTGATGCACAAAGAGTTTCTTCGTGTACGGCGATACCCGCCGAAACCTTTCGTCCACCACTTGTCGTTGGAATCCGTCGAGCGACGAGCCGCGGGGCTTTGCACCGGCAAATCCACGGGTCGAGCCCTTGAAAGCGATCGCAGTTTTCGTGACGCTGTAACTGAATGGGCCACACGCCGCAATCGAATCCACGACGCGTTCGTAGAGTTTGACCACGTGCTCTGGCACACGGGCCAGGTGCCGATCAACGCTCCAGTCGTCGTCGGAATCCACGGGGCTCAGGATAGCGATCGACGGCTCGGATCCTGGCCCGATGCGCCTGGTTGAGGGCTGGGCATACACGGCGATGCGGTACATTCTGTCGGCAGTGAATGTTCTTCTCGTGTGATCATGGAGCCTGGGGGTGGATCGTCTCACCTCGGGCCAACATCTCGACAAACTGGCCGATGCGCCGGGAGCGGGTGTCGGGTTTCTTGGCGTTTCCGATCCTGTAGAGGATGGCGTACCGATTCGCACTCGTGAGCGTCTCAAACATCGCCTTTGCACGAGGATTGGTACGCAGAGCAGTGGCGAGATCCTCCGGCACCTCAATGCCGGCTTGCCCGGCGTAGGCGGCCTCCCATCGACCGTCCTGTTTCGCCTGCCGCACCTCGTCTTCGCCGGATCGATGCATTCGGCCGGTGGCGATCAGCCTGTCGGCGATGGCAGCGTTCCGTTGAGACCACGGGCTGCGAGCTTTTCGAGGCGTGAAACGTCGTCGGAACGTAGCGCTGTCACGACGCCCCAATTGACCATCAATCCAGCCGAAGCAGATCGCCTCGTCGAGCGCCTCGTCGTAAGAGACGGTTGTCGGATCGACCGTTCCCTTTTTGGCCAGTACCAGCCAGACACCCAGTGAATCGTCGTGATGGGCGCGCAACCATCTTCGCCATTCGCCGGCGTCCCCGACCATTAGCTCTGGCAGATCCACGGCGTTCACCGTATCCCCCATGCCCGTTTGGGTGGCAGCTCGCGGACGGCACGCACCGGCGCACCCCGCGGCACGCACCCCGCGCACCCCAGCGCGATGGAGCGGAATCTCGAGGCTGAGGACCGGGAGCAGTGGGCAGTGATTGTGTCCCTCACCAGAGCCCAAAAAAGTGGAGATGACGGGACTCGAACCCGTGACCCCCTGCTTGCAAAGCCCCCTGGGCCGGATAACGATGAACGCTGACGAACTGTTATGGCTGGTCAGAGCATTTCGCGTTCACCGGCGAACGACCACGAATGACGGCGGCCGCGCGATAGACGCGCGATGGAGCTTGAATGCTCTCCGTCGAATTTGGGACCCGCTGCCTGCCTCGGGAGTACCAGATAGAGAACTTGGTCATCGGAAGTTCCCGGCTACGAGATCGATTATCTGGCTGCCCCCCAACGGCACCCGTGGGGCACCCCTCGGCCCGCAATGGCACAAGGCGTCATGGGGCACCGGTCCAAGCACGGACCGGGAAATCCAGCTCGACTCCCGCCCTGCGAAGGCTGAGGAGCGATGGGGAGAGGAGGCCCGCCAGAGCGGCGGACCCCCTCTCTGCCGAACGGAGCTAAACGACGACGATGTTGTCGGGGATGTTGAACCTCACGACGCCTGCAGGGACGGAGAGCACGACTGTGCTGTAGATCCCGCGACCAGAGACGGTGGTGTTTGAGTTGACACTCACTGGGGTGCTGAGACTCAGCGTGCCGCCGTTGTTGTAGATGCCGCCACCATCGCTGGTTGCGGTGTTGTTCTTGACGGAGGTGTTAGTGACGGTGAACGTGCCACCACCGTCGTTGTAGACACCGCCGCCGTTCACGGCGCTGTTCCTGTTGACTTCTGCGTCGGGGAGGTTGACCGTACCACCTTCGTTGTCGATGCCGCCGCCGTTTTCGGTAGCGGTGTTGTTATTGACAGAGGTGTTAGCGGCGGTGAGCGTGCCGACGTAAGAGATATTGCCGTACAGGTTGTAGAAACCCCCGCCGTTCACCGCGCTGTTCTTGTTGATGGTTGCGTTGCTGAGGCTGACCGTGCCCCCATAGTTCCAGATGCCACCACCGTTGCCGGTTGAGGTGTTGTTGTTGATGCTCACACCGCCACGGTCGGTGGAGGGCTGGGTGATCGCCCCTCCGCTGTTCCAGATGCCACCACCTTGGCTGGCGCTGTTGCCCGACACGGTGCTGTTGGTGAGGGTGACCGTGCTGTCCGCGTTCCATATGCCACCACCTTCTTGGGCATTGAGGTTGCCCGAGACAGTGCAGTTGGTGAGGGTCAGCGATCCGCCGTTGTAGATGCCGCCGCCGTACATGGCCACGGTGTTGCCCGTTACGGCGCTGTTGGTAAGGGTCAGCGTCGCGTCGTTCTCGTTGTAGATGCCTCCGCCGTCGCCTTCGGTGGCGTGGTTGCCTGACACGGTGCTGTTGGTGAGGGTCGTCGTGCCGAACTCGTTGTCGATGCCGCCGCCAACTTGGGCGGTGTTGCCCGACACGGTGGTGTTGGTGAGGGCCGTCGTGCCGAGGTCGTTATAGATTCCACCGCCGTAGACGGTGGCGCTGTTGCCTGACACGGTGCTGTTGGTGAGGGTCATCGTGCCGAGGTCGTTGAAGATGCCGCCGCCGAAGTCAGCGGATGTGTTGTCGCCGTTCTCAATCGTCAAGTTGTTCAGCGAGACGGTGCCACTGTTGATGGTCAACACCGGCCCGTAGTACCCGGTCCCGCTCAGGGTGCCGGAGCCTTGCAGGGTGAGGTTCCC
>JBEKOI010000317.1:0-4340 GCA_049521915.1 Acidimicrobiales bacterium | reverse complement strand
ATCACGGCGTTGATCGAAGAACTCGGCGGTCCGGGGGTCATCGTCGGCAACTCCATGGCTGCCGGAGCTGCAGCCCTCGTGGCCGCGGATCGCCCGGACCTGGTCGACGGCCTCGTGCTGGTCGGCCCGTTCGTTCGCAACGGCAAGATGAGCGCCGTCCAGCGAATCCTGCTGCGGGTGGCGATGGCTCGGCCCTGGGCCGCCGCATCCTGGAAGTCCTATATGCCGAAGCTCTATGCCGGTCATCGGCCCGATGACTTCGACGAGTACCGGGACACAGTGGTGGCAAGCATCCGTCGTCCCGGGTACGCCAAGGCATTCTCGTTGACCACCCGAACCAATCACGATCCGGCAGAGGCCCGGCTGATGGATGTGTCGGTCCCGACCATGGTCATCATGGGGGAGCGGGACCCGGACTTCCCCGATCCCTCGGAGGAGGCGACCTGGATCGCTGAGACGTTGAATGCATCGGTGGTCATGGTCCCCGAAGCCGGGCACTATCCCCAGTCCCAACAGCCTGGGCTCACCACAGAGGCCGTCTTGGACTTCCTTGCGACATTGACGCTGGGCGCTGACAAGCAGGAGAGGGTCCGTTGACCACCCGGGCAATCGACCAGACCACCGAATCCTTCTCGAACGGCACCGTTTCGGGGACGCCACGTCTGTGGCTGCGGCTCGAGGCCGCGGCTCTCCTGACGGGGGCGCTGATCGCTTACTCGACCACGGGGCAGCACTGGTGGCTGGTGCCGGTTGTTGTCCTGCTTCCCGATCTGGCGATGACGGGCTACGTGGGCGGAACACGAATCGGGGCCTTCCTCTACAACCTGGCCCATGCCACTCCCGTGCCGGCTCTGGTGATTGGTCTGGGCTGGTGGCAGCACCGACCACTCGTACTCGGGTTGGGACTCGTCTGGCTTGCTCACATTGGACTCGACCGCCTGATGGGTTACGGACTCAAGTATGACGACCACTTTCAGCACACCCACCTCGGCATACTCGGCGGGGACAGCAAGACGTCGATCGGCTGACCAGCCGTGGTGGATGGTAGTCTGTATTCGTGGTGCCACGAACAGCGAACAGTCGGGGCCTGACTGAGGCTCTTGAGCAGGCGGGCATCTCCCCTGTTCGGGTAGCGGACGACCGTGTCGAGATCGCCGGTGTGCCTTTCGCCGTCAACGAACTGAAGGCGGTGCGCGAAAGCGATGCTCGCCTCCTTGCTCACCAACATGAGGGAGACGGTGGAGCCGCGACGATCATCGTCGCTGACCGGATTTCAACAGCGGCGAGAGAAGAGCTGAGTCGGGCCGGCCTGGCGTGGTTCGACCGAAGGGGGCACCTCTGGGTCAGGACCCCCGGCCTCTTCGTCAATGCCGAAGTGTCTTCAGGGTCGGTGGTCCCTTCTCGACGGGTCGTCAGCGTATTCAGAGGCACAGGTCTCGATGTGGCCCTGGCACTGCTCGTGCATCCCGGTGAGCCCCAGGGTGTGCATGCCGTTGCCCGCCAGATCGATCGCTCCCCGGGCCGGGTGTCGGAGATCCTGTCCGAGCTCCGGAGCCAGGGATTGGTGGGTTCGGACAACCGGCCGTTCGTGCCCGAGTTGTTCTGGGCCGTTGCCGAGGAGTGGAAGCCCCGCTGGCATCCGATGCCTCAAGCTCCACCGCCCGAGCCACCTGAGCGGTTCCGACTGGGCGGGACCCTCGGTGCCGTCTCCCTTGGTGCACCGCTAGCCGCCGGACCGGCGGGAGGGTGGCCCAGGCTCTATGTGGCCGACGACACTGACCTGGCCACAGTGGTCGGTGCCTACGGCGCCCCGTCCGGGTGGACGGGATCGGAGATCGCGGTGTGTCCGTCCCGGTATGGGTTCACCCTGCCCTCGACGACGAGCCGGGACGGCTTCCTCGTAGCCAACGGCCTGATCATCGCCCTCGACCTTGCCCAGGACCGGGCTCGCGGTAGGGAGATACTCGACGGCTGGAACCCTCAGGAGACTGTTCGTGTCTGGTGAACTCCGTCTGGCTAACTCCGGGGTGGCACCGCTGGTGGCATCTCTCGCCGCCTTGGCCGAGGCCGTGCCGATCGGAGAGTTCGCCGTGATCGGTGGTCTAGCCGTTCTCGCCCGACTCCAGGGGGCTCATCGGGTCACCTACGACCTCGACACCGTTGCTACGCAGCATGGTGATGAGCTGACCGCCGTTGAGACGGTCATCAGCACCGATGGCGTCGATGGGCTTCTCCTCGGCACGAAGATCGACTGCATCGCCGTTGGAGACGTGCCGGCGAGCGACATCCCGGCGGAACTCCTGCCGGAGGGGGAGGCAGACCGTATCTTCGTATTGGCCCATCGTTGGGCCCTCGACACGGCCGAGGACCTCACGCTCATTGCCGAAGAAAGTGGAGAGGTGGTGGCCGAGGCTCGGTGCCGAATTGCCACCCCAGGAAGTCTGGTGGCGATGAAGCTCCAGTCCGCTCCAACGCGCCGAGCGGCGCGAGCGGACAAAGCCGGAGGGGACTATCTCGATCTGTTCCGCCTGACCTCCCACCCGGACATGACCCGATCCATCGCCGAGGCCTTACGCCAGGCTCCTCACGACCTCGGATCGTGGTGTCAACAGGAGATCAAACGGTGCATGGTCGATGAGGCGGACCGGACGGTGGGCACCATTGTCCGATCCGGGGTGGGGGAATCGAACACTCCGAGTGTGAATCAAATGCATCGCACGGGGCAGTCGCTCGGAGACTTGCTACGGGGGGAGAATTGAGCGATTCCGAACCTTCTGACTCAACCTTCTGACTTGGTCTTTCAAGGGGTGCAACAGTGGTCAAAACCTTCTGATTCGACCGCCTGCAGGGAACGAAAATAGCCAACGAAAAAGCCAATAATTGGGTCCCAGGGCGTAGCGTCGAGTCCCAGCCAATTTCGGGGTCCGAAAATCATACCCCATCTGACCTGCATATTTGAGACAATTTGGGACTTCTCGGGACCCGGTAAAACGACCCGAGGGCGCGCTACGAATCAGAAGGTAGAAGGTGTTTCTTAGAGTCCGGTTCTCAGCGTACGAAGCTGAGCACCCCTTCTTGGCGAGACTAAACGGTGAGCGGCGTGAATTCACCCTTCGAGCGCAGGTCCTGCAGGCGGGCCGGTCCGGTGAAGTCCACTGAGGACAGGTCCACCACATAGACCTCAGGGTTTCCCATCATTCGGTAGGCATAGCGGGGGGCACTGAGGTTCAGCACAGAGTCCCACACGGTCACCTCGGGCACGAGATGGCCGCCCATGGACTCCTGGATCGCCCCCGGCGGGATGTCGAAGGCATTGCACAGGTGCAGTGCCAGCTGCTCGGCCTCGTCTGCGTCCTTTGCCTGGGACACGAGTCGCAGCATGGTGAATAGACGCACGAACCGTGCCGGGGGTGTGTAGTCGGCCGGGATGCCGCGCAGGCCCTCACCCTGGCCGAGAGCGGACAAGGTGAGGCCGCCCACCACCTCCCCAGGAGGGTTCTCGGCCGAGACTCCCAGGAAGTTGCACAGGTTGGTCAGATGCCAGTCCAGGAAGGGAGCGTTGGTGGCCAGGCCCACCGGGTTGTCGACCACCCTGGTGCCGTCCGGGTGGAACTCGATGGCGACCGAGCCAGTGCGGTCGTGGACCAGGCAGTGAACCGGGGGCACGAAGCCCATGCCCGGGTCGAACCCGACGATGTTGACCCGAGCGACGGCTGCCTTTACCTCGTCGATGGTCGCACAGGTGCCGAGCAGAAAGGCAGCCAAGTCTACCTGGGCCAGATCCGTCCCGTCCCCCAACGGATCCCGGTACGTGCAGTAACCGCCCGGCATGTAGAGGAAGTGGGCGCTGACGCCCTCGGTATTTAGGCCGTCGACGAGCCAGTCGGCTTTGCCGAAGATCCCCATCCCCACCACGCCGTGGCGTGCTGCCCAGGTAACGCCGCGGGCCGGTGATGCGGTGCCCGCGAAGTCTGCCGGGAGGACGGCCAGCTGAGTCGGCATTCCCATCGGAAATTCCATGCTGCGGGCCGCCACGACGGTGCCGTCAGCGGCGGTGGGGAGCTTGAACGTCATGCACATGTCTCGTCCTGCACTTTCTTCGGTGCCCCGGCTCGAACGCCTGCGGCTAGGTCGGGTACCGGTCCAGTGGGTTCAGCCCGCTGTGGCGACCGGATCGGGTTCGGGCGCAGGAGCACCCGAACCGTGGGAGAGGAGGGCAAAGGCCAGGATGCCCACCGCCAGGGTCACAGTGCCGCTCACGTACATCATCGTGGCGAAGGCGTGGCCGTAGGAGGTCACAGCGTCGTGCAGCGCCTGCTTGCCCAGCGACGTGGTGGGAG
>JBEKOI010000316.1:0-4367 GCA_049521915.1 Acidimicrobiales bacterium | reverse complement strand
TGCACACGATGACCTCCACGCCAGGGGGCAGCTGGGCCATGTCGCGGGCGAACCGCGAATGGATGGAGATCATCAGGGCATTGAGCATCGCCTCAACCGGGCGCCTTGGAGAAGCCGGCGAGTACACGGGCGGGCCACACAGGAGCACGACGATCCGGGTCGCCCCCGATTCGATGGCCCTCCTGATCGGAACGTTGTTGACGACCCCACCGTCGATGAACCGTTCGCCGTCGATCTCCACGGGCGGGAAGATGGCCGGGACCGCTGTCGACGCAAGCACAGCGTCCATGGCCGATCCGTAGGTGAACCATCGCTCCTGCCCATCGGTCAAGGAGGTGGCCACCACCTCGACCGGTATGACGGCGTCCTCGAGCCGGTCGAAGTCGATCCCGTCCTCGATGACCTTCCGCAGCCCGGTGTTGGGGTAGACCGAATCCCGTTGCTGGAGGTAGAGCCAGGGCCCATGCAGGCGCCCCTGCGGATAGATGTCGTCGCGGTTCAACCCCCTCCAGATCTCCGTCATCCGCTCGACCCCACGTCGCGTCGGATCGGCGGCGAAGACGACGCCGTTGACCGCACCCACCGACGAGCCGTAGACCCGGTCGGGTGCGAAGCCGTGCTCCGTGAGCACCTGCAGCATGCCGATCTGGACGGCCCCCCGGGTCCCGCCTCCGGCCAGCACCAGCGCCGTCAGCTCACGCTCGTCCTCCCCGGCGTCCTCACCGATCGCCTCCTGGTCGCCGGACTGCTCGGCCAACCACCGTGCCCTGGCCACCGCGGCCCGCTGGAGGGTGAAGCGCAGGGCCAGGACCAGTAGAACCACGGTCACCACGGCGAACAGGGTGAAGACGACGGCGAACGAGGTGACCGCGGCTGCAGGCATCAGGAGAGAGGCTACTGGCGACTCCGTCGGACACCCGTCAGCCAAGGCCGCCCCTGCGACCCCCGCCGCTCCTGCTGGCCCCGGTCCCTATCGGGTGTGACACCCACCAGGCACACTGACCCCATGGTGGTGATAGACGTCGACCGAGTTCCCGGCCCCACGGGTGGTCCCACGCCATCGGACCCTCACGAACCGGGTCGCGCGCGACCGGCGGCGTTGAACCAAGTTCGTCTTCGGCGCCGCCCGGTCGGGCCCGGTGCCTGGCAGCCGCTGGCCGGCGCCGCGCTCCTCGACCGCCTCCGGATAACCGGGAGACCCCGCCCGGCGGCCGACCCTGAGCTCGTTGCGATGCTCCGGCACGGCCTGGAGGAGGGCCTTCTCTCCGAGGTGGGCGGTCAGGGTGACGGAGGTGCGGGAGGTGGTCCGGCCGGCCTGGGCGAGTCACCGCTGGTCGTGACCAAGGACCGGCTCACCCGGGCGCTGTCTTCCGAGGCCCACCAGCGGGATGTCGAGTTCGGCCACCGGCCGCCGACCGTACCCATGGCCTGCGGAGCCATGGTCGATGTCCTCTTCCGTCAGCTGGTCACCGTGGGGTCGATCGGCGACCCCATGACCGACGCGCTGGCCGCCCTTTCCATCGATGATCGGCAACGTGAGCTGGTCTCGTGGATCGAGTGCCTGCCCAGATCCGAGCTGGCCGAGCTGCAGGCAGAGGTGGAGCGCCAAGCCGACGGGCTCGTCCGACGGTGGCCGAGGTTGGACGCGGCCTGGTTGCCGCGCACACAAGAGGCGCTACGAGTCGGGTTGGCCGGTGGCGCTGTCGAGCTCTCTGCCAGGGTGGACCTGGCCGTCGGAAGGCCCGCGCAACAACAGGCGTCTGTGGCCATCGTCGAGATCAAGTCGGGGGCTCGGCGGATCGAGCACCGCGCCGACCTCCATTTCTACGCACTGGTCGAGGCGCTCAGGAATCCCGCTCCTCCGTTCGTGGTGGCGACCTACTACACGCGGACTGGCGAGCTGGATGTCGATCCGGTGACAGAGGAGCTGTTGGTGGCGGCCAGCCGTCGCACCCTCGCCGGCATCCGCGCGATGCTGCCTCACTGGGGATCGGGCCGTCGATGATGCGGGCCTCCGAGCTGACCAGGGAGCTCATGGCCCCTCCTCGGGCTCCGATCGACGGCGGCACCCGCGTCGACGTACGTGACCGTCTCGTCTCCGGCCTCGGTCCGTTGGTCGAGCGCCTTCCCCCCGGCGACGATGTTCTCGTGAACCTGGCGCTCCTCCGTCAGGCCCGGACCTGTCCCCAGTCGCTGGCCGTGCCCCCCGAGGGGTTCGCCTGGAAGCCACGGTTCGTTCGCCGATCTCTCGGGCTGGCCATCGTCCGGTCCTGTGTGACCGGACGCTTCCGCACACCCATGGAGGCGGCCGGACCGGTGTCCGACGAGGCGGTGGCGGAGTGGCAGCGAACGGGTTGGCGAACATTCCACTGGGAACCCTGGTTCGCCGGCCTGGCCGCCGGTGGGCGGGCCTCGGTTCTGGCCGACGCCGTCAGCTGGGCCACCCCGCTGTGGTCGGCGCTCGAGTGGAGGGTGATCTCCGAGCTGATCGAGATCGGCGGCGTGGACGACCAATGGACCTGCCCGGCGCCGCGTCCCGTGCGGCTCAAGGGCCGGCCCGAGCTTCGGGTTGTACTGGACGGTGAGCGGGCCGGGCCGGACGAAGTCGGCCGCTGCAACCGGCCGGTGGCCCTGGTTTCGATGTCCGGAGGCAGCCCGGGCGCCCCGTGGGCTGAGGAGCTCGCCTTTCTGGCCCTGGCCGCCGGGCTCCGTTCACCTTCTCGACCGGTGCCGGCTCGGGTCCTCGGTCTGTGGCCTGACGCCGGGGTCCACGCCACCGTTGACATCGATGCCGGTGTGTTGGCGGCCGCGGCCCACCGGGTGGTGGTCACGGTGGGGGCGGTGGTGGACGCTCGACTGTGCGAGACGGTCCTCTGATGCCCGGCGCAGGGGATCCGACGCCGTCGGCGTGGACCTGTTCCCTGGTTACCGCAGGGCAGAGGTGATCAGAAGAGCGCTTTTGCCGCCTTGGTGTCGGGCTTCCCGGCTGCGGTCAGGGGGATCTCCTCCACCACCAACATCTGCCGGGGGATCTTGTAGCCGGCGATGCGATCCCGGCAGTGGGCCTGGATGCCCTCGAGTGTCGGAACATCGTCCGGGTTGCGTGGACAGACCACCACGGCCACCTGCTCGCCGAACCGGTCGTCGGGAAGCCCGACCACGATGGCGCCGAACACCTGCGGGTGGGTCTTGACCGCGGCCTCGACCTCTTCGGGAAAGATCTTCTCGCCCCCGGAATTGATCGATGCCGACCCTCGGCCGTGGACGGTGATGGTGCCGTCGGGCTCGACCGAGGCCAGATCGCCGGGGATCGACCATCTCACCCCGTGCGCGTCCACCGGGAAGGTGGCCTCCGTCTTCTCCTCGTCCTTGTAGTACCCGACCGGGATCCTGCCCGTGCGGGCGAGTCGTCCGATCTTCCCGTCCCCGGGTGTGAGGGGACGCATCTGCTCATCGAGGACCGAGGTCTCGTCGCCCATCTGGAACCTCGGTCCGGAGGCGCCGTCCTCGACGGCTCCATGGGCCCCGCTCTCGCTCGATCCGAACCGGTCCATGATGATCACGGTGGGCAACTGCTTCTTGAGCTCGTCCTTGGCCGCCGACGACAGCATGGCACCACCGGACCCGATGACAGCCAGCGTCGAGGTGTCGTAGGTCCCGGGCCGGGCCGAGGCCAATCTCTCGGCCAACGGACGGGCCATGGCGTCACCGACCAGGCCCACCGACACCACCCTCTCCTCCCCGACCAGCTGCAGCAGGCGGTCCGGGTCGTATCGGTGGTCGGTGTAGAGCACGGCGGTGCCGCCCATCATGAACGCGTTCCACATCACCCACTGCGCGTTTCCGTGCATCAACGGAGCCATCACCAGCATGGTCACCCTGTTGGCATCGACCGTGTCGAGTCGGTCGGCCAGCTCGTCCGCCGTCTCGATCGGCGCCGCGCCCCAGCCGCCCCCGCCCATGGCCGCGAAGAAGATGTCCTCCTGGCGCCAGATGACCCCTTTGGGCATCCCGGTGGTGCCACCCGTGTACAGCACGTAGACGTCATCCGGTGAACGGGCTCCGAACCCGCGCCCGGACGAGGCACCGGCCAGCGCGGCTTCGTAGTCGATGGCGGGGACGGGAGCTACCGCCGGCGATGTGCCGTCGTCGATCACCACCAGATGGAGCGGGCGCCCGGATGGCCGGTCGGCGATCGAGCCGACCGACTCGGCCACCAGTGCCGACAGGGCCCGCTCGAACACGAGGATCTCGAGGTCGGCGTTGTCGATGACGTAGGCGAGCTCAGATGCCACGTAGCGGTAATTGAGGTTGACCGGGACGACCCGTGCCTTGTAGCAGCCGATCATCGCCTCCGCCCATTCGGC
>JBEKOI010000315.1:0-4379 GCA_049521915.1 Acidimicrobiales bacterium | reverse complement strand
CACCGGTCCCCGACCCACCGGTCCCCGACCCACCGGTCCCCGACCCACCGACGGTCCCCGAACCACCACCGGTCCCCGAACCACCACCGGTCCCCGAACCACCGACGGTCCCCGAACCACCGGTCCCCGACCCACCGACGGTCGCCGAACCCCCGACGGTCGCCGAACCCCCGACGGTCGCCGAACCCCCGACGGTCCCCGACCCACCGGTCCCCGAGGGGCATCCGGTCCCTGAACCACCGCCGGTCCCCTGGTTGCCGCCGCGGTTTCCACCGACTCCCAAACCGCCCCCCGTCCCCGCCCCCTGCTTTCCACCATCGCCACCGACGACCCCGGCCCCGGTGCTGACCGATCCCGTACTGGGGGTTGCCTTCATGAATCCGCCGACACGATCTGCCGGTGAAGCCGCCTCGAGCGCCTTCCGATACCTCTCCAACTCAGTGGTCTCACCGGTCCCGGAGAGGGCGCGCCCGACAGCGGCCGCTGCTGCGGTGGGAGTGCACGATCCCGACCCGCCGGTCGCCGGAGTACCCGTCGACAGGCCACGACAGGCCGCCGTCGGAACCGGATGAGCTATGCCGCTCCCGCTCTTGGCTATGACGACGCCGGCGCCGGCTGGAGCCGTTGCCGGGGGAGCCAGGCTAGCGGCACGGCTCGGATGTGATGGCGGCGGCGACACATCGATGCCCACCTTGTGGAGCGCACCGTCGACGACCCGTGCCGCCGAAGGTGGGAGCACCGACGCGGCGGCCAATGCCGTGGTCGTGCCGAACAGGCTCGTGACCGAGGCGGCGACCAGTGCCACCCGGGCCGGCCGGCCGAACCGGCGCGACTTCGGCCACATGGCGGCGGCCGATTCGAACATCATGCGGGCACGTTGCTCCGAGCCAAGTTCGCTGGGCAGCCCGGGTGCCGTGGCCGCGGCGATCAGATCGGCGAGCTTCCCGTGCTGGAGATTCGGGAACCCGACGACCGTGAAGTCCTCCGTGCCGGAGTTGTCGAAAGGCCGGCGGCTGGTGTCAACCATGGAGACGCACCTCCGGAACGAATCGGAGTCCGCCCTCGGGGCCGCGTGCGACAGCGGCCGAGGCTGCGTCTCCGGCACCGGACAGTACCTTCTCGTCCTCGCCGTTCAGCGTGCTTTCCAACCGTCGGAGACCTCTGTGACACAGGACCCGCACGGACCCGGCCGACCGCCTCATGATCTTCGCCACGGTCGCCACATCCAGCCCGGCCACGATACGGAGCATGACGGCTTCGGATTGATCGGGTGGAAGCTGTGCGATCAACGCCATGGCCGCATGGGTGGCCGAATTCTCGTCGGCATCGGACTCGACGTTTGTCCCGGACGGGACCAGATCGAGCTGTGAGTGCTCGATGAACTCGTAGCGCCTCGAGGCACCCCGGTACCAGTCGATGACCCGATTGCGCGCCGTGGTGAACAGCCAGGCCCTGAAGCCGTCCTCGTCACCTTCGAAAGTGGGGAGCGCGCGGAGGACTCGGAGCCAGGTGTCCGCGGCCAGGTCCTCGGCCACCGGACCGGCTTTGATGGTCAGGTACCGGAGCAGACTTGGATGGAATTTGGTCCACAGCAACCCGAAGGCATCCTGGTCGCCGCGCTTGGCCGCACGGAGATTCTTCTTGAAGTCGAAGGCTTCTTTGGTCGTACTGTCTAGTGGCGACATTGGATTCTTCATTTCCCCCTCACATGAGTCATACACCCCAGCGGAGGGCACGTCCAGCAATGAAATAGGTCGAAGAAGGGGGAAATACCCACGAATTCCGGTGGTGTAACGAATCCGACCGGTATCTCGTTGTACAGCGGGGCAGTGGAATTCGGTGGGTCAGATCCGCTCGAAATTTCGTGCCAGCTCCCAGTCCGTCACCGCCCGGTTGGCCGCGTCCCACTCGTGGCGGGCCGTCGTCAGCAGGTGCTGGTGCACCTCCTCCCCGAAGGCTTCAGCTGCCACCTCGCTCCCAGTCAGGGTGTCGATGGCCTCGGCCAGGGTGGACGGGATGCGGGGCACCTCGGCTGCCTCGTAGGCGTTTCCGGTGAAGGCCGGCTCGAGTTCGAGCTCGTGCTCGATCCCCCACAGCCCTCCGGCGATGGTCGCGGCCAGGGCCAGATAGGGGTTCACGTCGGCTCCGGGGATGCGGCTCTCCACCCTGCGGGCGGGGCCGGAACCGACGGTTCTGAATCCGCAGGTCCGATTGTCCTCACCCCAGACCGCGGCGGTGGGTGCCCACGAACCGGGAACGTAACGGCGATAGGAGTTGACATAGGGGGCGAAGCACCAGGCCAGCTGCTGGGACGACTGGATCTGGCCGGCCAGGAACTGCTGGCCGACCGTCGACAGACCTGACGGCGTGGTGGCTCCGTCCGCAGGCGCGGTCAGCGGTGCGCCACTGGCCATGTCCCAGACGCTGCTATGGATGTGGCACGACGAGCCGGCACCGTCCATCGTCCACTTGGCCATGAACGTGACCGATCTGTCGAGGCCCGAGGCGATCTCTTTGATGCCGTTCTTGAACACCAGATGCCGGTCGGCCACCTCGAGGGCGCCCGCGTAGGTGATGTTGATCTCGTGCTGGCCGATGCCCGCCTCACCTTTGGAGAATTCGACGGGTATGCCTGCCTCGATCATCTGATTGCGGATCCGCCCGATGACGTACTCCTCGCGCGACGTCTGCAGCAGCTGGTAGTCCTCGATCGAGCCGGCATGGGTTTCCAATTGACGCCAGTGCTTCTCCGCGGCTTCGGCGAATGACTCGCGGAACAGATAGAACTCGAGCTCGGTGGCGCACTTGATCTCCAGACCGTGGGCTGCAGCCCGCTCGATCTGGCGTCGCAGGACGCGACGGGGCGACACCTCCACCGGACGACCGTCCATGGTCAGGAGGTCGCAGAGGACGAGCACGCTGCCCGGGAGCCAGGGGAGGGGCCGCACCGTCTGAGGATCGATGACCGCGTTGAGGTCACCGTACCCGGTGTCCCAATTGGCGAACTGATAGCCGGGCAGCGGTGTCATATCGACATCGCAGGCCAGGACGTAGTCGCACACCTCGATCCCGTGGCGCATCACATGTTCGAGGAAGAAGGCACCCGTGACCCGCTTCCCGACCGGTCGGCCCTGGAGGTCGGGAAAGGCCACGACGACGGTGTCGACTTCACCCGACTGGATCTGATGGGGCAGCGTTTCCAAGGTCAGCATCCCAGCACTCTGTCCCAGGCTGGTCGGGCAGTCCAGCCACCTCGCCAGAGAGGGCCCGCTCCGGGCGGATCGCCGTGGTCCCCGTGCCCTGGGCCGGGGACGGCGCAACGGTGGTGGGATACTGTCCCGTCATGTCGCATGCCCGGCAGCGTCCTCTCGTCGGGGTCTCCACCTACCGCCAGACCACGTCGTGGTGGTCGTGGGAACGCGACGCCGCCCTGGTGCCCGGTACCTACCTCGATGTACTGGAGGCGGCGGGCGGGCAGCCCGTCCTCATCCCGCCGCCAGGGAGCGGCTCCGGGGGTCCGCGCGGAGAGGGTCCCGACACCGGTCGAGGGGGGCTCGAGTCGTTGGTGGCCGCCCTCGACGGACTGGTCCTGATCGGTGGGGGGGACATCGAAGCCAGCCGGTACGGCCAGGACGCCGATCCGCGCAACGGTGGCACCTTCAGGCCGCGGGACGACGTGGAGCTCGCCCTGGTGGATGCGGCCCTCGGCCGTGACCTTCCGGTGCTGGCTGTCTGTCGCGGGATGCAGGTCCTCAACGTCCACCTCGGCGGGGACCTGGTCCAACAGCTGCCCGACGTGGTCGGGTCGAACGATCATCAGCCCCGCCCGGGTGCGTTCGGCCCGATCACCGTGCTGACCGAGCCGGGGAGCGAGGTTCGTCGGTTGATGGGCGAACGGGCCGATGTGCTGTGCAGCCACCATCAGGCCATCGCCACGCCGGGGCGCGGGCTGGCCGTCACGGCCAGGAGCGGTGACGGCGTCATCGAAGCGGTCGAGCTGCGCGGTCACCGGTTCGTCCTCGGTGTCCAGTGGCACCCGGAGGAGTCCGGCGACCGTCGTCTGTTCGAGGCGCTGGTCGATGCGGCGCGCGGCCCCTCCGGTGCGCACGCGTCACACGCGCCACCGGGCGTGTCCGGTCATCCAGATCCCACTTCGGTGAAGGCGGCACGGACATGACCGACGTCACCACGGTCGTGAACCCCGCCACCGAGACGGCGATCGCCGAGCTTCCGTTGGCCGGAGCCGAGGAGGTCGACGCCGCGGTGGCCAGGTCGCTCGAGAGCGGGATTCACTGGAGATCGGTGGCACCGGCCGACCGGGCCCGGCTGCTGCGGAGGTTCGCGGCCCGGGTCGAGGAGCACGGCGAAGAGCTGGCCCA
>JBEKOI010000314.1:0-4425 GCA_049521915.1 Acidimicrobiales bacterium | reverse complement strand
CAGCCCTGGGCCCTCGGCGGTCCCACCACCCAGGAGAACGGGCGGCTGCTGTGTCCACCCCACAACGGCCAACGCAACCAGCGGCCGCCGCCGGCGGCGACCTGACGGTTTGGTCGGGGTCCATCCCGAAGGCCCGGGGTCGGCTGGCTAGGATGGCCCGGCCATGACCAGCCTCTCCGACGTCTTCAAGGCCTACGACATCCGGGGGGTCGTTCCAGACGAGCTCGACGCCGAAAAATTTCGCGCCATCGGGGTCGCCGTGGCCCGTTTCACCGCCGCGCCTGCACTCCTTGTGGCCCGGGACATGCGTGAGTCGGGGGTCGAACTGTCGCGAGCGTTCTCCGACGGGGCCCGCTCGGAAGGGGTGACGGTCCTCGACCTCGGCCTCGCCTCCACCGACATGCTCTACTTCGCCGCCGGCAGCCTCGACGCCCCGGGGGCCATGTTCACCGCCTCGCACAACCCGGCCCGGTACAACGGCTTGAAACTGTGCCTCTCCGGGGCCCGTCCGGTCGGACGCGATACCGGCCTGGCGGACATCCAGGCCACGGCGGAGTTGCTGTTGAAGGAGTGGGCCGGCACGCCACCCCCTCTCGATCCCGCCGCCCTGGCGCCGCTCGAGGAGCGCTCGGTGCTGGAGGCCTACGCCTCCCACGTGCGATCCTTCGTCGATGTCGGCGTGCTCCGGCCCCTCCGGGTGGTGGCGGACACCGCCAACGGCATGGGTGGCCTGGTCGCTCCCAAGGTCTTCGAAGGCCTCCCCTTCGAGGTGTCGATCCTCTTCCCCGAGCTCGACGGAAATTTCCCGAACCATCCGGCCGATCCGATCCAGCCGGAGAACCTGGTCGCCCTGAAGCAGTCCGTCCTCGACGTCGGCGCCGACGTCGGTCTGGCCTTCGACGGCGATGCCGACCGGGTGTTCCTGGTGGACGAGAAGTCCGAGACGGTGTCCGGATCGCTGACGACCGCCCTGGTCGCCTCCTCGATGCTCGACAAGTATCCGGGGTCCACTGTTCTCTACAACGCCATCTGCTCCCGCGTGGTCCCCGAGGTCATCGCCGAGAAGGGCGGGGTGGGCATCCGCACCAAAGTGGGCCACAGCTACATCAAGCAGGTCATGGCCGAGACGGGAGCCGTCTTCGGCGGCGAGCACTCCGGCCACTACTACTTCAGGGACAACTACCGCGCCGATTCGGGCATCATTGCCGCCATGGTCGTGCTCGAATTGCTGAGTGTCACCGGGAAGCCGCTCTCGGAGCTGCTCGAACCCTTCCGGCGCTACGCCGATTCCGGAGAGATCAACACGGTGGTCGACGACCCGCCCCTGGCCGTCGAGCTCATGGCGGCGGAGGTCGAGGCGGCCGGGGGAGCACGCGGGATCGCCGACCGGTTGGACGGTCTGACCGTCGACCGGGGCGACTGGTGGTACAACCTGCGGCCGTCCAATACCGAGCCGCTGCTCCGGCTCAACGTCGAGGCCCCTGACGATGCGGCCTGCGCCGCACACGTGGCCGAGGTGCAGGCAGACATCGATCGGCTCCTGGCCTGAGGGTGGAAGTCTGCCGGCGGCGACGCAACGGGGGGCCGACCTTCGACGATGTTCGACCAGAGAGGAATGCACCATGACACTCGACCGGCTCCTGATAGAGGTGCTTGCGTGCCCGGAGGACAAGGGCCCGCTGCTCTACTTCGCCGACGAGGACCGGCTCTACAACCCCCGCCTCCATCGCAGCTACGAGGTACGTGACGGGATCCCGGTCATGCTGATCGACGAGGCCACGGCCGTCGACGACCAGGAGCACGCCCGCCTCACGGCCAGGGCTGAGGCCGGCGAGGCGCAGACCACCGGCGAGGCAGCCGCGTCATGAGCGCAGACCGAGGCGGGTCGTCCGCTACGACCTCGTCCCCCCTGGCCCTCGACTCCCTCGACATGTGGAGCGCCGCCGCCGCCCTTCCCGAACAGGTCGAGGCGGCCGTGTTCGCGGCCCGGGGCATCAAGGACCTCCCCAGCCACGACCGGGTCGAGAACGTCGTCGTCCTGGGCATGGGCGGGAGCGGCTTCGCCGGCAACGTGCTGGCCGCGGCGGCGGCGCCGTTCATGCCCGTCCCGGTCACCGTGGTCAAGGGCTACCAGCCTCCGGACTACGTGGGCACGGGCTCCCTGGTGTTCGCCGTCTCGTTCTCGGGCGACACGGAAGAGACGGTGGAGGCTGCCGCCGGGGCCTACGAGGCGGGGGCGTCGCTGATCGTGGTGGCCGGTGGCGGCGCCCTGGTCAACCTGGCCGGCGAGTGGAACGTCCCGGTGGTGCCGTTGCCGGGGGGGATCCCCCAGCCCCGGGCGGCGTTGGGGGCGTTGGCCATACCGCCGCTGGTGCTGTTGGAGGAGATCGGGCTCTTCCCCGGCGCGCTGCAGTGGGTGGACCAGGCCGTCGACCAGCTCCGCGTCCGCCGGGACGAGCTCACCCGGCCCGGCAGCCGAGCCGAGGAACTGGCCCGGCGGATCGGGCGCACCATCCCCCTCATCCACAGCTCCCAGGACCTGGGTGCGGCGGCGGCGATGCGTTGGAAGTGCCAGATCAACGAGAACGCCAAGAGCCCCGCGTTCTTCAACGTCTATCCCGAGTTGTGCCACAACGAGCTGGCCGGCTGGGGTCAGAACGGCGATGCCACCCGGCAGCTGATCACCTTGGTCAACCTGCGTCACGATGCCGAGCACCCGCAGGTGAGCCGGCGGTTCGACCTGGTGGCGGATGTCCTCCGCGAAGTGGTGGCCGACGTCGTGGAGGTCCGTGCCGCAGGCGAGGGCGATCTGGCCCAGCTGCTGGATCTGGCCATGATCGGGGACTTCGTCTCGCTCCATCTGGCCGGGCAGGAGGGCATCGACCCCGGACCCATCCCGGTCCTCGACGAGCTCAAGAAGCGGCTCACTCCGGGCGGCCCGTGAACGGACGGGGTGCGCGGGTGCGAGTGGCCGCGATCCCGACTCCCCTCTTGTGACCTGGTCGTTCTTCTCCCATCTGCCCGGCCGGTGACCCTGGGTGGCCGTGTTGCCATTGAGTGACGGCCCGATCACAACCGTGTGAACTCGGGCCCCCGGGCCCTGGTATTCGCGCCACCGAGGCGTACACTTGGATGGTGAGCTGCGTGCGGGTCTGTGGTTGCAAGTCGAAGCCAGTCGCAGGCGAAACGACCCACGTAAGGCAACTCGTGGTTGCTGAGCATGGTGCGGCTTAGGAGTAAGACCTGCCCGCGGAGTCCCCGGCTGTCGGGGGCTGGCGGAGATGAGGTGACGCGTGCCAACACGGCTCCGAAGGGCCAGCGACCGGTGACGGTCGTGGCCGCCGGAGTCCGGCCGCCACTCTCACTGCAGGCGAGTGTGGGGTCAAAGACCAGGTCAGCCGCCCGCAGCTCACGAACCGACGCACCAGACAACTTTCGAATCAGAGACCGACGACCGACCAGGAGGACCGGCCGACACCAGAGGTAGCACCCGAGTGGAACAACCAGGAGGCGAGCAGTGGACGTGGTCATCGCGCATGGCAGAAGAATCGTGTCCGACGAGGTGAGGGCTCTTACCAAGGACAAGGTGGGCCGGCTCGGCCATCTGTGCCCGGGTCTCGACCGGGCCGAGGTCCGGTTCTCCGAGGAGCACAATCCGAGGATCGCCGACCACGAATGCTGCGAGGTCATCATCATCGGGCACGGGCGCTCCATACGGGCCAGGGCCGCGGGGCCGGTGCCCCTGGTGGCCGTCGACCTGGTGGTGGAGAAGCTCGAGCACCAGCTCGAGAAGACCAAGGGCCGGCTGGTGGGCCGGTCCCATCCGCGACGGCGCCCGGCCAACTCGGTCTCGGTGCTGCGGGAGAAGGTCCGCACGGCCTGAAGGCGGACCGGGTCGGGAGCCCGGCGGCGACCCGCCGCCGACCGGCCGCCGACCGGCCACGAACACGTCCGAAGGTAGAGTGAGTAGCCCATGAGCGTGCTCACCAAGGTTCTCCGCGCCGGTGAAGGCAAGAAAGTTCGTCGGCTGGCCGAACTGGTGCCACTGGTCAACGCCCTCGAGCCCGAGATGGAGGCCCGCTCCGACGACGAGCTGGCCGCTCTCACCGTTGTCTTCCGCCAGCGGTTGGCCAACGGGGAGAGCCTCGAGGACATCCTCATCGAAGCCTTCGCGCTGGTCCGGGAGGCGGCCTGGCGGGTACTCGGACAACGGCATTTCGACGCCCAGTTGATGGGGGGCATGGCCCTCCACTTCGGGTGGATCGCAGAGATGAAGACCGGGGAGGGCAAGACCCTCGTCTCCACGCTGCCCGTCTACGTGAACGCACTGGCGGGGAACGGTGTCCACGTCGTGACGGTCAACGACTACCTGGCCACGCGTGACTCCGAGTGGATGGGCCAGCTCCACCGGTTCCTCGGTTTGAC
>JBEKOI010000313.1:0-8990 GCA_049521915.1 Acidimicrobiales bacterium | reverse complement strand
GCGGTCAGGCTGGCCAGCCCGGCCGTGCCCGAGGCGATGGCCAGCGCCGCGACGATACGGATGCTCCTGGTACGCAGGAAGAATTTCATGAACGCTCCTTGTTCGGCGCCAGGAGGGTGTCGTCGACCTCGCCAAAGCTGGAGGCCCCTCACCAAACCCGACAAAACCTAGTGGATTACTCGCGTTAAGTTAGGACGACCCGCATGGGAAGTCAACCGCGCCGGGAGAGAACCCGTTGACCTGCACAAGTGGTCGAGGTCGGGCGAGCGGGCGAAGCGGGCGCCGCTCGGAGGTCCGGCTCTCCGGTCCGGCTCTCCGGCCCTGCTCCGCCCTGCATCCCACCCGATACTCCGACGGGAATCGGTCGATGTGTGACGGAATCGGTCGATGTGTCGAGCCGCGGTCGTGGCCCGAACGGACTCCGGGACGGTGCCGAAGCACCGTCCCGGAGTATCGCTGACTTGTTTCGGCGATTCCGACCGGGCTGCCCCGTCAGCCGGAGCCGCCGATCGTTGCCTGCTACTTGAGAACGACCAGACTGAACTTGGTCGATGCCGTCTGCTTGGTCGGCTTGGACGAGTCCTTGACCGTGATGGTGACCGAGTAGGTCTTCACGGCATCGGAACTGCTCAACGTGCCGGACAGTGATCCAGCCGAGCTCAGGGTGAGACCCTTCGGGAGCCCGGTGGCCGTCCACTTCTCGGTACCCACACCGTACTTCTCGGCCAACTTGACGGTGGTGTACTTCTTCCCCTTCGTGCCCTTGGGCAACGTCTTGGTGGTGATGTAGAGCCCGTCAGGGGTCGCCGCCTTGGAGGCGGCGGAGTGGGCACCGGTGCCCACCGAGTTGACCGCCGCCACCGTGAAGCTATAGGCGGTTCCGTTGGTGAGCCCGGTGATGGTGTCGCTGGTCACGTCGCCCACGGTCACCGGCGAGCCGGATGAGGGGGTGATGAGGTAGTGGGTGATGGCCGCCCCGCCGTTGCTCGACGGTGCCGTCCAGGTCAGCTTGACCGTCCCCTTACCGGCCGTGGCCGTGCCGATGGTCGGGGCGCCGGGCACCGTGGCCGGGACCACGGCGTTGGACGCCCCCGAGGCTGCGCCGGTTCCCGCCGAGTTGGTGGCCGTCACCGTGAACGTGTAGCTGTCCCCGTTGGTCAGGCTGGTCACCACGATCGGGCTGCCCGACCCGCTGACTGTCTCGCCCCCGTTGGCCGGGGTGGTCGAGTCGGTGGCCGTCACCGTGTAGTGGAGAATCGAAGCCCCACCGTCGTTGGCCGGCGGGGTGAAGGCGACGGACGCCTGGGTGTTGCCCCCGGTGGCCGTACCGATGGTCGGGCCATCGGGCACCGTGGCCGGGACCACCGCGTTCGACGGTGCCGAGACTTCGCCGGTTCCGTTGGTGTTGGTGGCCGTCACCGTGAACGTGTAGCTGTCCCCGTTGGTCAGGCCGGTCACCACGATCGGGCTGCCCGAACCGCTCACGACCTGGTTCCCGTTGGCCGGGGTGGTCGAGTCGGTGGCCGTCACCGTGTAGTGGAGAATGGAGGAGCCACCGTCGTCGGCCGGCGGGGTGAAGGTGACGGACGCCTGGGCATCGCCCCCGGTGGCCGTACCGATGGTCGGGGCATCGGGCACCGTGGCCGGGACCACGGCGTTGGACGCCCCCGAGGCTGCGCCGGTCCCCGCCGAGTTGGTGGCCGTCACCGTGAACGTGTAGCTGTCCCCGTTGGTCAGTCCGGTCACCACGATCGGGCTGCCCGAACCGCTCACGACCTGGTTCCCGTTGGCCGGGGTGGTCGAGTCGGTGGCCGTCACCGTGTACTGGAGAATCGAAGCCCCACCGTCGTTGGCCGGCGGGGTGAAGGCGACGGACGCCTGGGCATTGCCACCGGTGGCCGTGCCGATGGTCGGGGCATCGGGAACCGTGGCCGGGACCACGGCGTTGGACGCCCCCGAGGCTGCGCCGGTTCCGTCCGAGTTGGTGGCCGTCACCGTGAACGTGTAGCTGTCCCCGTTGGTCAGCCCGGTCACCACGATCGGGCTGCCCGAACCGGTCACGACCTGGTTCCCGTTGGCCGGGGTGGTCGAGTCGGTGGCTGTCACCGTGTAGTGGCTGATGGTGAGACCACCGTTGCTGCCCGGCGCAGTGAAGGCGACGGACGCCTGGGTGTTGCCACCGGTGGCCGTGCCGATGGTCGGGGCGCCGGGCACGGTCGGCGCCGGGACCACTGCGTTGGATGCCCCCGAGGCCGCGCCGGTCCCGGCCACGTTGGTGGCCGTCACCGTGAATGTGTAGCTGTCCCCGTTGGTCAGGCCGGGCACCACGATGGGGCTGACCGTACCGGTGGCGGTCTCGCCCCCGTTGGCCGGAGTGGTCGAGTCGGTGGCCGTCACCGTGTACTTGCTGATCGTGGCACCACCGTTGCTGGACGGCGGCGTGAAGGCGACGGACGCCTGGATGTTGCCGCCGGTGGCCGTACCGATGGTCGGAGCGCCGGGCACCGTCGCCGGGGTGATCGAGGCGGAGGGCGGCGAGGTGAGGATGGTGCCCACCGCGTTGATCGCCGCCACCGTGAAGGTGTAGGCGGTTCCGTTGGTCAGGCCGGTGACGACATCGCTGGTCACGTTGCCGAGGTCGATCGCCGTCTGGGCCGTCGACCCGATGTAGGGGGTGAGGACGTACCCGGTGATGGGCGAAGAACCCACGTCGGTGGGTGCAACCCAGTTGACGGTGGCCGATGTGTTGGCGGATGTACCCGTGGGTGCGTTGGGGGCGGCCGGGACGGCGGGCGCCGTCCAGGTGAACCCGTTGGGATCGGTGCCACTGGCGGTGAAGGTGACCTCGACGTTCCAGTAGTCGGTCACCGCCCCGCTCGTATTGGCACAGGCGATACCCGCCTCCCAGATCCCACTGGTGTTGCCGCCGCTGTAGAGCAGGGTGTCGAGGGTCACGCCCTTGTGGAGCAGCTCAGCGAACTGGAGGTTGTTGGGGGGGCTGAGGACCTGCCCGGTACCGATGCCGGTGTTGGCCTTGCCGTAGTACTGGCCGGTGTCGGTGACGAGCCCGTAATCGATCGAGGGGAACCCGTTGGCGAACGACTCCGAGGTCGGGCTGGTGCCCTGGGGCACCAGGTAGCTGAACACGTGATAGCCGTCGCTGGCGGTGTCACCGTCGCAGGCGGCCGGGGTGGTGCCGTTCGGGGCCAGGGCCACCGTGAAGTCGGTGGCCGAGCCGCCCGAGTCCAGGGGCTGGAGGCCATTGCCGCTGGCCAGGGTGGCCAGGCCGTCGAGGGTCGACGCTCTGGCCGGGGTTCCGGCCAGGGTCAGGCCGGCGAACGTCCCCCGGCCAGGGTCAGGCCGGCGAACGTCCCGAGGAGGACCAGCGCAGCGGCCACTCCGACCTTCATGCGCCGGGCCCTCGAGGTCCGGGTCCTCCCGGACCCGGCCTCGGGGTGTTGCGTCGTGTCAACACTGGGTGTGTTCATGGGTTCCGTTCTTTCGCTCGTATAGATCTGCGGTCGGTGTCCGGGGCCGGCTCAGGAGTCGCCGGTGGTGGTGGTGGACCCGCAGCTACCCTCGCCGCCGGTGAGGCTGTCGAAGCCGAACTCGTGGATGATGGTCTGGGTGGCCGTCTGGCAGATCTCCGCATTGTTGGGCGCCGGGGAGACTGCGGTGTTGGTGAACAGGTCGACCAGGTTGGAGTCCTCGTCGAAGCCGCTCAGGATGTTGGTCGGCAGCACCGTGTAGATGTTGTAGCCGTACGAGGTGTTCTGGTAGTAGGTGGTGTTCGGGAGCAGGCTGGGTGCCGTTCCGGTGGTGGGGGATCCGACGCCGGAGACGGATCCGATGGCCACGCCGCCGGCCCGTGCCGTGCCCGACTCGTCCACGGCCAGCCCGTTGGCCTGGGCGATCCAGTCACCCGACGAGATGGGGATGATGGCATCGGTGCCCGCGGGCAGGGTGGAGGCGAAGGTGTAGAAGGCGTTGGCGCTGTTCTGCTGGATCTGGTCGCAGCCGGCCGCCAGGGCGGTGGCCTCGGCCGTGGTGTCGCTGACGGTGATGGCCGACTCCAGGTTGGAGCGGGGGGTCGATCCGCTGATGGTCAGGCACGGCTTGACCGTGTCGCCACCGATGACGTTGCTACCGCCCGAGTACAGGGTGGTCAGCTGGGCGGTGGTCAGATCGGGCAGGGTGGCGTTGCCGTCGCTGTGGTCGAAGTAGAGGTAGGCCACGGCGTCCCGGGCGAAGGGGGCGAAGGTGAGGACGCTGCCCCCCGACTTGGCCCCGCGGGCGGCCCGGGCGAAGTTGAACTGGCCGACCACGTTGACCTTGGCGTTGGTGCACGAGGTGTTGGTGGTGTCCTCCCAGCCCGATCCGCTGATCTCGGCGTTGAGGGCGGCGATCCCGTTGGTGGTGGAGTTCGGCCGGTCGAAGGACGGTCCCCCGGTCTTGGTGGTGATGCAGCCCGGGTTGAGGGTCGAGCCGCCCGAGGGGAAGGCGTCGAAGGACTCGATGGTCGTGTTGTCGTTGGCCGAGTCGGCCGCCAACGGGGTGAAGAAGGCGGTCAGGCTGGCCAGCCCGGCCGTGCCCGAGGCGATGGCCAGCGCCGCGACGATACGGATGCTCCTGGTACGCAGGAAGAATTTCATGAACGCTCCTTGTTCGGCGCCAGGAGGGTGTCGACCAAGAAGCTGATGGCCCCTAACCAAACCCGACAAAACCTAGTGGATTACTCAGGTAAACATAAAGTAAGGCCCGGGCCGGTGTCAACCTCGATTGAGCCCTCGGTCGGAATTCCCCACAATTGGGGAACCGCCGGTCACAGTCCGTGAAAGATCGGCTTGTCTTTCCCGGTCACGCTCACCGGAATACGGAGCACCGGCATGACACACTGTCCCCGGTCGACAAGGAGAGGAACATGGCATCTGAGGTTCGGGGTGTTGTTGCAATGGCCGCCGGGGAGCCCACGTCGTTGGTGACCGTTCTGGTCCCCGATCCGGGGCCGGGGGAGGCGGTGGTCCGGGTGCAGGCGTGCGGCGTCTGCCATACCGATCTCCACTATCGGGAGGGTGGGATCACCGACGAGTTCCCGTTCCTGCTCGGCCACGAGGCGGCCGGGGTGGTGGAGTCGGTCGGTAGCGGTGTGGTCTCGGTGGAACCCGGCGATTTCGTCGTACTCAATTGGCGTGCCGTGTGCGGCGAATGCCGGTCGTGTCGACGCGGCCGTCCCTGGTACTGCTTCACCACCCACAACGCGACCCAGCCGATGACCCTGAGCGACGGGACCCCGCTCACGCCGGCGCTGGGCATCGGGGCCTTCGCCGAAAAGACGCTGGTGGCCGCGGGCCAGTGCACCAAGGTGGACCCGTCGGCCAGGCCCGAAGCGGTCGGGCTCCTGGGTTGCGGGGTGATGGCGGGCCTCGGAGCGGCCATGTTGACCGGGGAGGTCGGCAGCGGTGACTCCGTGGCCGTGTTCGGTTGCGGTGGCGTGGGCTGTGCTGCGATAGCCGGTTCCCGCCTGGCCGGAGCCTCCACCATCATCGCCATCGATCTCGACCCCGGAAAGCTCGAGCTGGCCACCCAATTCGGGGCCACCGATGTCGTCGACGCGTCGAGTGGCGACGTGGTCGAAGCGGTCCGGGCGCTGACCGGTGGCAACGGCGCCGATGTCTGTATCGAGGCGGTCGGCAACCCGAAGGTGATGGAACAGGCCTTCTACGCCCGCGACCTGGCCGGCACGCTGGTGCAGGTGGGCGTGCCCACCCCGGACATGCGCATCGATCTGCCCATGATCGACTTCTTCGGCCGCGGCGGCCGCCTCCGACCCAGCTGGTACGGCGACTGCCTCCCGTCCCGTGACTTCCCGGTGCTGGTCGACCTCTACCTGCAGGGTCGACTCGATCTCGACCGCTTCGTCTCCGAGACCATCGGCCTCGGAGACGTCGACGAGGCGTTCCGCCGCATGGGGCAGGGCCGTGTGCTGCGATCGGTGGTCGTGATCTGACCATCGGGTCGGTGGGGACGGCTGCATCCTGAGCACACCGGCCATCGCCATCCCCTGCCTCCCTGGCCGCCTCGGCTAATTTCGCCCTACTTCCCGCCCCGGCGGGACCGCGGAAGCAGTCGACTGTGACGGCCGACACTGGGGAGAGGTGCGATGGAAGAGGCAGTGGTCTCAACCACCGGCGACGGACTCAATCGCAACATCGGGTTCTTCGGGCTGCTGCTCACGTCGGAGGGCTCGATCATCGGATCGGGATGGCTCTTCGGCGCCCTGTTCTGCGCCACCATCGGCGGGCCGGCGGCCATCATCGCCTGGCTCATCGGATCGTTGGCCGTCGTCCTGCTCGCCCTGGTACACGCCGAGCTCGGGGGGATGTTCCCGGTCAGCGGCGGAACGACCCGGTTCCCCTACTACGCCTTCGGAGGGCTGGCCGGGGCCTCGTTCGGGTGGTTCTCGTGGCTTCAGGCGGTGGGTACCGCCCCCATCGAGGTGGAGGCGGCCATCACCTATACCTCGAATTACTGGCACGGGCTGACCCACACCGTGGGTGGTGTGCCGGTCCTCACCGCCTTCGGCTACTCGGTTGCGGTGGTGCTGATGGCACTCTTCGTCGTCATCAACCTGTTCGGCGTCCGCTACCTGGTGCGGGTCAACAGCGCCATCACCACCTGGAAGGTGATCATCCCCACCTTGACCATCCTGGTGCTCTTCTTCACCCACTTCGACACCTCCAACTTCACCCGGGCCGGCGGCTTCGCCCCCTACGGCCTTCACGGGGTCTTGCGGGCGGTGAGTGACGGTGGAGCGGTGTTCGCCCTGGTCGGGTTCGAGCAGGCCGTCCAGCTGGGCGGCGAGAGCCGGAACCCCCAACGCGACATGCCCCGGGCGGTGATCTTCTCCATGCTGATCGGGGCCACCATCTACATCCTCCTGCAGGTGGTGTTCATCGGGGCCCTGCCCGAGCACGCCCTGGCCCACGGGTGGCACAACCTCAGTTTCGCCGGAATCTTCGGGCCGTTCGCCGGGCTGGCCAAGGGCCTGGGCCTGGCCTGGTTGGCGTACATCCTCTATGCCGATGCCATCATCGCCCCGACGGGTTCCGGGCTGATCTACACCACCACGACCAGCCGGATCACCTTCGGCATGAGCAAGAACGGTCACGTCCCGTCCGTCTTCGAACGAACGACGAAGAAATCGAATGTCCCCGTCTTCGGTCTCATCTTCGCCTTCTTGATGGGACTGCTTCTGTTCCTGCCCTTCCCCGGTTGGCAGAAGCTCGTCGGCTTCATCACCTCGGCCACCGTCTTGATGTACGCCGGTGCGCCATTGGCCCTCGGTGCCCTCCGCCACCAGAAGCCGGATGCCGAGCGCCCCTACCGACTCCCCTGGGCTCCCGTGCTGGCCCCGCTGTCATTCGTCTCGGCCGGCCTCATCATCTACTGGAGCGGATGGGAGGTGGAATGGAAGCTGATGGTGGCGGTCGTCCTCGGCTATGTGCTGATGGGCATCTCGCGATTGACCCACGCCAACCCGGTCCGTTCACCCATGGACTGGGCTGCGGCCATCTGGCTCTGGCCGTACCTGGGGGTCATGACCCTCATCTCGTACCTCGGGCAGTTCGACGGGGGGCGCATGGCCATCCCCTTCTACTGGGACATGGTGGTGGTGACGGCGTGGAGCCTGATCGTCTACTACACAGCCATCCGGTTACGCCTGCCCGAGGAGAAGGTCGACCGGTACGCACAGGGTGTCTACGGCTTCGAGAGTTGAGAGATCGACAGGAGCCCGAGCGACCCCGGCTCAGTTGTAGCCCTGGGCAATGTGCTCGATCCACCATGCCGGCGCCGCCCCCATCAGCGTCTGGAGGTCCCAGTAGTCCCACCACCGGACGATGGCACCGTCACGGAGCTCGTGGACCGAGACGAAGGGAAGGGTCACCTCTTCGCCCGTGTGCCAACGCCACGTCTCCGAATGTTCGGTCACCACGACATCGCCTTCGGCCACCATCAGGCGAAGCGCGTGCTCGTATCCCGAGATCCGCTCGAGCCCCAGCCTCAGCCGGGCCACGATCTGTTCCGGTCCCCGGGCCACGTCGTCGGCCGGAGACGGAACGTCCGTGTACTCGCTGTCCGCCGCGAAGAACGAACCGATGGCCTCCCAGTCACGCTCGTACAGTGCAGTCCAAAGCGCCTGCACCTTCTTCTTGTTGGTTTCGGTGCTGTCGGTTTCGGTGGTCACGGCGACTCCTGGCTGACCGGCGGGCGGACGGGTCTCCCGACCCATGCAGCCGCATGGTCGGGTCCCCCGACGGGCGCCCGTCAAAGGCGGCTGCATTACGCTCTTGACTCTAGTGAGCAAGGACGCCTCCCGAGAGGCCCCCGGTGGCCGTGGCGATCGCTCGACCGACGACGTCGGACGACCCTTGGTCCTGGCCGGCCCGACGGTCGTGTCCAGGTCGGCCTACGAGAAGGAACTGCTCAGGCTCCAGATGGAACTGGTCCGCATGCAGGAATGGATCATCCACAAGGGCCTTCGGGTGGTGGTGATCTTCGAGGGGCGGGACACCGCCGGCAAGGGCGGCACCATCCGGAGGATCGTGGAGCGGCTGAATGCCCGCTACTGCCGGGTTGTGGCCCTCGGCACCCCGACCGAGCGGGAGCGGTCGCAGTGGTACTTCCAGCGCTACATCGCCCACCTCCCGGCCGCGGGCGAGATGGTGCTGTTCGACCGGAGTTGGTACAACCGGGCCGGGGTCGAGAAGGTCATGGAGTTCTGCACCCCCGAGGAGCACGCCGAGTTCTTCCGGACCTGTCCGCAACTCGAGCGCGCGCTGGTCCGCTCGGGGATCATTCTGGTCAAGTACTGGCTGTCCCTGAGCGACGAGGAACAGGAACGGCGCTTCAACCAACGGATCACCAACCCGGGCAAGCGGTGGAAATTGAGTCCCATGGACCTCGAGGCCCGGGCTCGGTGGGTCGACTAC
>JBEKOI010000312.1:0-4428 GCA_049521915.1 Acidimicrobiales bacterium | reverse complement strand
CCGGCCCGCGACGACCTGGCCAAGGCCCTGATCGCCCACTTCACCGGTCACCTCGCCATCTCCACCACCATGCGGGCCCACCGCGGGATCGGCACGGCCATGGCCCATGTGACGGTGTCCACCGGGGTGATGGCCATCTCTGTCACCTTCCACGAGCCGGTCGACTGGGAGGGATGGATTCTCTATCACCACGAGAGCACCCAGGTCGGCCGCGGGATGTCCTACGTCCGGGGTCAGGTCTTCACCGAACAGGGCGCGCTCATCGCCTCGTTCACCCAGGACGGGATGATCCGGTCGTTCGGTGCGGAGGCGGCCCCGCTCGGTCTGCCGGTTGCCGATCGGCTGTGAGCGGGATGACGTTCGTGTCCTGATCCGGAGACGTCCGCCTGTCAGTCGGTGAAGTCGCCGACGCTCCGCCGCAGCTTGCGGGTGATCCGGATCAGCGCCTGGAGATCCTCGGCGCCCAGGCTGTCCAGTCCGAAGGTCACCGCGTTGACCGCTTTCGTGGCCCGCTTGGCCAGGCGGCGGCCGTCGTCGGTGATCTCGGCCAAGGTGGTCCGGCCGTCGGTCGGATGGGGGATGCGCCTGACCAGGCCCTGCTCCTCGAGCCGGTCGATGATGTTGGTGACGCTGGTCGGGTGGATCATCAGGCGTTGCCCCATCTTCCCCAGGGGGAGGACACCGCGTCGGCTGAACAGGAGAAGGACCAGTCCCTCGTACCGGGCGAAGGTGAGGCCGAACGGCCGGAGGGCCCCGTCCACGGCGGCCAGGACCACCTGCTGGGCCCGCATGATGGAGGTGGCGGCGGCCATGGCATCACTGACGTCGGGTTCCCACCGGGCCGACCACTGGGCTCTCGCCTCCTCGATGGGGTCGAAACCGAGAGGTTTGCCGGGCATGGGTGGACGCTATCCCGATGGGGGCCGATGGATACGCTGACCGGCAAGGAGGAGACCGTGCCCACGATCGACGACGACCTCGGCCACACGTTCACACTGGACCGCCATCCGGGCCGGGTGATCTCGCTCGTGCCGTCGATCACCGAGGCCCTGGCCGCGACCGTGCCCGGTGCGCTGGTGGGGGCGACCGACTGGTGTACCCATCCGTCCGATCTCGACGTGGCCCGGGTGCGGGGAACGAAGAACCCGGACCATGAGGCCATCGTCCGGCTCCGGCCCGACCTGGTCATTGCCAACAGGGAGGAGAATCGGCGCATCGACGTCGACCGGATGAGGGCCGCAGGAATCCCGGTGTGGGTGACCGTCGTCGAATCGGTCGACCAGGCCCTCGCCTCGCTGTACCGGCTGCTGGTCGAGGTGCTCGGGACCGACGAGCCCGGATGGCTGGCCACCGCCGTGTCCGAGTGGCGACGTCCGGCCGAGCTCCCTCCGGCCCGGGTGCTGGTCCCCATCTGGCGCGACCCCTGGATGGTGGTCGGCACCCGAACCTTCTGCGGCGACCTGGTGCATCGCCTGGGCCTCACCTGCCTCACCGGTGGGGGCGAGGACCGGTACCCGAAGGTCGACGTGGCCGCGCTGGGCCACCCCGGACCGGATCTGGTCCTCCTGCCCGACGAGCCCTACCCGTTCGGTCCCGATGACGGCCCCGAGACATTCCCCGGCATCCCGACGGCGCTGGTATCGGGCCGGGACCTCACCTGGTACGGACCGTCCATGGCCACGTCCCGGGCCACGCTGACGGCGGGAGTGATCTCGGCGCTCGGGCGGGAGTGACCCGGCGGCTCGAGGAGAACCGACGGGTGCGCCCGGCACGGCTCAGACGTTCCGCCGGTAGGCGCCGCCCACTTCGGACAGGGTGCCGGTGATCTCGCCGAGGGAGGCATGGCGGACGGTGTCCATCAGTTGCGCGAAGACGTTCCCCTGGCCGAGGGCGGTCTGGCGCAGTGCCTCGAGGGCCGGCTCCCGACCGATGGCGTGGCGGCTCTGGAACTCGCGCAGGCGGTCCAACTGGCGCACCTTCTCCTCGGTGGTGGACCGGGCCAGCTCGATCGGTTCGGCGGGTCCAACCGGTGCGGGCGCGATGAAGGTGTTGACGCCCACGATGGGCAGGGTCCCGTCGTGCTTCCGGTGCTCGTAGCGCAACGAGTCGTCCTGGATCCGACCGCGCTGGTAGCCCGTCTCCATGGCCCCGAGCACGCCGCCCCGCTCACTGATCTGGTCCAGTTCGGCCAGCACGGCCTGCTCGACCAGGTCGGTGAGCTCTTCCACGATGAAACTGCCCTGGAGCGGGTTCTCGTTCAGCGCCAGGCCCCACTCCTTGTTGATGATCATCTGGATGGCCAGGGCCCGTCGCACCGACTCCTGGGTGGGGGTGGTGACGGCCTCGTCGTAGGCGTTGGTGTGCAGGCTGTTGGCATTGTCGTAGATCGCGCACAAAGCCTGCAGGGTGGTGCGGATGTCGTTGAAGGCCATCTCCTGGGCGTGGAGCGACCGCCCCGAGGTCTGGATGTGGTACTTGAGCTTCTGGGCCCGCTCGGAGGCGCCGTAGCGCTCCTTCATGGCGATGGCCCATATCCGGCGGGCCACCCGCCCGATCACCGTGTACTCGGGATCCATGCCGTTGGAGAAGAAGAAGGAGAGGTTCGGGGCGAAGTCGTCGACGTCCATGCCGCGGGCCAGGTAGGACTCGACGTAGGTGAAGGCGTTGGCCAGCGTGAAGGCCAACTGGGTGACGGGGTTGGCCCCGGCTTCGGCGATGTGGTAGCCGGAGATCGACACCGAGTAGAAGTTGCGCACCTGGTGCTCGATGAACCACTCCTGCATGTCGGCCATCACCCCCAGCGAGAATTCGGTGGAGAAGATGCACGTGTTCTGACCCTGGTCCTCCTTCAGGATGTCCGCCTGCACCGTGCCCCGTACGGTCCCGAGTACCTCGGCCTCGGCCGCGTCGGCCTCGGCGGCGGTGACCGGGCGGCCCAACTCGGACTGGAGCCGGTCGATGCGCTGGTCGATGGCCGTCGTGAGGAACATGGCCAGAATGGTCGGGGCCGGCCCGTTGATGGTCATGGACACAGAGGTGGTCGGATCGCAGAGATCGAAACCGTCGAACAGCGCCTTCATGTCGTCCAGCGTGGCGATGGAGACACCGGACGTCCCCACCTTGCCGTAGATGTCCGGCCGCTCGTCGGGGTCGAAGCCGTAGAGGGTCACCGAGTCGAATGCCGTCGACAACCGGGTGGCCGGCTGGCCCTCGGCCAGCAGGTGGAAGCGGCGGTTGGTCCGGAACGCGTCACCTTCGCCGGCGAACATGCGGGCCGGGTCCTCGCCTTCCCGCTTGAAGGGGAAGACCCCGGCCGTGAAGGGGAAGTGGCCGGGCAGATGCTCGGCCCGGAGCCAGCGGACAAGCTCGCCGCCCTCGCTGACCCGGGGGAGGGCCACTCTCGGAATGCGCGTGCCGGACAGGGAGGTCCGCCACCGGGCCGGGCGCCCGGTCTCCTCAGCCGGATCCGTCGGGCTGTCGGCATCCTGATCGTCGAGGGCCAGCGCGGCACGGAGAGCCTCCCATTCCTCGAGCAGGAACCGACCCTCTGGGTCCCGTTCGTTCTCCACGGCGGCGGCAAGTTCTCCGAGGTCGCCCGTGTCCATGCCGCGCCGTTCGGCTTCGGCCACCACCGCGGTCACCTGCTCGGACCTGCGGGTCTCGGAGACCAGCCGGTCGGTGGTGGCGTGGTACCCGGCCACCGTCTCGGCGATCTCGGCCAGGTAACGACGCCGGTGGGCGGGGACGATCGGCGACGCCTGGGTCGACCGACGGCCGGCCACCGGGGCCAGCAAGCCGCCGGTGGCCACCAGCCCCTTGGCCGAAAGTTCGGATTTGAGACGGTGGAACAGCGCGGTGACACCGTCGTCGTTGAACCGGGAGGCGATGGTGCCGAACACCGGCTCCGGCCCTCTGTCACCGGTCGGGAGCCGGTGGTCCCGTTCCCACTGCCGGCAGACCTGGCGGAAGGCGTCATCGGCACCGCGTCGATCGAATTTGTTGATGGCCACCACGTCGGCCAGTTCGAGCATGTCGATCTTCTCGAGCTGGGAGGCGGCGCCGTACTCCGGGGTCATCACGTAGAGCGAGACATCGGCGATGCCGGTGACGGCGGCGTCACCCTGGCCGATGCCGGGGGTCTCCACCACGACCAGTCGGAACCCTGCCGCGGCGCAAGCCATCACGACCAGAGGGAACCGGTCCGGAAGCTCGGAGGCGGCCCCCCGGGTGGCCAGCGAGCGGAAGAAGACGTTGGGGGCGTCGATGGCGTTCATCCGGATGCGGTCACCGAGCAAGGCGCCCCCGCCGCGACGCCGGGTGGGATCGACGGCCAGGACGGCGATGGGCAGCTTGTCCTCCTGGTCGAGCCGGAACCGCCGGATGATCTCGTCGGTCAGCGACGACTTCCCCGAGCCCCCGGTACCGGTG
>JBEKOI010000311.1:0-4431 GCA_049521915.1 Acidimicrobiales bacterium | reverse complement strand
GTCGAGGCACGGTCCATCCGTCGATCAGCTTCGCTCTACGACTCCCTGCCACCACGGGCCTAGCAGGCGGTCGGCGCGCGTGGAAGGGCTCGCTGCGGCACCCTTTGAGGTCGTGAGAGAGGGCTCTGCCTAATCAGCTCTCGTAACAGCGATGAGCGTGTCATACGCCAAGCGGGGTGGGAGCAGATGTTGCACCGTGAACGTTGCCATCTTGCGGGCCGTCGTGGGGCTCGTGTGACCTGTAAAACTGATATCCGTAGTTCCGAACCCATCGGCTGCCAAGACCTGTCGCAGGGTGTCCTCGCAATACCAACAGGTGTGCTCAGGGTGCACTTTTCCGTGACCCCCGAAGCGATAGACGAAGTTGCCAACGTAGAAGGCGTTGGGTGTCGTGAGGACCAACCGACCACCTGGGTTCAAATGTCGACGTACGCTCCCTAGGAACCCTCGAACATCGTCGAGGTGCTCGATCAACTCACCGGCGAAGACCACGTCGAACTTCCGGTGTAGATCAAAATCGCGGGCGTCACCCAGCCTCGCGTCGTAACCCTCTGACTTCAGCGTCTCTATGGTGGTGCCGTTGATGTCGATCCCTACGACGTCGGAGACCTCGTTACAGAGAAGCCCGTGGAGCCAATCGGGACGCCCGTAACGGGAAGCACAACCAATATCGAGCAAAGACCCTCCACGGATCAGGGGCCTAACGACTTCGAACCGATCACGCAGGGAACCCTCGCCCCACGGGCCGTCACCCCACTTCGGTTGAAGGAAATGCCCCGTGCTCGAACCCTCCACCGATCTCGCCGGCGCCTTCACCCGATTCATGTAGAACTCACCATCCCACCCCTCGCCATTTCCCAAGCCACGCCGCACGACGACGTATCTACACCTATGACGTTAGTACCGGCGCGAGTTGCGGCCCAAACGACGCCCCGATGAGAAATCCATACCTCGGGCAGCCAAATTCCACGAAGATCCGAAGTCGTCGAGGGCACCACCATTCGGATCTGACCGGGTGCACGGAAAGGCGACGGCCCGATAGCATCGGCGTCTTGACCGGCTCGCACAACCCCGGAATTGTCCACGACAGGGGGGCGATGAAAGACAGTCGCGGGCGCCGGGTCGTGGCCCTCGTGCTCAGCCACAATGCACCCCAATCGCTCGCCCGTTGTCTGAACGCCGTTGCGGCACAGACGAATCCTCCCGATGGGATCGTTGTGGTTGATAACGCCAGCGATCCGCCGATCCAGATCGGTGCACTTCCACCGACCGGGGTGCCGACCCGGGTCATCCGGTCTGACGTCAATCTTGGACCGGCGGGCGGGTGGGCCATTGCCCTTAATGATTTCCTCTCGAGCGACTTCAGCGATGCCTGGGTTATGGACGACGACATCGTCCCCGAGGCCGAGTGCCTTGCCACGTTGTTGATGGCGCGCGACGACGATCCCGGTCGGACCTTCGTTGTACCCCTGTCGATCCAACCCGACGGGGCCGTAGGCCGGTGGGGTTCTTGGTGTGGGTTCATGCTCGCCCGGGAGATTGTCGAGGCGGTTGGCCTACCCAGAGCGGAGCTTTTCTGGTGGGCTGAAGACACCGAGTACTGCCATTGGCGCATTCCTCAGGCGGGCTTCGAACGACGCGTCATCGAAGAAGCGGTCGTCCACCACGACGCTATCCGTCAGGACGGCGACGTACCGCTATGGAAGTACTACTACGAAGCTCGGAACATGCTCTATTACCACCTCTACATCATGCACAAGGTGGGGCGTTACCCGCGGAACGTCTCCAAGCTTCTTGGCCGGGCGATCTTTCGACCGCAGAATCGTCGCCTTGCCTGCTGGTGGGCCATCGCCCGTGGGCTCTTCGACGGAGCCTTTGGCCGGCTCGGCATTCGGTACCCCGTGAGCTCGATGCGCGAACGTGACCTCTCGTCCAGTCGGTCCTTCTCAAGCGTGAGGCAAGACGGCGACGACTGAGGCGCGCCACCTATGACGAAAGAGCCAGTGCGGTTCCCAGTCGAGAACCTGGACGCGAAGGGCTCAGTTCGGAGGCTCTTCGGGTGTCGCCGCCGGCTTCGCCAGTAACTGGTCAGCCGTTGATGCAGACACCGGGGCCGCGGCCGCGTCTTCACGGCGGAAGCGAGCCGCCAGTAACCCGGCAGCCACAAGTGCCACGACAGCTACCAACGCAGCGGCCGCCCCCCGCTTGCGGTAGTGGCCAGCGGTGGCCTTATGTCCCGGAATGAAACTCGGCAACGAGTGAATCGGGACGACGAAGTACTCGATGGCCACAATCGCCGCGAGTACACCAATGATCGCCAATACAACGACAAGTACCCATTTCATGCCGGCCGAGTGTAACAAACCCGGGGCGAGGATGTCCGGAGTCAAGGGCTCCCCTGAAGCGCCTCCTGCGTCTCGATCTCGGCGACGAGGTGCTCGAAGTTGCGATTCAACAAGGCGGGAGAGGGAATGAATCGCCTCGATTGAGCAGGAAGTTGACCATCCCACCGTGATCTTGAAGTCCTGGGGCGCAGCCCAGGACGCCGATGCGGTCTACCAAGGTGCAGTAGAAGCGGACGTGTTTGTCCAAGATCGCAACCACGGCCCCGGCGGCGATTCCATGAGCATGACTGCGCCCAGGTCGGACAGCGAACTTACCTCGCTGAAGTTCGATGCCTGTGCGCTCGCCACGACGACGCAGTGCGTCTGGGATCCCTCGCTAAGGCTTGATGAGTCGTAGGTAGAAGTTGGGGTCGCTCTGGAGCAACTCGAACCACTCCTCGCCGAGTCGCTCGTTACGAATCTGCAGCTCCTCCATCCACTTCCGGCGCCGACGGGCGTTCAAACTTGGAATGATCTTGTTGAAGATGGGGATTCTCTCCCCGCGAAGCCCCGATGGACGAGTGCCCATGTCGACCCTGGCGAAGGGTCGACGGAAGCCGGAGCCGTGGTGGTAGACGATGTCTCCGTACACTCCGAACCACACGGGGTGGTCGTTCCGCGTGTTCGTACGCACAAGGGGAGTCCATGGGACATTTCCTCGCTCCAGGATGCCCAGAAGATTGCCCCCCACGTCGCTCGTCGAGAGACCGGTTTCGCTCGTCCACACGTATCCTGCAGACCAATCACCATGGAGTTGTTTCCACGCTCCGACGGTGACGGCGCAAAAACTCGGGTGGGGCTGCCTATCCCCTTGGTTCTCGTCCCGTCTGACGGCAATGAGGGACGTCGACGCCAAGGCCCGGCGGATCGTGGGCATGGGATCAGTAACGGGAAACGCGTCCCCGTCCAGAAACAAGATCACATCATCGGGATCCGCTACGGCGGAAATTTCTGCGGCGAGGAGGTTGAGGCGTCCCTCATGGGAACCTTCCGCCGCCACTATCCGATCAAAGCGCGAGTGGTATTCCTCGTCGATTCCATCCAACACGGCGAACGTCTTGAATGGCTCGCCAATATTTCGGCGGAGGTAGCTCTGCTGCACATCAATCCATTTTGGCGTCCGGAAGTGGACAGTAGCCACGTAGAGCACCGGCAAAGAGTAGCAACAGCGCGTTCGCTATCGATCGTTGCGTCCTAGTCGTTCGGTTCGAATCATCGGAAGGGCGTATTGGGCGGTACACGGTCCTGGCAGCTCGAGAGGGCTGCGCATGCCCGCCTCTTCGGGTTGTCTCCTATTCAGGCTCCTTCTTTCGCCAAGCCGACGCGCTCCCGTTCTTCCCAGGGACCATCTCGATTTCGCCTTTATTTCGAAGGTTATCGAAAACGTTCGTCATCGAGGCCTCGGAGGTGATTCCGGTAAGTGATCGGCCGATCGCACTCGTAATCTCCTCGTGGTTGTTCAGGTACGCCACAACAATCTCTTCTGGTAACGCTTCACAGAGAGACTGCACTGATGGCATGGACGAGCCCGACGGTGAAGTCGAAGAGGCGCTGCCGCAATTTGGTTCGCTGGTGCCGTCGATAGGGAACACCCACCCGTATCCGACGTTCTTCTTGTTGTAGCTGTCAGAGACGTTGTAAGTCGGCGCGGGTGTGTAGTCCAACAAGCTGACCACCGCCGGACCGCTGACTGCGGTCGTCTCCCAGCTCTTTCCGTTTTGGCGCGTCCCGCTATTGGGGACGAGAATCCATATGTTTGGAATCCACGCGGTGTCGCCGTCCTTATGAGCTGGTTCGGACCAGTGCTTTAGGTCGAAGTAACCGTTCAGCACCACCTCCTGGCCCTTTGTCAGTGAGTTGTTGCCAAGGGTCATGGTTTCGCCAGGAGGGTCGAGATTGGCGCATGTCGGCCCGCCTGACGAGTCTTCGGCGGCTTTCAGCACCTCGCCCGAAGCAAAGCCCGCATTGGACTGCGTACCCTGCGCATCCTTGGCGGAGTTCGAGCCATGTGGCGCCACGCCCAATGAGGAGTTCACGATCTTGAGCT
>JBEKOI010000310.1:0-4438 GCA_049521915.1 Acidimicrobiales bacterium | reverse complement strand
GCAGGGATGACCCCCGGCGAGGGGAACAATCGGCTGCGAAAACAAGACGAGTCTGTCCTCGTCCAGGGCTTCTCGAATTCGTCCCACCCACGTAAGAGCTGCCAACTCGCGTGACACCCGAAGGCGTTCCGTTTTCTCTCCAGAAATGTCTCGAAAGACAACCGCCGCACCTTCGAGGTTCTCTCCGATGAAGAGGGGTGAGGCAGATATAGCTACTGGGAGAAGTGAGCCGTTCTTGCAGCGATATACATGATCTTCCAGAACGACATGTCGGCCCTCCGCCCGAACTGCCAGGAGCTTCTCGTTTCCTTCACCGATGGAAGGGTCATCCTGGTCGTCCGCCAAGACGAAGCTTCTCATCTCCTTGCCGAGCAACTCTGCTTCGGTCCAACCGAGCAGCTTTGCGCCGGACTGATTCAGGGAAGTCAGGCAGCCCTGAGCATCGACAGTGAAGAGCCCCTCGGCTATTTGATTCATGGCAATGGACCGGAACTCTTCCGCTTGCCGCCGCTCTGTCACATCAATGGCGACGATCCCCACGCCGATAATTTCGGTCTCGAGACGCACAGGGTAGTAGCTCGCAAGCCAGTGGTGGCGATGACCAGGGTCCGTAGGCACATGTCCGGTGACCTCAATATTGCGGACGGCTTCGCCATATTCGAGGACTCTTCGAAAGATCGATTCAACCTGGGCCCAGATCTCTGGCACAACATCGGCCACCGACTTGCCGAGCAGCTCATCCGTGGTCGATCCGGCAAAGGACGCAAGCATCTCGTTGAGATGGGTGAGACGGCACTGGGTGTCGGCGAAGCCGAAGCCGACGGGAGCGGATGCCTCCAGGGTGTCCAGCATGCTGATTGCCTCATCGGCGCTCCGATGCGCTTCGCGGAGGTCAGCGATCTGTCGGTTGTACCGAGTTAGGTCATGGGCAATGGTGGATCCACCGAGCACGACACCATCAGCACTGACAACCGGCGAAACTGTGATTTCCACATCGACAGTGGTCCCGTCCTTCCGGAGCCGTTTGGTCAGGAAATTGCCTACTGTCTCTTTGGCACGAACCCGACCTAGAAGATAGGAGAGCTCTTCAGGTCGATCGGGAGGGATGAGCACGGAAACACTGGATCCGAGCATTTCAGAAGCCTCATATCCGTAGAGGCGTTCGGCGGCTTCATTCCAGAGAAGGATCGTGCCATCCAGCGTCTTTCCGATGACTGGGTCTTCCGATGAGGCGACCAGGGCGGACAGGAACGCTTGGGATTCCAGGCCCACATCCCTTGTTTTCGGGAATCTCGCCACGTCGCGAACCAATGCCACCTCGTTGCATCGGCATCTTTGGCCACCTTCTGAAGCAGAACTTTGTAAGCGTTGAGCTAATGGGAGTTGTGGTCACATCCGCCAATCCGCGTCGCACCGCACAACACTGCCGCTCTACTGGTCGGTTCCAAAGACAACGCAATCTCTTCATGAAGAAGATCGATCATGATCCTGACGGCCGTCCGCTCCTGCCACGAGGCAACAAAGTCATCGGGAAACGTCTCGTCAAACGCATTGACAAGTGAGCACCCGAATTCGTATCTGCCCCCTCTGGTCGTCTGGCATTCCGCCGACTATCCCCACGGGGTGACATACCGCCGCTGCTTTGCCGCTGCTCCCGCGGGGCCACGATCAACGCAGAAGACGGCCCACCCCGTACGTGACGGACGCCGCAACAATGGCAGCAAGCAGTTGCCGGCCTGCTGTGCGCCACACCCCTTGGCCCGAGAAAGAACCGATGGCTGCCCCGAGCGCCACCGCAGCCATCGCTCCGATGACGACGGAGGCGAGGACCGCGGTAGTTCCGCTGATGAAGAACCATGGCAGCAACGGGAGGAGAGCTCCCACTGAGAAGGAGGAGAAGGACACCACCGCCGCCTGCAAGGAAGAGCCAGGGTCGTCAGGATCGACGCCTAGTTCGAGCCGAGCGTGAGTGTCGAGTGCAACGTCGGGATTGGCCATGAGGATGCGGGCCACAGTTTCTGCGTCTTTGGGTGGGACGCCCCGAGCCCGGTACATACCGGCAAGCTCACGCTGCTCGCCGATGGGATCGTCGGACAACTCGCCTCGTTCGACCTCGATCTCGTGTCGGACGAGGTCGTCGTGGGCTCTCACCGAAACAAGTTCCCCAGCCGCCATCGAAAAGGCTCCGGCAAGCAACCCCGCTATACCCGCCACACGCACAGCCGTGGCGCTCGAACTCGCACCGGCAACTCCGAGGATCAGTGAGATGTTGGTGATCAAGCCATCTCCCGCACCGAGAACTCCGGCTCGGGCGGCGCTTCCTTGTACGTCTCGGTGACGTCCACCACGCACGGGTCGGGGCCTGAAGAGACGAGTCAATGCGGACATGGGTTGCCCTTTGGACTCTGTCGACCGAGGTGGAGTTTCTGACGGCATGGCCTTAGATAGTCGATGCAGGTTTACGTCAGTCAAATGTGCGTCACGGCTGTGTCGGGCCCTATCTCACCCTCGACTTACACAACCAAGTCGCTTACATACCCAGCCTAAGACCACTCGATGGCCTTGGACAGGGCCTGAAAGGCGTAAGAGGAAGG
Source organism: Acidimicrobiales bacterium (assembly GCA_049521915.1). Classification (GTDB taxonomy): domain Bacteria; phylum Actinomycetota; class Acidimicrobiia; order Acidimicrobiales; family RAAP-2; genus Bog-756. Next base: position 1,844 of record JBEKOI010000310.1, on the reverse strand, counting down.
TGTTCTATTGCTCGGGTTGATAAACGACCCTGACCTGCTGAAATGGAACGGAAGACGGGAGTGGAACCCGCCGCCCTCACCTTGGCAGGGTGGCGGGTTCGCCCGCTGCGGCGAGGCGAACCCTCTGAGGTGGCCTCCCGACCACGGAACGTCCACCGAATCCGCCTGAAGTCATCCCTTTTGACAGCGATCTGCCACGGGATCAATCCATGACCCCAGATGGTAGATCGTTGGTTCCAACCTGAGACCTGGGTTCCCGACGATGGTTGATGACTCGTTGGACCCCCCCCAAAACAAACAATCCTGACAATTTCTGATGACCGCGCGTCGTTTGACAACTCGCAGGTGTGAGCACCAACCGTGCAGGAATGGTCGAGGCAAAGGGTCACGATGGCGAACCTTGCGAGCGAGCGGGAATCACCAGGCATCTGAAGACACGACGCAGATGGGCCGTAGTAGAGACGGGTCGAACGATCGACCCTAAGAGAAAGGGCGACCCGATCGCGAGCTGGGCACGCAACATCACCTGGAACTCATCCTGGGCCAGCCGGACTACCGAATGGAAGGACGGAAGCATGGATATTCAAAAGCGAGTCAAGATCCTTGTGGCCGCTGCTTGCGTGGTCGGAGTGATAGGTGTCGGCGGGGCAGCGTTCACCGCTACGGGCATCACTGACAACGCTCCGTCGACAGCATTCATCGGCGGCACCGTATCCCAGTCGATAACGGGCGCCACTCTGTCGAACATCGGCTATGGCTTCGCCGACTCCGCCAACACCGAGATGAACAGTGTGACCCTCACCTTCGCTGATGCCACCGATGGTGCGACCCCCACAGTGGCCGTCAGCCCCACAGACGGCTCTGTGACCTGGAGCTGTGAGGCGGTCGGAGCTACCACACCGGACGTGTCCACCTGTACCGCGTCGGGAATCCCGGCGTATCAAACGGGCGTGACGGGCATCGCCGTCACCGTGCCGACGAGCGGCTGAACACTTTGGTCTCCGGTGGCCCGTGTCTTCGAACGGCGGGCCACCGGGTCCACGGTCCTCCACTGCCATGACCTCCACTCTTTGCACACGCCAGACCTGGCGGCGTGCGGCCGGACTGGTGCTCATAGGTGTCGTCGCGTTGGTCGCAACAGCATTGACCACCGGCCTGATTGGCTACGTCAATACCAATGGCGACAGCATGGAACCGCTGTACCATACCGGCGACTTGGTCGTGGTCGCTAGGGCGGACCAGTACCACACTGGCGAGGTCGTCGCCTACCACGGCGGTACGGACGGTCACCTCGTGATCCTGCATCGCATCGTCGGCGGCAACGCAAACGGCTTTGTCATCAAGGGCGACAACAATCGATCCGTTGACCCCACGCACCCTCGTGCCAGTCAGATCATCGGACAGGCTGTGCTGCGAATTCCCAGGATTGGCGGTGTCATCGGCTCACCGATCACTCGCATTGTGCCGCTTCTCGCCTTGCTGGCGTTAATCGTTGCCTTCATGAAGAATCCCGCACCCAAACGCAGAGCCACGCACGCCGCCCGGCGGGCCCGGGACCGTTGGACCACCGTCTGGAAGATACTGCTCGGACTGGACGCGCTATTGCTCGCTGCCCTGAGTCTCAGCTTCGGCCTCAGCTCCGCGGCCGCGAACACTCCGGCATACACCCAGACTGGGGTCTTCACATACCAGGCCCACCCTCCCGTCAGTGACACCTACCCGACCGGCCACGTCGTGACCGGCGACCCTGTGTTCGTCAGACTCCCGACCACCCTCGGAGTGTCGTTCCACTACTCCACCAACGCCCCGCCCGCCGCAGTGCACGGAACTGTACGACTCGACGC
>JBEKOI010000309.1:0-4447 GCA_049521915.1 Acidimicrobiales bacterium | reverse complement strand
GTGCGTCGACGTGTCCAGCGGTGCCATCAGCCTCAAGCCTGGCACCAAGGCTGACATTTAGGAAGGGCGCCATCCATCGGACGCCCGTTGATGTGAGAACGGCAAGTGCCCTCCCTCCACGGGAGGGCACTTGTGCGTTCGGGCCCGGACCCGAATAGGCAAGCATCTACTTGACTATTGGACCAACCGGTCCTTACGGCTTACCCCGGCGGATCGACCTCACGCTTCAGGACACCCGTGCGTCAGGATCGGGTGTTGTCGCCTATTGCTACACGCCGAACACCGCAACCTCCTGAGTGCCCCAGGGATGTGCCGTAGGGTAGGTCCGTGGAGTTCAGCCGCGAGCTTCGTGACTCGGTCGTGTCTGGTGACATCACGGTGTCGTTCCGTCTGTGGCGACGGCCGCAGGTGAAACCGGGGGGTCGGTACCGCGTTGGTGGCGGCCAGATCGAGGTTGACTCGGTCGAATTGGTCCCGTTCCGATTCACAGACGACGCCGACATCCACCGAGCCGGCGAAACAGACCTCGAAGCACTCCGACGACGGGCCGCCCACGCTGGTCCGATCGAAGATGAAACGGTCCTGTATCGGATCGAGTTCCATGTCGTTGGATGAGAATCCGGCTCGGTCCGGGTGCAGCCGCAGCTCGGGGTCATCGGACAGCTCGCTGAGCTGCATACTGTTTCGATGGCGACCCGTCGGGAGTGGATGAGCAACCATGCCCAGATTGACTCCTGACCAGCTCGAAGGGCTTCTCGGTCTCATGCCGTTCAGCCAAAGCCTCGGCGTGGAGCTGGAGATCGCAGATCCCGGCACGGTGGCCGAAATCCTGGCCTGGTCTGCGGAGCGATGCACCGCCGGCGGAGTCCTTCATGGTGGCGCCATCATGGCCCTGGCGGACACAGTTGGTGCCATCTGCGCTTACCTGAACCTGCCGGAGGGGGCGACGACGTCCACGATCGAGTCGAAGACGAACTTCTTCCGTGGCGTGCGCTCGGGCTTCGTGCGAGCAAGGGCAAAGCCACTGCACGCGGGGAAGAGCACGATCGTGGTTCAGACCGAGTTGCGCGATGACCAGGATCGATCGGTTGCTGTCGTCATCCAGACCCAGGCTGTATTGCCAAGGAGGTGAGCCCGGGTCCGCAGCCTGTTGCGGAGGGCTTGCTAGCCGACGGCAAATCTCTGAAACGTGACCGCGTACTCGCAGCCAGCCAGCATGCCCGAGTACCCCGCCATCGTGCGGAGAAAATCGTCGGGATCGAATGTTCGGCCAAGACCGTCGATATAGACCTGGTGCGCCCGAAGCGACGAGATTCCCAGGTCGATCGTTTCTCCGACGTCAACGAAATGGGTCGGGGAGTTTGCTCCCGCCACGTACACGAACTTGATTCCCGCCCACGGCTCACCCGCGTCGGCGAAGATCCACCGATTGGCAGCATCACGGCAGGCGTCCAGAACCGTCGATCCGATGGCCCGATGATCGGAGTGGTTCACACTTCCGCCGTCGCCCCAGGTCAGTTCGAAATTCATGGTGATCACGACGTCGGGCTGCAGTCGGCGAAGGGCGCGGGCAAGGTCACGCCTGAGATGGATCCCGGATTCCACAAGTCCGTCGGGGTGACCGAGGAAGTCGACCGAACTGGCGCCGACGATGGCGGCACCCCGCCGTTCCTCCTCCTCACGCAAGGGACCGGCCAGTGAGGGATCCATTCCGTCGATCCCGGCCTCACCACTGGTTGCCAACAGGTAGGCAACCTCCTTGCCCTGTGACGTCCAGCGGGCGACGGCGCTGGCGGCGCCGTACTCGAGATCGTCAGGATGTGCGACAACGGCAACTGCCCGGTGCCAATCTTCCGGCATGGGTTCCATGTGGGTCACAGTAGTTTGCGGACCCGACGAGGACTTCGGATCTGCCCGGCACATCGAGGACGGTCTTGGCGCTGCGTCCCAGGCGGTCTGCTTCCCTGACGGCTCAGCACCCTTGCTTCGCCTCTCATCCAGGTACACCGAACCAGGTAGCCAGGGCGTCCCGCAATCCGGGAGCACCACCGTCGCCCGCCCAGGCGACATAGCCGTCGGGCCGGATCAACACGGCAGTGGGAGCGGTGACGGCGCCGAGTACCGGAAGCTCCCACCGACCGACAGCGTGAGCATCGACCAGCCGCACCCGTTCAGCCCAGGGAGTGATGTCAAAGGCGCCGGACCCACCAAGGTTGAGGAGCACCGGTTTGGCCTCATGCAGCAAGGTGAAGACCCGTCGCGGGCCGTCGTCGGTCACGAGGTCGAGATCGGGCATGCGGCGTCCGAGTAGGGGATGGCCTTCGCCGAGGTCGTAGTGAATGTCCAGGCCGGAAATGATGCCGGCGAGCCATTTGCGGGGCTCGTCCATCTTGGCCAGCTCCGACACCACATCGACCAGAGCCTTGGTGCGCTCGTCCCCCCGCTGGAGCACACCCAGAGCCATCGTGTGCTGAAGCGCACGGGCAGCGACAGGGTGACGCTCGTCCTGATAGGTATCCAGAAGGCTCTCCGGGGAGGTCCCATTGACCACCTGAGCCAGCTTCCACCCCAGGTTGACCGCATCTTGCACACCGAGGCTGAGGCCCTGTCCACCCGCCGGGTAGTGCACGTGGGCCGAGTCGCCCGCAAGGAGGACTCGACCGGTGCGGTAGGTCTCCGCCTGACGCGTCATGTCGGTGAACCTCGAGATCCAGGTGGGACTGTGGATTCCGAAGTCGGTGCCGAACACGGCGATGAGCGCCTCGCTCAGGTCGGGCAGGGCCGGCTCGCTGCTGGGCCCGAGCTGCTGCTCGGTCACGACGACCCGCACCGTCCGGCCGTCCTCCATTCTGTGGAGGCCATGGATGCCCGTGGCGTCGTGGCGAACGCCCCGCGGCGGCTCCTCGGTCATCTCGACCTCGGCGATCAGGTTGCTCTTCGTCGGACCCCACCCCGGGAAGCCGATCCCCGCTGCTTTACGGATGAGGCTGCGACCCCCGTCGCACCCGACGAGATACTGCGCTCGAAGCGACTCGCGGCCGGACAGCTCGACGTCGACCCCGGTGCCGTCCTGCGCGAAGCCCTTGACCTCACATCCGTAGGTGATCCTCACCGGGAGCTCCGCGATCCAAGCGGCCATGATTCTCTCGATCTGGTTCTGCCAGATCCCCAGCGAATACGGATGACGTGTCGGGAAGTCGCTCATGTCCAACACGGTCCTGGCGATCATCACGGCTTGAGCCACCTGGCCCTCGGCCAGGAACCGATCAGCAACCCCACGTTGATCCAACACCTCGATCGTGCGCGAGTGAAAGCCTCCGGCTCGCGAACCGACGAGCACCTGATTGGGACGCTGCTCGACGACGGCCACGTCGACCTTGGCCAGCGCCAACTCGGCAGCCAGCATCATCCCCGTCGGACCGCCTCCTGCGATCACCACCGCATGCTCGGTCATATGCCGCCCCTCCTTTTTCCTCAGCTTCTGGTTCGGACCGAAGATTCTGCACACCCACCGGGCCCTTGCCGCAAGCGTCCGTTGGGCGATAGATTGATGATGGCGGGGTGTACGTCTCTTTTGTTTGTCCGGCGTCGGATGGACGAACCGTTGCCATGCAGTCGAGCGACGCGGACGGAACTGCGGTCCTGCCTCGGAATTCCCGTGGACCCGAGGATGGAGCGCCCAGAAGAGGTCGAGCGCTCAGGTCGGCGGAGCAGCCACGGTCATCTTGGCCAGCGCAATGGGTCGGCCATCCGGGTCGGCCAGAACCACGAATCTTCCCCACGTTGCGTCCTGAGCGGGCCAGAGAACCGGCACGCCAAGCCGTTCCGCTTCTTCCTCCCAGGCGTCGGGGTCCTCCACGTTGAATCGCACCGAGGCTGCCCCGGCCGTCTGACCTGCGGGAAATGTGCCCCGTTGGTCATGGCCTCGGTCGTTCCGGTGCAGTACGACTCGGCCCGAAGCGTCGCCGACAACGACGATGATGCCGTCCTCGAAGAGCACTGGGAGACCAAGGACCCCGACGTAGAAGGCCTTCGCCTCGCCGAGACTTCCGACATAGAGGATCAGACTGTCGAAGCCGTCGACCTGCATGGTTGGATTCTAAGGGAGTGTGGTCGAACGATCCCGCCGCGGGCGAGCCGCTCGTTTCCGGGCCTTCCGGAGGCTGGATAATGGATCCTTGCGGAATACCGGAGGAGGCGTCATGGCAGTCCAGCTCAACCACACCATCGTCCCGGCACAGGACAAGCAGGCCTCGGCCGACTTTCTGGCCGACATCCTCGGTCTCGGCCCCCCGAAGGCCTTCGGGCCGTTTGTCTGCGTCGAGACCGCCAACGGCGTGAGCCTCGACTTCGACGATCGTTCGGCTCCGGCCCACCATCACTACGCCTTCCTCGTCTCCGAGGAGGAGTTCGATGCCATCTTCGCCCGGGTCACCGATCGTGGTCT
>JBEKOI010000308.1:0-4462 GCA_049521915.1 Acidimicrobiales bacterium | reverse complement strand
GATCCCCGATGCCGGGGTTGTCCGGCTGAGGGCATCCGCCGCCAGCACCAGGGCGCCGGCGGTGTAGGACGACCGCTCGAGCGGAGGATAGGTGGCCTCTTCGGGATACACCATGCCCGTCCAGTAGGAACCGTCCTCGTTGCGCAGCGTCTGCACCCAGGAAAGAAGCCTGAGCGCCATCTCGTCCATGCCCAGCGCGTCGAGGGCGAGCACACACTCGGCCGTCTCCGCGGCCGTTACCCACTCGCCCGTGGACACACAGCGCACGCCGCGGCCTTCCATGACGAACGTGTCCCACGAGCCCGCCATGCGACGCTGCGCCGCCTCGCCGCTGAGGGCACCGGACAGCACGGGGTAGTACCAGTCCATGGCGAACTCGACCTTGGGGGCGAAGGCCAGGGGTCGATGGGCCACCGCGTGGGCCAGGCGTCCGGCGGCCAGCTCCCAGTCGGGCCGTTCGTGCCCCAGGCGCTCGGCGCAGGCGATGGCGCACCGGAGGCTGTGGTAGATCGACGATGACCCCGTGAGGAGGGCGTACTCCTCGAGGAAGCCTGACGGATCGAGCGACCAGTGGACGGCTCCGTCGGGCCGCTGCCACCGCAGCACGAAGTCGACGCCGGCCTCGACCGCGGGCCACAGATGCTCGAGGCCGTCGATCTCGGCGGTCGAGACGTACCGATGCCATGCTCCGGTGGCCAGATAGGCGCACACATTGGTGTCGAGCCGCGGATCTTCGATTCCGGTGGTCAGGTAGTAGTTGAACCAGCTGCCGTCCGGGAGCTGGGTGTCCACCAGCCACTGGTAGGCCCGGTCGGCCTGTTCGTCCAGACCGACCGCGGTGAGGGCCATGGCCGCCTCGACGTGGTTCCACGGGTCGCAGTGCCCTCCAGGGAACCACGGGATCATCCCGTCCGGGCGCTGCAGGGCGGCAATCGACTGGGCGGTGGCCATCACCTGGCTGGCCGTCATCACTCCTGGAACCTCGGGGATCGACCTCACGCCACCGCCTCTGCGTCAGCCGGGACCCGTTCGCCGGGCGAATCGCCGAGGCCGGGAGCCGCCGGCTTTTCCAGGTAGACGACCAGGCTCTTCCCGACCAGCGGGTTGAGCACCCGATCGGCGTACCGGGTCACCCTGGGGGCCTTCTCGATGTCCCACACCAGCAACCGGTGGTAGGTGGCGACGGCGGGGTGGGCGTCGTTGGTCGGTCCGACCAGGCACCGCAGCCACCAGTAGGGGGCATGGAGGCCGTGGGCGTGGTGGCGCCCGACCGCTCGCAGGCCGGTCCCCTGCAGCCGGTCGACCAACTGGCTCTGCCGGTAGATCCGCACATGCCCTCCGGGCACGTTGTGGTAGTCGTCGGAGAGTGCCCAGTTCACGAACTCCGGGCCGCAGCGGGGAACGGTCACAGCCATGGAACCTCCCGGTCGGAGCACCCGGGCCAGTTCGGCCATGGCCGCCTGGTCGTCGGGGATGTGCTCGAGCACCTCGGAGGCGATCACCCGGTCGAAGGAGCCGTCGGCGAAGGGCAACAGGAGGGCATCGCCCCGCACCGCGCCCAATCTGGCCGTGTCTGCGTCGAGCTCCCCGGCCACGGCCATGGCCCCGAATGTGTCCAGCACGTTGCGGACCTCGTCGGCGCCGGCGTCGAGCGCCACCACCTCAGCGCCCAGGCGCGCGGCCTGGTACGCGTGGCGTCCGAAACCGCATCCCAGGTCGAGGAGGCGGTCGCCCGCCCTGACTCCGAGTCTGGCGTAATCGACGGTCAGCATGGCTGGTTCTCCCTCTGTTCGGCCAGGAGCGCCCGGTACTCCGCGGCGGTGCCCGCCGCCGTCACCTGCCAGGTGAAACGGCCGAGGACCCGCTCGCGACCCGAAGCTCCCAGACGTCGGCGCAGCTCGTCGTCGTCCAGCAGACGACCGATGGCCACGGCCAGCGCCCCGGGGTCGTCGGGTTCGACCAGCAGACCGGTGACTCCGTCGGTCCCCACCACCTCGGGCAGCGCCCCGCCGGTGGTGGCAACCAGGGCCACGCCACAGGCCATGGCCTCGATGGCCGGCAACGAGAAACCCTCGTACAGGGACGGCACCACCGCCACTTGCGCCCGCGCGTAATTGCGGGCCAGCTCGTCATCGCTGATCCCGGTCACGCACCTGACGATCGGGGCCAGATCGAGCCGCTTGATGGCCTTGGCCACCCGCCCGTCGGCGCGGGGATTGCCGATGACCACCAATTCGACGTCCCGCTCGGTGCGGAGCTTGGCCACGGCCTCGAGCAGCGGCACCAGACCCTTCATGGGAACGTCTGAGGACGACGTCACCATGATCCGGCCGGGCACCGGCTCCACTTCTTCACGCGGCCGGAAGACCTTGTGGTCGACGCCGACCGGCACGACGGTCATGCGCTCGAGCGCCACCCCCATCTGGGTGGCGATGTCCTCCTTGGAGGACTCGGACACCGTGACCACCCGGGGCAGGGCCCGGGCCACCTTGACCTGCATGCGCAAGAAGCCGAACCACCGGCGCTGGGTGAACTGCTGCCACGGGTTGGTGGCGTGGCTGAGGGCCAGCTGCCGATCCACCGTGATGGGGTGGTGAAGGGTGGTCAGCACCGGCCAACCGTCGTCGATCATGCCCATGATCCCGTTGCCCAGGCACTGGTTGTCGTGCACCAGGTCGAACTCGTCGAGCCGCTCGGCCAACAGACGGCGGGCCCTGAGGCTGAACGTCCACGGCTCAGGGAACCCCGCCGTACACATGACCCCGAACTCCAGCGCCGCCACCGACGGCGGATGGCAGTTGCGGAACTCGCGCAGTTTGGGGATCCGGAAGGGATCAGGGTCGCGGTAGAGGTCCAGGCCGGGAACCGGGGTGAAGCCGATCCCATCGTCCACTTCGGGCCACGGCTGGCCGGCGAACACCTCGACCGAATGGCCGAGAGCGACCAGCTCGCGGGTCAGGTGCCGTGTGTAGACCCCCTGTCCGCCGCAGCGCGGGTTGCCCCGGTAGACCAGGAAGGCGATGCGGAGGCCTCCGGGTGCCGGGGGCCGGGGGGCGATCCGTTCTGGGGCTGGTGGCGGGGTGGCGGGGCCCTTGATCTTGTGCCGTTTGAGCCCGAAGCTAGGCATGGACAACCGAGGCGAGCAGGCACATGAGGTCAAATACTCCCCCGGCCAGGCACTTCGGCGCAAACCGGATCCTCTTACGGGCTGCTAGCTGAGCTGGATGGCCTTGACCAACAGCAACAACACCGCGATGACCAGGTAGACGCGCAGCAGGTACATGGCCAGGAGCCGGCCGCGTGACCAGGTGGGGCGCTGCAGGAGATTGAGGGCCGGCATGCGCCAGGTGGCCCGCTTGGCCATCGGCGTGACCGGCTCCGGGGGCTGGCGGCGCAGGGATCGGGCGTAGAGCGCCCCCCCGATGGCAAAGGCCACGACCAGCACCCCGCCCAGCACCACCGCCAGCTCATCGACGTTGATGCGTCTGAACAGGGTGGTGGCCATCAGGACGAGTGACATCACCAACAGGATCGAGACGATCCCCGTCGCCACCACGTTGAGCCAGGGTCGATTGACCCACGGCCCCAGCACCTCCTTGTCGTTGCACAGCATCAGCAGGAAGACCGTGGCACTTGGCAGCAGCACGCCGGCCAGGGCCTGGACACCGGTGGTGATCACCCCGAGCGGGGCCCCAGGGATGATCACGATGCCGGCCGCCAACACCACCATGGTGGTGAAGGCGCCGTAGAAGAACTTGGCGTCCCGCCAGCTGCGGTGCAGGGAGTGACGGGCTCCGAACATGTCGCCGAATGCGTAGGAGGTGGCCAGGGTCACCGAGGCCGCACCGATGATCGAGGCGTTGAGGAGGATGACGGCGAAGATGGCACCGGTGGCATGGCCGACATAGTGGTTGAGGCCCCGGGCCACCCCTCCTGCGTTCGTGAAGTGCCCGGCCAGCGCCGTGCCCCCGAAGGCCGAGGCCGCCACGGCCATCAGCAGGGAGGCGGCGAATACGGTGATGAGTGATCCGATCACCGTGTCGGCCCGCTCGTAGTTGATCCATCGGGGGGTGATCCGCTTGTCGACGATGTTGGACTGCTGGAAGAACAGCTGCCAGGGAGCCACCGTGGTCCCCACGATGGCGATGATCAACAGGACCGACGTGGAGTTGAACCCGCCCTGCACCCCGGGCGTGACGAAACCCTTGAAGAACGGGCCGGCCGCCGGATGGCTGAACACGGCCAAGGGGATGACGAGGAAGTTCAACGCGATGAAGACGAACATGAACCGCTCCCAGCGCCTGAAGCTCCCGGTGGCGGTCATGGCCACCAGAGCCGCCGCCGCGATCGGGACCGAGATGTACTCGCTGATGCCGAAGTACTGGAGGGCCAGGCTCACGCCGATGAATTCCGTGGCGATGGTCAAGAAGTTGAGGATGAACAGGTCGCCGACCGAGAAGGC
>JBEKOI010000307.1:0-4468 GCA_049521915.1 Acidimicrobiales bacterium | reverse complement strand
CGACACTGGTGCTGCGGAGAACGCGAAAGGCCTGCACCGGCAGGGGCACGCCCCGAAGTGTGAGCTCGCCGAGCGGTTCGACCTCGAACAGCCCCTCGACCATGGAGATCGTGGCCGCACTGGCAACCGCCGTGCCCGGTTCGGCCTGGCCCTGCAGGCGGGCCACGACGTTGAGGGTCTCGCCGATGGCCATGGTCGACTTGCGGTCGGCGCCGCCCATTCTTCCTACGACAGCTGGACCGCTGTGGATCCCGACCCGGACGGCGAACTTACGGCCCCCATCGAGAGCGTCGACCGCCGACAGAATGTGGAGCGCGGCGGCCACCGCCTGACGGGCGTCGTCGTCGTGGGCCTCGGGCCAACCGAAGCGGAAAAGGATCCCGTCTCCGCTGTAGCCCTCGACATCGCCCCCGTAGCTGCGGGCCACCGAGACGGCCTGGTGCTGGTAGGCCTGGATCAGGTCGCTGTATTCCTCGGCATCGGTCGTCGCCGAGAGCTCGGTCGAGCCGACCAGATCGCAGAACACCGCGGTGATGGGGCGCAGCTCGGTCCCGAGGGCGACACCCATCGATTCGGACAGTCCGCCGACACCTTCCACCTCGGGAACACCGGTTCCACACGCCGGGCAGAAGCGGGCACCATCTGGCAGCACTTGCGAGCAGGAGTCGCAGTACCCGCTCACGAGATCGATCCGGACAGGAGCGGGTGGGACCGGACACTCGTACAGCTCAGGGCCGGTCGCCGGTTGAGAGGGTTCACCCGTCGCCGCACCAGGTCGAGTGAGCGGCCTTCGTCGGGACGTCCGACCCCGGTCTCAGAAATGACTGCTGTTGCACCGTCCATCCTCCGCCCGCACCCCAATCCGTCAGCGGATTCTATAGCCAGTCTCCTCCGATCACCCGGTCCACCACTGCACACGTGATCAATTCGGCCCGTGCTTCCGTTGCTCTCTCACGCCAAGGTGGAAGCGACGGATGATGTTGAGGCCATCGTCGCGAGATTGCGGCCGGCGGTTGACATCAGCAACGCCTACGCGCTGCGACCTGGCCGCTTTCGAGCGGTGGCCCAGATGGCCGAAGGACTCCGGTTCCCTTACCCCGGGGAGACCCTCTCCATCGTCGCCGCCGCAGTCGTAGGCGCATACCGCGCCCGGAGACCCGCACCAGGCTCCTCCCGAGCAGCCGACCTGCTCGCCCTCCGCGAGTTCGGCCACACAGATGAATGCCGTGAGCAGGTCGCGGACGATGGTTTCCGATGCGGACAGCGTGGACCAGGTCCGATGGAAGGACGGCTGCAGCGGGTGTTCCGGCTGAGCCCATCCGAGTGACTCCAGCCTGCTCTCCTGCTCCGGGCTCAGGGCGTCGTCGGCCGGAAGCAGGACGTTGCTCACAACCTCGCCGAAGATGGCATCAGGGCCAAACAGCAGCATCGCCTCATACGGGCCTACATGGACGGACAGGTACTCGTATGAGTCGATCCGAGCCCGATCAGCCTCACGGCAGGCTGCAGCTGCAATTTCGTCCAAAGATCCGATGATTTCCATGTCGTGCACCTCCGTGAGCGAAGGTACGCGCCGGGTGTGACGCCGGTCTCCGGCGGAGCGGAAACGGGGGTCGGATGTGTGAAGCCGGGGGCCAGCTGCCCTTCCGGACCAGCGGTTTCGGTCAGGATTGATTCCGACGTCAGTTTCATATATATTTCGAGGTGTCCGGAAGGGGGCCCCGAACGGCCTTGCGTCGTCGCCCAAGGCGGCGCCGCTCCGAGCACCGACCGAAGCCACGGAGGAACTCATGAACAACCGACTCGACTATCCGGTCTTCGACGCCGACAACCACATGTACGAGCAGCCGGACGCCTTCACGCGCCATCTGCCTCCCGAGTACAAGGACGTGGTCAAGTTGGTGCAGGTCAACGGCCGCGACAAGATCGCCATCAAGAACACCATCTCCGAGTACATCCCCAACCCGACCTTCAACGTGGTGGCCCGACCCGGTGCTCAAGAGGACTTCTTCAAGAACGGCAATCCCGAAGGCAAGTCCCGCCGAGAGATCCTCGGGAAGCCGATGCGCTCCCCCGATGCCTTCTTCAGGCCTGGGCCGCGCCTCGAGCTCATGGACGAGCAGGGCGTCGACCGGGCCATCATGTGGCCCACCCTGGCCAGCGTGCTCGAGGAGCGCCTGACCCAGGACCCGGAGGCGACCCACGCCGTCGTGCATGCCTTCAACCAGTGGATGTTCGAGGAATGGACCTTCAACTACGACAACCGCATCTTCGCCGCCCCGGTCATCACCCTGCCGATCGTGGATGAGGCGATCCGCGAGCTCGACTGGATCGTCGAGCGTGGTGCCAAGATCATCCTGATCCGCCCGGCACCGGTGCCGAGCCTGAGGGGTTTCCGCTCCTTCGCCCTGCCCGAGTTCGACCCCTTCTGGGCCAAGGTTCAAGAGTACGACGTCACGGTCGGTATGCACTCGTCGGATGACGGCATGACCCGCTATTACAACCAGTGGGAGGGCCACTTCGACGAGTTGCTCCCCTTCACCAACCCGACCGCGTTCCGAGATGTGCAGCACCTCATGTCCCGGGGCATCTTCGACGCGATGTGCTCGGCGGTCACCCACGGCATGCTGTCGCGCTTCCCGAAGCTGCGGCTGCTCCCGGTCGAGAACGGGTCGAGCTGGGTGCTCCCCCTCATCGATGCCCTGGCGCACTCGTACGCCAAGCAGCCGCTCCTCTACGAGGAGGATCCGGTCGCGGTACTGCGGCGGAACATCTGGATCCACCCCTTCTTCGAGGAGGACCCCGTCGGCCTCATCACGGCCATCGGCCCCGACAAGGTGGTCTTCGGCTCGGACTACCCCCATCCCGAGGGGCTGGCCGACCCGGTGTCCTATGTCAAGGAGCTGGCCAGCCTGCCCGAGGATGACGTCAAGAGGATCATGGGGGGAAATCTGGCCGAGGCCCTCAAGGTCCCTGCTTGAGCACCGGTGGGCCGGGCCTCGAAGCACAGGAGATCGGACAGGACGCCGGTTCGGGACGACAGCAGCCCGACGGTGCACCTCGGGCGCTGACCCAAAAGGGCACCCTCACCCGGGGGCGCCTCCTGGCTGCGGCGAAGGAGATCTTCGAGGAGGACGGGCTCCTGGATGCCCGGATTTCGGACATCACGGCCCAGGCCCACGTCTCGCAGGGCACCTTCTATACGTACTTCACGTCGAAGCAGGAGATCTTCCGCGAAGTGGCCCTCAGGGTGGACGAGGAGCTCGGGGCGCCGCTCGGGGCTGTGATCCTCGACCGGTCGTCGACCGCCACCCCCCGGGAGCGGATCCGCGAGGCCATCCGCCTCTACCTGGAGCGCTACCGCCAGGAAGCTCGCATCATGGGTGTCATCGAGCAGGTCTCACGCCATGACCCGCTCCTGGGGGCCGAACGGGCGGCGCGTCATGACCGGGAACGGCGGCTCGTGGCCGAATCGATCAGCCGACTCCAGCGTCGCGGCTTCGTCGACGATTCGCTCGACCCGCTCATCACGGCCGCGGTGCTGAGCTCGATGACAAACCGGTTTCCGGAGTTGTGGCTTTCCGAGGAGCGGCTCGACTGCAGCTTTGACGAAGGCGTCGAACACCTGACCGTCATCTTCATCAACGCGCTACAGATCACGAATCCCGACGAGACCGAACAGGTCCGCTGACGCCTGCCCCATCCGAGGTGGAAGAAACCCGCGTCGACCCGCCGACCATGCACTGCTCAGACGTCGGTCAGCGACGTCTCCGTGATGCCGAGGGCCCTGAGAGTTCGTCCCAGGCCCAAGAACGCGCTGAGGCAGATGGTCAGATCGAGGATCTCCGGATCGGAGAACACTTCCCGCAGGCGGGCAAAGAACGCGTCATCGATACTGAGGTGATCGGTAGCGAAGCGCTCGGCGTACTCCATGGCCAACCGTTCCTGCGGGCTGAAGTCGGCGTCGGCGTCGGCGTCGGGAAGACCTACCTGACAGTAGAAGTCCTCGGTCAATCCCTCGGACGTGACCTTGTCGGCGCGGAAAGCGAGGCACACGGTGCAGGCGTTCAATTGTGCGATCCGAATGCGAGCCGCCTCACGGACCCGGACCGGCAGGATGCTCTTGTTGTAGGCGGCATCAACCAAATTCATGGCCGCGGCGCCCAACTCGGGTTGGAGCGACCAGATCTGCACAGCGTCGCCGCCCCTCCCCGGTGGAACATCGAGACGGGCCATACCGCGATGGTATTCCAGGGTTTCCCCACGAGTGAAGCCGTCCCGGAACAGACGGGGCTCCGGCCCATCCCGAGCCTCTACCGGGGCACCCGGGTCCCGTCGCCCCCCTCCTTCGAGCGTCACACCCCCCTGCCATCCTGTGACATGGCCGTGATCGCCCCACAGACCGAGCAGTCGCAGACCGGTTCCGGGCAGTCCTGTTCCGAGCAGTCCGGTTCCGAGCAGACCGGTT
>JBEKOI010000306.1:0-4473 GCA_049521915.1 Acidimicrobiales bacterium | reverse complement strand
ATCGACGATGTCGACGGTCATGAGGATGATGACGCCGGCAACCGGGTATCGGGGGGGACACCGCTTGCCGTCGTGACCTACCTCGTCAACTCGATCACGTCGGAACCCGGGGCCGTGGTGATCAACACGGACGAACGGGGGGACACGGTCCGGTTCCGTATCCACGTCGCCCCCGACGACATGGGCCGGGTGATCGGTCGGCGAGGACGGGTGGCACAGGCTATTCGCACCGTGGTCGCCGCCGCCGGCGCCCGCGACGGGGTCCAGACCAGCGTCGACATCGTCGACGACTGACGCACTCCGGTTCGGTGGAGGTGAGCGGTCCCGCCCGCGGTGTCGACACCGGCGCCGGCCGGTCGGCATCCGACGATGCCCACCGCCGGACCCGGCCGGGAGGAACGGGTTCCTGGCCGGACTCCCCGGTCCCCATGCTCCAGGTTGGGCATGTGGTCAAACCGCACGGGCTCCGCGGCGACGTGATCGTCTCGCTGGCCACCAATCGGTATGAGCGGGTGGCCCCCGGCTCGGTCCTCACCACGGATGACGGACGGACGCTGACAGTGCTCCGTTCCTCGCCCCATCAGGGCCGGTTCATCGTGACCTTCGAGGGCCTGTCAGGTATCGATGACGCCGAACAGGCCAGAGGGACGCAGTTGTTCGCCCTTCCGCTCGATGACCCTGATGCACTGTGGATCCACGAACTGATCGGTGCCCAGGTCGAGGACGTCACCGGTCGGGTGCTCGGAACCGTGGACAGCGTCGAGGCCAATCCGGCCAGCGACCTGCTCGTCCTCGATGGAGGAGCGCTGATCCCGCTGCGCTTCGTGGTGGCCAACGAGCCTGGCCTGCGGGTCACGGTGGAGCTCCCCGACGGACTCCTCGATCTGCCCTGATCGAAGTCCCGTCCATGCGCACCATCAGGATCGACGTCTTCACCCTCTTCCCTGGCGTCGTCGACCACTATGCCGACGCCTCGATCCTCGGCCGTGCCCGCGTCCATGGCCAGCTGGATCTTCGTACCCACGATGTGCGGGACGCGGCCACGGACCCCCACCGATCGGTGGACGATGCGCCGTTCGGGGGTGGCGCAGGGATGGTCATCGGCCCCGAACCGGTGTTCGGCGCCGTGGAGCAGGTTGCCGGATCGGCGGAGGGCCTGCCCCGGCCCCTCGTGCTGCTGTCGCCGTCGGGTCGCCGCTTCGACCAGCGGGTGGCGCAGGAGTATGCGTCGACCGCCGGCTTCTCCCTGGTGTGCGGTCGGTACGAGGGCGTGGACCAGCGAATCGCCGATCACCTGGTCGACGAGGAGCTGTCGGTGGGGGATTTCGTCCTGGCCGGGGGAGAGCTGGCCGCCCTGGTCGTGGTGGAATCGGTCGTGCGCCTGCTGCCCGGGGTCCTCGGCAACGACGAATCCGTGGGTGACGAGAGCTTTTCTGCCGGTCTCCTCGAATATCCCCAGTACACCCGCCCCGCCGAGTTCAGGGGATGGGAGGTGCCGGCCACGCTTCTCTCCGGAGACCATGCCCGGGTGGATCGCTGGCGCCGGGCCCAGGCCCTCGTCCGCACCATGGAGCGCCGTCCCGACCTCATCGGCGGCAGGGGAGGGCTCTCCGACGAGGAGGTCCAACTCCTGATCGACCATGGCGAGGTGCGCCTGCTGCGCGAACACGGCTACGATTGGTGAGCCTCGCAGGCGCCGGCCGTGCCGGTTTTCACAGTGAAGGCCCGTACCGTACAGAACCTCCCGAGGAGCTTTGACTCCGGGCGGGGCTCGCGGGCGGGTGCCAGACGAGGGAGAGTCCGAACGATTCGTGGAAAGACGCGCCCAATGAACCCCACCGACATCATCGACCGTGACAGCCTGCGGGACGACGTTCCCGACTTCCGGCCCGGGGACACCGTCAAGGTCCACGTGCGGGTGGTCGAAGGTACCCGGGAGCGGGTCCAGGTGTTCCAGGGGGCGGTCGTCAAGCGGCAGGGGACCGGAGTCCGCGAGACGTTCACCGTCCGCAAGGTGAGTTTCGGAGTCGGCGTGGAGCGCACGTTCCCCGTCCATTCGCCGGTGATCGCCATGACCGAGGTGGTCTCGCTGGGGGATGTCCGGCGGGCCAAGCTCTACTATCTGCGGGACCGCCATGGAAAGGCGGCGAAGATCAAGGAGCTGCGGTCTGCGCGCTCGTGATCGGGTGAGTCCTGCGGTGGGTCGACCGGCCTCTCGAATTACGGGTCGAGCGGCACCGGGGTCCGCGGCTCACTTGGCGACCCCGAGGGTCCCGGGGAGCGATGGGTCTCGGCTGGCAACGGTTCCAAGAGCTGTGGGCGGCGTACCAGCGGGTGGAGCGGCGGCGGGTGGAGCGGCGGCGGGTGGAGCGGTCCAGTGAGCGAAGAGGATCTCGAACGGTATGAGTCGGAGATCGAGCTGGCCCTGGTCCAGGAGTATCGGGCGGTCCTTCCGCTCTTTGCGTACGTCGTCGAAACCGAGCGACGCTTCTACCTGGCCAACACCGTCGACGTGACCGTGAGATCGGACACCTCCCCGGCGTGCGTGGAGGTCAATCTGACCGACGCCTGGGTCTGGGACATGTACCGACCGGCTCGCTTTGTGCCCTCGGTCCGCATCCTCACCTTCAGAGACGTCAACATCGAACGGCTCCCCGAGAAGGATCTGTGACCAGGGGCGCTCCGGGGCGCCCGAACGGTATCCGTGGCCACGGGAGCGGGGCCGATGACCGGCGGGCGCTCGGGGCGGAAGGGGAGGCGCTCGCCGCGCGGTGGTATGAGGACAACGGCTACGAGGTCCTCGACCGCAACTGGCGTCGCCGGGAAGGCGAAATCGACCTGATCGTGCGCCAGGGCAAGACGGTCGTGTTCTGTGAGGTCAAGGCCAGGTCCAGCGATCGTTTCGGATCGGGTGCCGAATCAGTGCTCGCGGCCAAGCAGCGTCGGATCCGACGCCTGGCGGCACGATGGCTGTCGGAGCTGACCCCGGCTTCGGCCCGGCCGCGGGTCGAGGTCCGCTTCGATGTCGTCTCCATCACCGCCGGCCGGGTCGAGGTCATCGAGAACGCGTTCTGAGGGACGCGGGCGGGTTGTTCCGATCGGCTCGAGTTCCTGATCATGCCACGCGTCTGCGGGTGGGGTCCTGACATCGGTCGCCGATCCGAGGGTGGCCGAACGGCCTGAAGGGCTCGAGGTTCGGCTCGCGTCGGCGACGGACGCGGCCCTCAGGCAGTAGGCCGACGTTGCCGCGGCGACCCCGTACGGTGCGCGGACCGCGTTGTGACGACGACGGTTCACCGCCGCGTTGACCCGACAGCGTTGACCCGACAGCGTTCACCGCTGCGTTGAGGTCGCGTCGTGAGCGGGTTGCCAGATGTCCGCGCCGGAGGGTGGCGACGAACACAGGATCGCGTGTGCATTCCGCGCCGAGTCGCCTCACTTCTCGTGTTTCCAACAGTTGATCCCGACGCGTCGATATCGATGCTGGACAGGTTTATCGCGTTCCTATACACTGCGACGGAGCGTGGTCACTCAAGCACACAGAGTGAATAAAAGAGGCTTCTATGTCGTCCTGCAGCCCACCGTGACAATCGAATCTCCGGAGCGTGACCGAAGAGATGATGGTCGGGATCTCGGCATGTTCTCGGGGACACGGTGACGTCGGGGTGAGTCGGTGATGGGCGCATGTGTTGTTCACCAATTGGTGCCACGCGGAGGAGAGGGGTCGTTGGGACGTAGCGCGATGGGTTGAACGGCGTGGGTCGGGCGGCGGCCGCCGGTGATCACGAGCCTCGGTCGCAGTTCGAGTTCGTATGGCCGCACGAATTGGGTACGCGACTGAGAGGGGCAAGAGGGCGTGGCGCTGAGTGATGTCAGGTACTACCGCCAGAACAGGCGGCGTGTGGACAGGTTCGAACCGATGGCCGGCGCCGAGCAGTTCGAACCGATGGCCGGCGTGGAGAAGTTCCAGCCGACAGCCGGTGAGAAGTTCGAACCGACGGTAAGCGTGGTCATCCCGGCGAAGAACGAAGTCAAAAACCTCCCACATGTCTTTGCCGGACTGTCCGACAACCTCCACGAGGTGATCCTTGTCGATGGAGGTTCGACGGATGGCACCGTCAAAGTGGCCCGCCGGCTCCGACCCGGCATCAAAGTCATCGGTCAGACCCGCAGAGGGAAGGGCAACGCCCTCGCCTGCGGGATTGCGGTGGCCACGGGTGATTTCATCGTCATGCTCGATGCCGACGGCTCGACCAATCCGGCGGAGATCCCACGCTTCGTGAACGCGCTGAAGGAAGGTGCGGACTTCGCCAAGGGCTCCCGGTTCATGCCCGGAGCGGGCAGCAGCGACATCAGCCGACTCAGGCAATTCGGGAACTACTGGTTGAACAGGGTGGTCAACCTGTTGTACGGCACGAGGTACACCGATCTCTGTTACGGCTTCAACGCCTTCCGCCGGGAGTGTCTGTCGAT
>JBEKOI010000305.1:0-4492 GCA_049521915.1 Acidimicrobiales bacterium | reverse complement strand
TGGGCCGAGCACGAGGAGCCGCTGTGCGTCGCCGTCCGGTTTCACCACCGCCTCGTGTCCATCCACCCGTTTCCCAACGGCAACGGACGGCATGGTCGTCAGGCTGCTGACTACCTGATGGAAGCACTGAAACAGCCGCCGTTCACTTGGGGGGCAGTTGGCGGCCGGGGTGACATCGAGGGAACTCGGCGGCGGTACCTTGCCGCCCTCCGTGAGGCGGACAATGGAAATGTTGCCCCGCTCGAGCGCTTCGTAGTCAGCTGAAATCGCATTTGGCCAGCGCCGCTTAGGGACATGCGGCCGTGTCAGCGCGCGAGGCGGAGAAACTCTTAAGCCCGTCAGGGTCGAAGATCATGCACCGTCGAGCCGGTCGCATATGCCTGGCCGGACCCGGCGTCACCCTCGACGAATCGCCATGAAACACCATCGAGGCGTGTTGGGTCCCTGGCGGACGCGGGGAAACGGGGCGACCGGCAACTGATGGTTGGCCGTCAGCCGGGAGACATTGCTGTGGCCCTTCTGATGACGATTCCGGGCAAGGGCCAAAGGGTTCACCCGTGACTCGAAAGCAGCTCCGTGTCCGCCCGCAACCTGCGCATATCGGACTGGGGCCGTGTACGGAGTCTCCCGCTGGCCTCAGTCGGCGCTCGGACCATCGACCGGCAGAAGCGTGGCGAAACTGGCGACGGCGGCGGTGGCCACCACCACATGGGCGGCTATGAGAGCGATCACGCCGCCCCAGGTCGCGTGGAAGGTCCCTGTGATTCCGATTGCGATGTCCGGAATGAAACTGAGGATCACCACAACAGGCACCAGAGTCCGGAGGAACTTTGCGGGCTGATGTGCCTTGGCCCGGACCAGCTGCCAGCCGACTGCGCCGCCAAGGACGCCCAGGACGATGAATGCGATGTAGGTGCCGGGATGGAGTGGCGTGAATGAGTGGGAGACCCCTACCCCGTGGGCGATGGCGGCAATAACTGTCGTGCCCAACGCTCCAACCAGCACGGCACCCACAACGGCCAGGAGAAATGCAACTGCTGTTGGTAGGTTCCGCAGAGCACCGGATCGGGGGTTGGCGACAGTTGCCGTGGGACTGGTCAACATGGACATGGCGAACTCCTTGGGTTGAATGCGGCTTCCTCAGTCCAATTCTCTGCTCGCCGATCCGTGCTGTCGTCGTCCGGTGTGCTCGTTCTCATGTACAGCTTGCGGTGTACGAGGACCAACAGAAACGCGCCCAATGGGGCATGGAGTCCAGACCCAGCGACGAACGCCTGAGAGCACCACCGCCGCGGTCTGTGCCATTCCGACCAATGCACATCCCTCGCTGCGGGACGGGGAAGGCAGGACCTGTTAGCGCCGGTCCCCGACCAGGCCCGACTCGTAGGCCATCACCACGAGCTGCACACGATCCCGAGCATCGAGCTTGGTGAGCAATCGGCTGACATGCGTCTTGGCGGTGGCCGGACTCATGAATAGTGAGTCAGCGATCTCCTGATTGGAGCAGCCCTGGGCCACCAACAGCAGTACTTCATGCTCGCGGGCGGTGAGCACATCGAACATCTTCAAGTCGGCGGTGGCCTCGTGATAGGACCGGGTAGCGATCTCCTCGATCATGCGGCGGGTGACACTCGGGGCCAACAGCGCCTCACCGGCAGCGACGATCCTGATGGCTGACAGCAGCTGCTCGGGAGGGGTGTCCTTGAGCAGGAATCCACTGGCTCCGGCTCGGAGAGCCCCATACACGTACTCGTCGAGGTCGAACGTGGTGAGGATCAATACTCGGACGTGTTCGCCCCCCGGTCCAGTGGTGATCAGCCGGGTCGCTTCGATGCCGTCGACCCGGGGCATGCGGATATCCATCATCACTACGTCGGGATTGGTGTCCCTGGCCAGTTCGATTGCTTCGAGGCCATCGGCTGCCTCCCCCACAACCTCCATGTCGTGAGCGTTCTCCACCAGGACCCGGAAGCCGGCACGCACAAGAGCCTGATCGTCGACCACCAGCACTTTGATGTTCATGGCGCCACCGAGGTCAGGGGTAATGATGCACAGATCTCCAGGCCGGCACCAGGGATGGACCGCAGTTCGAGCGTTCCGTCGAACAGTGCGACCCGCTCGCGCATGCCCACCAGACCGTGGTGGGCGCCGACAGGAGACCGAACCGAGCCGGCCGGTGTGGTCACTTCGCCCGAGCCGTTGCCACTGTCGGCGACTTCGATGACCAGGGAGTCCGGCCTGTACTCCACCACAACGGAGGCCGTCGCACCGCCGGCGTGCTTGACCACATTGGTCAGTGCCTCCTGCACGATCCGGTAGGCGGTCAGGTCCATGCCCTCGGGGAGACCCACCGCTGTCCCCTTCACCTCCATCAGCACGGCGACGCCGGCGCCGCGCACCTGTTCCAAAAGGGACGGCAGCTCACGGAGCCCGGGTGATGGCTCGAGGTTGGCTGGTTCCTGGTCACCATCACGCCGGAGGAGAGCGAGCACCCGGCGAAGGTCACCCAGCGCCGACCGGCTGGTCATCTGGATGGCTTCGAGCGCCTTAGCGGCCTCGTCCGGTCGATCATTGATCACGTGGCGCCCGACTCCGGCCTGTACGGCGATCACGCTCATTCCATGGGCCACCACGTCATGGAGCTCACGGGCGATCTCTGTCCGTTGCTCCACCAACGCTCGCTCTGCCCGCTCCGACTCATCTCGGAGCCGTTGTGCTGACTGCTCGGCGATCCCTTGCACATAGATGCGACGGGCCCTGATGCTGTCGCCGATGAACCAGGCGGCCGCGGTCACGATGATGTTGGAGGATCCGGGAGACTGCGGCCAGAGTGCCAGCGCAACGGCGCTCCCGGCGACGAGTGTGATCTCCGCCACTCCCAGGGCCACCAACGAGGTCTTCCGCCCGTACCCCATGGCCACGGTGGCCATGGGGAAGGCGACGATCGGGACCGCGGCGAACGATTGACCAAGTCCAATGGTGATGCCAACGAGGACAGCCACCACCACCAGGACCGGAATCGGCCAGAGCCGCCGGAGCGCCACGGCGCCGCTCGCCGCCAAACCCAGCCCGATTTCGAGGTCGCTGGCCGTCTGCGCCCCCGGGCCGATCAGGCCGGCCACCTGGATGACACCCAGCATGAAGAACAGCGCGAGCCCCACGTCCAGTAACTGCCACTGGGTTGGCGTCACGCGATGGAGCCACGGTGGCCGCAGCTCGACATCGTAGGGACGAGAGGTCATTGCTACTGACGCTAGGGGGCGCTGCGCTCCGACGCATCGGCCGCCAGAGGGTACTTCCGTACATCGCTGGATGTAGCAGGCCCTGTCCTCGTAGGCCGTAGGCCGGATGAGAGAACGAGTCCGAGGGCCGATGACGGTGGGGGGCAGTCGAGCGCAGGATGGTGACAGGGCAGGCGATCCACCCAGCCCACGAAGGGAGCAACATTATGAACGGACAGACAGCCAGCATCGAGGCTCGGGGATTGACCAAGCGGTTCGGCAGCACCCTGGCCGTCGACGAACTGAGCTTCGAGGTCTACCCAGGCCAGGTCACCGGGTTCCTCGGCCCCAACGGGGCAGGCAAGTCGACCACCCTGCGGATGATCCTCGGCCTGGACAGGCCCACCGCCGGTGAGGCCCTGGTAAATGGGCGACCATTTGTCGAGCACGAACGCCCGCTGTTCGAGGTCGGTGCCCTGCTCGACCCGAAAGCGTTCCACCCGGGACGCAGTGCACGCAGCCATCTCCGTACCCTGGCGCTGTCCAACGGCATCAGCGGTGAACGGGTCGAAGAGGTACTCGACACTGTGGGGCTGGCAGGGGTCGGTGACCGTCGGGCCGGTGGCTTCTCGCTGGGCATGGGCCAACGGCTGGGTATCGCCTCGGCCCTGCTCGGTGATCCCGGAATCCTTATCCTCGACGAGCCGGTCAACGGCCTCGATCCCGACGGGATTCTCTGGATCCGGAATCTGCTGCGGTCGTTGGCCAGCGAGGGACGCACCGTGCTGGTGTCGTCCCACCTGATGAGCGAGATGGCCCTCACCGCCGATCAGCTGATCATCGTGGGTCAAGGGGCCCTACTGGCCGACGACTCCGTCGAGAACGTCGTGGAGGCCAGCGGACACAACTCGGTTCGTGTGCGAACGCCACAAGCGGACGAGCTGGTCATGGTGCTCGCTGCCGAGGGACTGAGCTCCAGGGAGGACAACGCCAGCCAATTGATGGTGGACACCGGTTCGACCGACCGGATCGGCGAACTGGCCGCTCACCACGGCATCACCATCCACGAGCTCACCCTCGTCCAGGCCTCACTGGAAGAGGCGTACATGGAACTCACCCACGACAGCCTCACCTACCAAGCGGAGGCGTTCACCTCCCTCGATGAAAGCGCGGCATAGCCATGACCCTGACCATCTCCCCAACGGAACTCCCCCGCTCCCCCGTACCGGGGGTGCCCGACCCGACGACAACGTCACGACCGGCGCGCCGCC
>JBEKOI010000304.1:0-4908 GCA_049521915.1 Acidimicrobiales bacterium | reverse complement strand
TTCGTAGGTCACGTCCCGAGGCGCAGTTCAAGTCACTCGTCTTCGCATAGCCCTGATGACCGTTCCTCTGAAGCACGACCTGAACGAGGTCTGGCGATCCGAAGAGGTTGACCTGCCCGTAGGTCTGTCCATGCGCATTTGTCCTCCACGGCGTTATCACTCGACGGATGTAGACGGCCTTCAAGGTCCATTTGGCTCCGGGTGTCGCCGTGATCGTCACAGAGTGCTGGCCCGGACTCAACGGCACGACCTCGATGGCCTCTTGGGCGCTCGGTGGTGGTTGCGAGAGATCCTGCGGGGAGCACGACGCCGACGAGTTGTCAGGGAAATCAAAGGTGCCCACCGAATGACAGATCAGCGTCAGCGAGATGCTCGTCGTACCTGGCCACGGCGACGCCCCCAACGGATAGCCCGAGGCCTAGGCCGATGATGACACCTATGTTGCGCCAACGTTCGAGGAGCCGCCACGGCTTCATGGATGGTACCTGGCTCAGTTGTCGGCGGGCGGCTGAATGTCGATGCGCCGGAAGGTTTCGTTCTGGCGGCAGGTGATAGATGTCCGACATCACGGATTGACCCCTTTGCGTTCTGACGAGGATTCGCCGCCAGTGCCTACGGGATTCATCAATGCACGAAGGCGGGTTCGGGCACGAGAGAGCCTCGACTTAACGGTGCCGACCGGGATGTCTAGTGCGGTAGCCGCTTCCCCATAAGAGAGTCCCGCCCAATCGCACACGGCAATAATCTCCTGATCCTCGGTGTTGAGTTGGTGGAGCACAAGGAGTAGGCGTCCCATCGCAACTTCGTCATCTACTCGGTCATTGGCCTGCGCATCGACCGCCGGAGCGTCCTCTGGACGGGGAAGTCTGGTCAAGAGCCGTGCGTAACGGCGGCGAGACCGTTCTGCATTCCGCAGACAGTTGTTCGCCACGGCCAGCAGCCACGGGAGTACGGAGTCACCATAGAGCCGCACGTGTCGTCGTTTTCGCCATGCTTCGAGAAACACGATGCTCGTGAGGTCTTGCGCCATGGACCAGTCGGCCGAGCGGCGGAAGCAATGGTTGTAGACCCTGTTGGCATGACGGTCGAAGAGCACGGCAAATGCCTCTCCGTCATGAAGCGTGACTCGCTTCCACAGCTCGGCATCGGACAGCCCTTCCAGACCCACGTCCTAACTATGTCCGGGAGTCGGCAATCGGTTCCCGGTCAGTCGGCCTCGGGCAAAATGGTTCAGTTCGACACGGCCCGTGCCCGGTGGGCGTCAATCCTTTCCCGCCATGGAACTCCGCGGCAACGCACTCACGGGAGGCTCTCGATCATCGTAAGCACCTCCATCACGTCGGTAGCCCTGTGACCGTGCAAAGTCGAGGAACTCCTTCATACGGGCGACCACAGCGCTGCGCTCGGGCGTACCGGCGACGACGATGGCTCGGCCTCTCTTCAGCCCGGCGTTCGGGGCGACCTTGTCAAGGAATGGGTACAAGCGTCTGGGGCAGTCGTGAGGCAGCGGAAGCAAGGTGTAGAAGTCGGGACGTTCGGCTCTATTTGTTGTTCCGGGGCACGGGTAACGTGACTTCGTGGTGTGGAACAGACGCGTTGCGCCCTATGCGCTGATGGGTGCTCTCACTCTGGGCACTGGCCTAGGGGCTGGGCTGGGACTCGCCAGCGGACCCGTCATTTACACCCCCAGCGTCACGATGGCGGCACTCCCCGGAAGCTGCTCGATCGTGGGCACTCAGGGGAGCCAGTGCTATTTGGGGAAGCTGTCATCCGCAGAGTTCCGAAGTTTCGTCGCCTGCTCGGACTATGCGTTGAAACACTCCGCGTATGAACCCACCCCCCAGCAGAGCGTGGCAACGGCTAAACGGTGCCTCGCCAAGGCTCGGGATTCTTAGGAAACTTTCCTATCAGCGAAATATTGTGTCTGGCCACATCGACTGATTACGTTGTTTGAATCTGTCGCCTCGGTAACACGTTTTGATTGGAACCCCGGTCTTACTTGCAAATCAAACCAGTGCACCAAGAAATATCGCCAAGTAGCTCAAAAGTGCCGCAGGGTGGCACCTCGATCCGGCGTACGGAGACACCCGGACGACAACTGCATGTGCGGCGGAAATGACAATATGGAGGTGTGAGCGATACAGACGCACAGGGAGAATCCGCGACGCTCGAAATCACAAGACGTCGTCAGATCGTCGACGTCCTCGCGAAGTGGGTCGTTGACGTCGATGGCGACCGCCTGGCAGAGATCCGGGGCGGTGAAGTCGTGAGACTCGCCATACCCCAAGGTCCACACAAAGTGATCATCTGGAAGAAGAGTGGGCGGGCCTGCATCAATGAACTCGACGTGGACTTGATGCCGGATCGTTTGAGCGAACTGACTTGCCGCATCAACCCCAATTACCTGAGTACTTGGTTGGGCGGCCTTTCCGCACTCCCCGCACAGATGAGGACGCTTCGCTCAGCTGCGAGTAGCGGCGGGGTCGTCACAGGGATGATCGAACTGATCAACGCCAATAGATAGACCTGGTTCGCCCGCAGGGTGTCCCACTTGCGTTTAGCCGAGCCATGTCCCGGCGTTCTGGGCGACCTTGGATGCGCCGTTAAACGACGGTCTGCGACAGCTCACACCCTCGGTCGAAAAAGGACGTAGTTAAAGGGAATCACGACGCGCCCTCCAAAAAGGTTGATCTCCCAGTGTTTGCTCCTAAGGCCGGCAGGTTGACTGCAGACCTCACAAATACCCGCAGGCTGGTCAGATGACCACGAGCGAAACTCATGTCCGGTGTTGTCACATACCAACGTATAGCGTTTGTTGATCACCAGCACACTCTCATTAAACATCTGTCGACCGGCTGGGCCAGCATCTACAAATCGTTGAGTCTCTTGTAGAACGGACTGAATCGTAGCCCGAAAGTGCCGGTAGGGGCGTAGCGCCCCAGCCACCTTTCACCTACGGCTCGGACGGCCCCTCTCCGCCGTCGCGCTTGTGGACAAGCTCATGCGTCAGCTCGATACACGCCGGGCAGATGTAGGTAGCCGTTGTCGGGCCAGCAACGCCGCCCGGCTTCACCAGGCCGCAAAACGAACATTTGAGACCAGCCCTTTCCATTGCCTGATCGTACTTCGCACCATCAAATAAGGAGGCCACCACCTTGCCAACCACCATTGTCACCGAAGGGTCGATCATCCTCGACGGCCGCGTCTGCGCCTACCTGGGCGCCTTGCTGCAACGTGCCGCGGACGAGCTGCGCCGGGACCATATCGACGTACCGGCCAACGTGGACGAAGCCGTGGCGAAGATCGGGCTCGTCGGGGACGCATGGGTTAACGCGCACCGGCCCGATGTTTCGCCCGAGAAAGCCCGCGTTGATGCGACGAGTTTTGAGGGTGTTCTATGGACGTCAGCAGTAGTCGCGTCAGATCGGCTCGACATCAGCCCCCAGGCCGTCACCGGACTCCTCCGTCGTGGCACGCTCCACGGCGAACAGGACGGCCAAGTCTGGAAAGTCTGCGCCGAAGACGTCACCGCTCGAACGAAGGGGAGCACATGCTCACACCGATAACCCCGACCGAAGGACCACGATGACCGACCTCGACAACGCTATGGCCGACCTCGACGCCGCCCAGGCGGTTCACGCAGCACGTCAAGTTGAGGCCAACGCCACCGCGGCTCACGCGGCCGCTCTACGCGCTCAGGTGGCCAGCGGCACCGGCCTGGCAGTATCGGCGAGCGCAATCGGTGAAGCCGACGACGCAGCCCTGCACGCCGGTCTCGCACTCCAGGGTGCTGCGGTGCCCCTCGCCGGGCTTGCCGCTGCCGTCACGCTCGCAAAGTCGAACGCGGTGTGCGATGGAATCTCCGAAACCTTGCCCCTCTTGGGGCGCCGGATGCTCGACAGCCTCCAGGCCGTCGAGGCCGCGTTGCAGGAGTACACAGTCGCCGCGAATGTGTACGACGATTTCGCGGCCAATGCCGTGGTCAATCTCGACGTCACTGGCCTGACCTCGGAGCGGATCAGTCGCCCTCGGTACGGCGTTCCCAGTGTCGACGGACTCAGCATCGCCCCGGTTCATGGGGACCGGCTTTTGGCCAGCGTGACGGTGAAAACCTATGAGGCACTGCGCTCGACTCCGGCATTCGCGATCCGGGAGCAAAAACTCCTGGCCTCCAGCGCCATACCACCCGTTACGAACTGACCTTCCCCTACGTCCAGAAAGGACCAGACACATGTCATTCACCCCAGGGCAACTCGAAGCAATCGCCCGGAATCTCAACGCCCACGGCACCGGCCCTGCCAACGTGACCCGCGTGGCAAAGCTATTCGGAGTGGCCGAATCGTCACTCGCCGGGGCCATCAAGCTCATGAAGAACGCGGCCCCGGCCCCGACGGTCACCGAGGCCGCACCGGCCATGACGCCGAGTGCCGCGGCCGCGTACGCGGTGCCACGCGTCCTCCAGTTCAAGAACGAGGTCGACCGCATCGACACTTTGGCCATGTCCAGCCTCAACGCGGGAGAGCTGGCCACGCTCGTCGCGGCCCGTATGTCTCGCTGAAAAGTTCTGGACGGGGTTCGGTGATAGGGCGTCCCCCGTCCACGCCAGCGGTATCGACCCGCTTAGTCACTTTCTCGGGCTCGATACCGCTGGTACCCGTGACAGCGCGGCCGTGGCTGTACGAGGGGCGTGGGAACACCCCTCTCGGTCGTGCATCACGTCGCCACCAGAGCCGGGCTCGGTTTCCTTTGCCGGGCATCGGCGCTGATGGCCGGTCAGAGATGCGGAGGGTGTCGGGTGCCTACTCCGGTGCCCTCCGCATCGACCATGTCTACGGAAGGGGCACACATGCCGCTATCAAGCACCGACATCGACGTCACAGCCGTGGCCCACCATCTGCGGGCGATTCT
>JBEKOI010000303.1:0-4542 GCA_049521915.1 Acidimicrobiales bacterium | reverse complement strand
TCCTGGTCGTGCCACTCTCGTTATTCCAGAATAGGAACGTCGTGGTGGCGCGCAAACGATCGGCCGAGAAGTGACCCTCGAGTACCGGGAGGTTAGACGGATGAAGTCCACGGGGGGCCGTGGCCGTAAGTTCCCGACGTTTTTCTCGACTGTCCAATGCGGTGCCGTCGATCTCGAGCACTGCGTCGTCACTGAACAGATCCAGCTACTCTTCGACGGCAATCGATCGAGCAGGAGTCCATACTGTACCAAGAGGTTGTGCACAGCCTGGAGGTCTGCCCCCGTCGTAGCAGATCGGAGCGTCCACCCGGCCTCAGGAATCCAGCAGCGCTTATGGGATTCATCCTTCAGGCCTCCATAGCCGGGCGAACTCTTGGAGCGAATGCTCATCGTGAGGTTCGGCGATGATCGTGGTCACGGGACCGGACCGCCACGCCATGAGTCTCTCCGCGATGCGCTGTGTCGGGCCAACCAGGGCGAGGTCATCGACCATCTCATCGGTAACGGCGCTGTTAGCTCCGTCGCGGTCGCCCGAGAGAAAGCGGTCCTGGATCTCTTCGGCCTCTGATACGTAGCCGTAGCGGGTCACCAGCGAATGATAGAAGTTCCGGCCTCGAGCGCCCATGCCCCCCACATGCAGAGCAATACGAGGCCTGACCGCGGCTCTGGCCCGATCGATGTCGTCATCGATGGCGACGAGGACGGTCGGCGCAACCGCGAACTCTGGCTTGGCCCGGGCGAGTTCCTCTCCCCACGCCGTCTCCCAGCGGGACGGACTCCAGAGGTAGGGGAGAATCCCGTCTCCCACCTCGACCGCCAACGACACGTTCTTCGGACCAATGGCGGCGATCAGGATTGGCACTGGCCCTACCCCACGGATAGTCGACCGTAGCGGCTTCCCCAAGCCTGTTGCATCTGGGCCCGCGTATGGTATGTGGAACTCTGCGCCGTCATACTCGACTCGGCGATCCGCCGACATGGCCAATCGGAGCACCTCGACGTACTCTCTCGTCTTGGCCAATGGATTTCCATACGCGACACCATGCCAGCCCTCGACAACCTGAGGACCCGACACACCGAGTCCGAGCTGGAGACGACCGCCCGATAGTCCTTGCAGCGTCAGCGCGGTCATGGCCGTGGCCGTCGGGGTGCGGGCGTAAATCTGCGCAATCGCAGTCCCGAGTCCGATCGACGTCGTAGCCGAAGCGATAAAGGCCAGTGGAGCAAAGGCGTCGAGGCCCCAGGCCTCCGAGGACCATATCGAGTCGTACCCGAGTTGCTCTGCTTGAACTGCCAATCGGACCAGATCCCCTCCTGAAAGCTGGGCCCCGCCCAAACTCAGTCCGAGCCGTAGTTCTCCGTTGACGCTCACTTCTTCAAGAACGTCCGGTCGACGATCTTGCGATGCTCCGAGCTGGCGCTCGACACACCCTCGGCGGCGAGTGCGAAATCAAGAATGTCATGTATTGATCGCTCGAGGTGCCGATTAAGGGCTCGCTTGGTATCTCTGAGGGCTTGGGCCGGCTGCTTGGCCAGCCGATGGGCTAACGCGACGGCGGCGTCGACTGACGTACCGTCTTCGACGACCCGATTGGCAAGACCGAGGTGCACGGCCTCGTCAGCCGGGATGCGGTCGCCGGTATAGAGGTACTCCTTGGCCTTTAACAAGCTGGTCAACGCAGGCCATGAGATGGCGCCTCCATCGCCCGCCACCAATCCAACCGAGACGTGGGGGTCGCACAGGTAGGCACTGGACTCAATAAGGACAATGTCGCACAGGCCGGTCAAACTGCATCCCAGCCCGACAGCCGGCCCGTTCACCGCGGCGATGACGGGAAGCGGGAACGCAGCCATCGACCTCACGATAGTGGCCCCTTCCCGCAAGGTCTCAGTCCGATACTGCTCGGATTCATTCATCTTCACGAGGACACCCGCATCCCCTCCGGCGCAGAAAGCTCTTCCATTCCCGGTGAGGACGACAGACCGACAGTCCGGGTCGGCGGCGATCTCATCCCAGATGGTGGCCAGACGGGCATGAAGAATCGCATCGGCTGCATTGAGCGACTCAGGCCGGTTCAACCGGAGGATGCGAACCGGCCCGTCTTCCTCAATGACGATCGGCTCGACAGATTTCCCGGTGGTCTCACTGACTGCCATGAAGGGTGACCCTAGTAAATTTTGATGTTGATGTCGATACATGGTAATCTTTTCGCTATTGCACAGAGAATGATCGGAGGAGCAGCCATGACGAACGTCGTCGATGTCGACGATTTTCCACTGATGGTGTCCGTTGACGACCACGTGGTCGAACCGCCGACCTTGTGGACCGACCGTATCGCTTCCCGGTTTCGGGACGAGGTCCCCCACGTTGTCAGGGAGTTGGTGCCATCCCTCATCAAGCCGGGGACCGAAAGGTGGGCCGACGTCTGGTATTACGGGTCCGCCCGGGTCGAGACCCATCGGGGCTTTGCCGCGGTTGGATTCGATAGCGAGGCAGTCGAAGGCGAGGCGATGACCTTCGACGAAATGCGACCCGGTTGTTACGAGGTGTCGGCCCGTCTGAGCGACATGGATGCCGACGGTGTCGAGGCGAGCGTGTGTTTTCCCAACGCGCTGGTTCGTTTTTGCGGCCAACGCTTCTTGGAGGCGGAAAACCGGGAGGTGGCGCTCCTCTGCTTGCGTGCGTACAACGACTGGCTGATCGAAGAATGGTCCGGTCCGTCGGAGGGACGCCTCCTGGGAGCAGGGATTATTCCCCTGTGGGACGCGGAACTGGCGGCGGACGAAGTACGTCGGATCGCGGCACAGGGGTGCACTTCCGTCTGTTTTTCCGAGATCCCGGCCCGGTTAGGTCTGCCGTCGATGTACGGTGGGTACTGGGATCCCTTCTTCGCCGCCTGCGCGGAGACGGACACGGTCATCAATCAGCACATCGGATCCAGTTCGGTCGTGCACACGACCTCATCGGATGCACCTCTCGGCGTCAGAGTCAGCAACCACTTTGGGAATTCAGCCTTCTCACTCACCGACTGGCTCATCAGCGGTGCCTTTGTTCGCTTTCCCAACCTGCGGGTCGCCTTCTCTGAAGGGCAGGCAGGATGGATACCGTACCTGCTGAGCCGCCTCGATAGTCTGTGGCGCACTGGGGCTCCAGTGATCGGTTTCGACGCGCTGCCTGAGCCCCCGAGTCACTACCTCCCTGGGCACGTCTTCGCCTGCATATTCGACGATCCCATCGCCATCGAGCTCCTCCCTCTCATGGACGAAAACGGGATCTGTTTCGAGACTGATTACCCTCATAACGACAGCAGCTGGCCCGATTCCAAGGAGGCAGCGCGTCGGATGACGGCCGGTCTCTCGAAGGAACTGCGGGAAAAGATCTTGCGGTTGAATGGAGCCCGCCTGTACCGGGTCGAAAGGGTTCTCCGCGAGCCGGCGCTCGGACAACTGAGCTCGCTCTGAGTGAGTGCGAGCTCGTTTCCAGTGGCGGCTGTCGCGACGGGCGGAGTCAACCGGACACGACCAGGATGTTGATATATCTGTCTGTTCATGAATATAGGTAACTGGTCAGGTCCCCTAACCAGACCCTCCATCACCTACGTGTTCGACGCGCGTAAGGTGGGGAATTCCGGTTGCCCCCCACCAGCGCTGACGCGCCTTCCTATGAGGAGCTGGCCCAAGAGGTCGGCTCCTTGGGGTCTTGTTGGCCGAGCAGGCCAAGGCGATCGAAAAGCTCAGCCTTGAGAACCTCGAGTTGCGGGCCCTCCTCGGGATGAGCCCACCCAATTTCTCCAAGCCCCCGTCGTCGGATGGTTACGAGAAGCCCGCACCCAATCACGCCGGGTGCGCCCGGGCAAAAAACGGCAAGCAACTAGGCGATCCCAGGCACCATCTGGCCCAGCGTGTCGATCCCGCTGAGACGAAGGTCCATCCGTCACAGAACTGCGAGAAGTGCGGCAAGGACCTCTTTGACGCCGAGGTGTCCGGAGTGATCCGCCGCCAGGTCTTTGACCTGCCGCCGGTCGACCAGGAACCGTTGCCTGTCGGCATGCAGCGAGATATTGCAGCAGCACGTCGGCGCTCACGGCGTCGAGATCGATCTCCTGGCTCATCGACCACCGGCAGAACGCCAATAGCGAGAACCCGTGCACGCGGACCGTCTGTGGCGAATAGTTCCGATCTGACAGCTAGCTCAGGTATTCGTTCACTAATGCGAACCGGTCGACCCCGCCACTGGCCAAGGCCCAGCCACCCGCTATCCGATCAAGCCGAAGCTCCTCATCGGTCACCACAACATCTGTAACCAACGCGTCACCAAAGGCAAGCATCATGCCGGCGAATCTTGAAACTTCCTTAGGGATCTCTCCGATTCCATCCAGTCGTAATAGCCGGTAAATAGGCAATCCGCCACCGTGCCGATACTCGGTGTCGCCCCGATCTCGTCGAGGCGCTCGGTGAACCGCACGGATATGAACTGGGCAGGCTCAACCGGTCGATGCAACACCGGGCTGTTGGAGCAAGCGTAGACGTTCGTTGAAGACT
>JBEKOI010000302.1:0-4556 GCA_049521915.1 Acidimicrobiales bacterium | reverse complement strand
GCGAGGATCCCGATCCGGTGAATCCGAACCGGCCCAACAAGTCGATTGGGCACGAGGAGACCTTCAGTCAGGACCTCGTCGACCCGCGCGAGTTGGAGCGCCACGTGCTACGGATGGCGGAGTCTGTCGCGACCATGCTGCGTGGCGCGGCCAGCTCAGCGCGGACCATCACGGTCAAGATCAAGTTCAAGGACCTGTCACTGGTCTCGCGCTCCCACACCATGGAGCGACCGGTCACCACGGGCGGGGCCATCGGGCAGGTCGCAGCGGCATTGTTGGCCGGCGTGGACCCGGGCGAGGGGATCCGTCTCCTCGGCGTGAGCGCCTCGGGGCTGGCCGCCGGCGGGGTGGACCAGCTCTCCTTCGACCTCGGGGACGGGCTCAATGATGACAACGAGAGCCCGACGGCGCGCGAGCAGTCCTGGCAGGACGCGACAACGGCGATCGACGCCGTCCGCGACCGCTTCGGGCGCAGCGCAGTGGGCGCGGCCTCCATGGTGACCGAGGAGGGGATTCAGGTGCCGGCGCGACGCGACGCGCCCTGGGGGCCTGACAATTGAGGGTCAATGAATTGTCCGGAGCTACGAGTGGGGACCTCGGGTTCAGCGAGGCGCGGTTCTTTCCGTCCTCACCGACGACTTGTCTCAGGGATTGCTCTGGTTGTCTGTGCCTGCTTCCCGTGCATGCACCGTACCGCCGTTGAGCTTCAAGAAGCGTCGCTCGACCTCTGCGTCGAGGCTGAACCGGCCTGATCCAAGAAAGGCCACGACCAGGGCCAGGCCCGCAAGCGCGAGGTTCAGTTGGTAGCCGGGGGGCGCCGTGTGCGAGTCGATCCCGGTGGCCCAGGTCACCGTGATCATCGCCATGACCATGTCACCGAACAGTGCAATACCGGCGAGACGCGAGAAAAGGCCGAGTCCCACGGCGATGCCTCCGAACAACTCGATCACCCCGCCGAGTACGGCGAAGAGTCCGCCCGGGTGCAGGTGCGCCGACTCCGAGAAGTAGATGGAGGTTCCATGAATGCCGGGTCCGTTGAACCATCCGAAGAGCTTCCCGCCCCCGTAGTAGATGAAGATCCACGCGAGCACGATGCGTGCGATGAGTAGCCCGCAGTCCGCTGGGAGCTCTGAGGTACTGCGGGTGCTCACCACCGTCGCGAGTAGGGATTTCCATGAGCGCCGCTGCTTCTCGACCGAAGCGGTCATCATGGAACGACCTTCCCTCCTCCGGGTGCCCGGCAACGTCAGGGCTCACCGAGCGTACGTTGGGCCTGCAGCTCCTGCCGCTGCATATCGAGCGCTCTCGCCGCGGGAGCACTCGAGGATTGTTGAGAAAGGTTGCGCATCGGCCGGAAAGGCGCCACCAGTTGAGTGAGGAGGACGGAGAAGTGGTGTGCTCGCGCTGACTCCTGCTCGACGATGAGAGGGCGACCAGGCAGTCCGGTGTCGGTCCTGATCGTCTCGTCGGTAGGGAAGACGGCTCGGTGGAACATCTGATCCCAAACGGTCAATGCGAAGCCGAGGTTGACGTCCTGCGGGCCATCCAACTTGTGATGGATCCTGTGAAAGTTCGGACTCACAAAAACCCGCTCCAGAATCCCGAAGCTCGCGCGTGTATTGGAGTGCGCAAATGCAACCATGCCTCCATAGAGGATCAACACCGTGACCGACAGCGCACCGTTCGAAAGCAGGACCACTCCCGGAATCAATGCCAAAAGATAGGAAACGTGGATCAAGGGGTGCGTGCGAAAGACCGTCAGGACGTTCATGTCCTCCTGGGAATGGTGGAGTTCGTGAAAGCGCCACAACATCCGCACTCTGTGGTTCGCCAGGTGAACCGCCCAATTGCAGAAGTCCATCACAACGAGGATGGCGACGATCGCCCCCCAGCGGGGAAGTACGCCGATTCTCGGCAGGACGATCCATGGCAGGCCTCGTTGCACAAGCGCGGCAAAGGCGAGGCTGAGCGCCGTGACGAAGGGCGCCACGACGAGCGCGTTCATAGCGGTAAGCAGGAGGTCATGGCGATGGCCACGGGCAAAGAGAGGCCGCCGCTGGGCCGGCCAGATTCGCTCCACAACCATGAAGCAACCCAGGATCACCAGTGCCAACGGTCCAACCAGCACCACTCGGAGCAGTGTCACCGACCCGGTGAAGCTCTCGCCGCCCCAGCCTTCGGACCAACCCAGTGCGATCAGTACCAGGGCCAGGGCGGCAATCGAGAAGGCTGGAAGATAGACGCGCGACCGCAGGCGAACCTGCGATTCGGCTCTGCCGCCGGCCGCTTCCTCCTGGTGTTTGGTTTCGGTCGGGCGGCCGGGAGCCTGGAGCAGAGTGGACATCACCATCGTCTTGGCGGTCCCGTACCTAGAACGCTGCTCCGCCGCCTCCGGCGCTGGAGTTACCAGAACCGGTGTTCGCGCCGGAACTGGAGTTCGCCGACTTCTTCGTCACGACCGCGGTCCACTTTCCCCACGTGTCGGTCAAGTCACCGTTCACCTGGCCTGTCGTCGTGTCCCCGACGAAGTAGTAGAGCGGCTTCCCGCCGTACGTGACCTGGACGACACCGTTTCGCTTCACGGTGCCGAGCTTGGCTGCGCTCACTCCCGAACCCGCCTTTGCCTTGGTCACACCGGTAGGGAGAACGAGTGCCGGCCAGATCTTCAGGCAGGCGGCCGTGCAGGCAGTGCTGCCCGGCTTCAAGGTGTACAGGGTCTTGCCACTTACGAGGATGGTTCCCAATTTGGCGTTCTTGGTGCTTGAGACGGTCACGGTGCTCGCCGCTCCGGCCTCGGAGGAGGCGATGACCGACAGCGAGATTCCACCGACGGCCACGATCGCACCGACCCATCGAGCCAGAGTGGCTGTCTGGGCTGATCCTCGGTTCTGACGATTCTTCAGCATTTCGGTTCACTCCTACGTTGGTCTGAGTCTTCCCTCAGCAGCTACTACGGACAAGTCCCCGGCAGGGATCATCGGACAGAGTTGGGACTTCGCCACTATGCCTCACCAGGAGATTCCGGGTGGCATGATGCGGCCGAAACAGGCGAGGTCAGGGCCGAGGTCACCAACGGATCCAGTACCCGTCTGCCCGCATTTCCTTGTTCTTTGGTTCTCGGGACGGCCTGCTATTGGATTCCGACATGACGGGCGAGACCAATGTTGACGAGTAGTTGCCAACTTACTCCCGCAACAATGGTCAGAGTGATGCCGAGCTGCAGGATTCGCCCGGACTTTTCAAGTGGTCTCGTTAGTCCATCCAATCCAAGGAGTAACAACAGAGCCATTAACGGATACGCATCTCCGAGGAAGCGGTCTTCCACCGCGACCCCTGCCAGGGTGACGCACCAGGAAGCTAGCGCGGCCACCACGACGAAGATCTTCCAGAAGGCTTCGGACCTGAGAGTTGGAAGCAGATGACGAACTTGCAGAGCTATCCTCATCCGAACCCGATAGACGATTGCTCCGATAGCAGCGACAAAGGAAAGCGGCATCGTGGCCGTGAGGCTCGTCGCATTGGCTGAATAAATGCTTCCCTTCGGGAGAGCGACATAGGTGATTGGGATCGGTCCACAACTCAACGACGAACAAACATGCCGAAATCCCACCCAGGGAAAGCCCCGCGAAAAGGTAACAGCGTCGGGACGCAGGTAGGCGAAGAGCGCTGTCATGACGAATCTCAGACTGACGAGGTGATTTTGATCGCGCCTTCGCACACTGATCCACACTGGCGATGCATGTCGACCCCCGATTGATTCATCGAGCAGCAGGTTCGGTATTGGCTGACCGAACTTCAATAGGAAGACACCAATGCAGGTCGCGATTGGGAGGACCATCGCCGCCCCTCCGAGCGCGACCGACTTGGCCCAATCCGGAGACCCGTCCCGTCTCAACATCAAGATCCGATAACCCACGCCGAATCCGATTACGAACGCAAAGGGAAGGGCCGTAGGACGCGCATTAGCAGCCATGACAAGGCTGACTACAAGGACCACATATGTCCACCGCTGCTGTGTCTCCCACCAACGGATGAAGCAATACACAGCGAGTGACAAGAATCCAACAGCCCATGCGATCGCCTCGTCGTAGGTGTTTGCCGCTGACAGCTGCGTCAGAACGCTTCCCGCTCCAAGGGCCACTCCGATGAGGGCGACCA
Source organism: Acidimicrobiales bacterium (assembly GCA_049521915.1). Lineage (GTDB taxonomy): Bacteria > Actinomycetota > Acidimicrobiia > Acidimicrobiales > RAAP-2 > Bog-756. Next base: position 398 of record JBEKOI010000302.1, on the reverse strand, counting down.
CGACCGTGGAGGACCTACGAACGCAGAGGTGGGAGAAGAGGTGTCGGAGCAAAGCCAGGAAGCTTCCCGTGGCCAAGGTAAGGCCAGCAGTAATAAACACTGGTGTGAAGCCGCTGTTGAAATGGTCAAGCAGGGGAAGAAACGGAAGTCGCAGCAGGCTTGGCGTAATGCCGAAATATCCATAGCACTTGCCACCGGCAACAAAGCAATCACTAGGAAGCTGTGATGAATTGATCCAGAGCCTCCCGTGGACCATCGCCTGTGTTTGGGCAAGAAAAAAGCGTCCTTCTGCTCCGCCTGGTCCGCCAAAAAAGGTCTGCTGATGCAACGGACTCAGTGTGCACTGAGTGGAGACACAATAGAATACCAAAGATGAGAAGAGAAGAACGCTGAGAATT
>JBEKOI010000301.1:0-4569 GCA_049521915.1 Acidimicrobiales bacterium | reverse complement strand
GATGGCCGTCCCGGTGATGTCCTCTTCGAAGCAACGGGGAAAATCGGGAGTCGGAAGGAGCCTGAGCATGGCGCCGAATCCCTCCACGGTGCCGATGCGGGTCAGTGCGGTGACGATGGGTCCGGGGGCCCCGTGACGGATGAGGAATTTCGATTGCTCCACGTTGGGGAAGTTCTCCGGCCACGTATCGAGGGGGACGTCCAGGATGGGAGTCGAGAACTGTTCGACGCGCTGCTCCTCCCAGGCCGCGATGGCGGGCACGCGGTACTTGGTGCGGGGCGAGACATAGTTGCCTTGTTCGTCGAATCCGCCGTGACACCGGACTCCCTGGGCGATGAGCGGCTCGACGATGTCGGGATCGGCGAGGAGTTCAGCTTCGCTGTACTCGGTCTGCAAGGTGGTCATCGAGGCTCTCCCTGTGAAGGACTCACACCAGTGGTCCACCACCGAGTGTACGCGCCCGGCTCCGCCGGGGCCGGATAATTCGATCAGGTGACGGAAACGCCGGCCTCAGTCTTCGAAATGAGCAGTTCGGCCGCGTCCTTGTCCAGCGGTCGGGCCATCAGAAAACCTTGACCCTGGGTGCAGCCGAGGTCGACGAGTCGATGGAGCTGGCTCTCGTGCTCGATCCCTTCGGCGATGACGTCCAGCCCGAGGTTTCGGGCCAGGCCGATGACGGCGGTGATCAACGCCGTGCTTCCCGAGTCCGGTCCGACCAGTGGATCGATGAACGACTTGTCTATCTTGAGGATGTCGACAGGGAAACGCCGGAGATGGCTCAGGGACGAGTAGCCCGTTCCGAAGTCGTCGACGGCGATGCGTATCCCCATCTCCCTCAGCTCGGACAGAGCCAGCGTGGCCCGCTCCGGGTCCTCCATGAGGATGCTCTCGGTGATCTCGAGGATGAGCTGATCCGGACGGATGCCGCTGAGGGCCAGCGCGGTCCGGACCTCGTCGGACAGGTGCGGGGAGATGAGTTGCCGCCTGGAGAGATTGACGGAAAGGCTGATGTCCTCGTGGACGTCGGTGTCCCAGGCCGCCAGCTGCTCGCACGCCTCCGCCAGCACCCACCGCCCGAGCGGCACGATGAAGCCGGTCTCCTCGGCGATAGGGATGAAGCGGAGGGGGGCCACCTCACCCAGGTTGGGATGGCTCCACCGGACCAGTGCTTCGAACCCCTGCAGCCGGTTGTCGGAGAGGGAGACGATGGGCTGGTACTGCAGGAAGAACTCCGACCGCCCCAGGGCCCAGCGGAAGCCGTTGGTCAGGTCGAGCCGCTCCAGCATGCGCGCCCGCATCGATGCCTGGAACACCTCCACCCGGTTCTTGCCCTTCTCCTTGGCTTCGTACATGGCTGCGTCGGCCTCGCTCAGGAGTTGCTCGGTCGTCTTGTCGGATCCGCCATAGGCCACACCGACGCTGATCGAGAGCCCGACATGGTGTCCTTCGAAGTCGGGTGCGTTGCTGAGCACCGAGACGATGCGGTGGGCGAACTCCACGGCCGTGTCCGGATCTTCGACTTCGACCATCAGGACCGCGAACTCGTCACCGCCCAGGCGGGCCACGGTGTCACCGGGGCGGACGATCGAAGACAGGAGCCTGCTGGCCCGAAGCAGGACGGTGTCGCCGACGTTGTGACCGAGTGTGTCGTTGACCGTCTTGAATCCATCCAGGTCACCGAAGCAGAGGGCCACCGACCGCCCCGACCGCGGCGCCGAGGCCAGTGCGTGCTCCACGCGATCATGCAACAGGGCCCGGTTCGCCAGTCCGGTGAGCTCGTCGTGGAAGGCGAGGTGGCGCAGGTCCGCCTCCAGAGCGTCGCGTTGTCGATGCGATGCTTCCAGGGCGTGGGCGTGCAGCTCGATCTCCGCGGTCTGGCCGGTGATCCTGGCGATCAGCCACATCATCCGGAGATAGATGAGGGCGAAGACGGCCAGGCACAGCCCTGACATGGCGGGGACATTGACCGCGAGCCCGAGGCTGCTGGTCACCAGGAGGATGCTCGGCGGCACGAAGCCGGCGAAGGCGACGATGGGAACGCGGCCCCGGCCATTCGTCTCACGTCGGTAGATGCTCGGTGCCTGCGAGGGTGAGTCGGGAGCCGGTTGCCCCACAGAAGGGTGGAGTGCCGCCGCGCCGATGAGCGCGTAGGCGATCAGGGTCCCGGCTTCGATCGAGTCGGCCATCGGGCGATGGGCGTGCAGGACGAGGACGTCGCGGGCGAAGTCGGTCACCACGATGACGATCAGGGCCCCGGCGACGAGCTTGTGGAAGGGTCGCCCGGCGACCCGCAGGAGCAGCGAGTAGAGGACGAAGAAGATAAGGGCGAGGTCCATGGCCGGATAGCCGAGGACGACCAACGTGCCGAACGAGGAGATCGATGTGTTGTAGACGTAGGCGTTGATGAGGAAGGTCCACGAGGCGGCCAGCGTTCCGAGTGAGATGATGGCGGCGTCGGCGTAGTCCTCGCGGCGGCCCGAATGCTTGAGGCCGGTGCTGAACCTGATGACGGCGGCGATGGCGAGCAGATAGCCGATCAGATAGAACGCGGTGGCCGGTGTCGGGTGCGGTCCACCGGCCCGCACCATGAGGCCGTGGTCGTTCTGGACCGCGTCACCACAGGTGAAGGCGGCCACGCCGGCGGCCAGCAGGTACCAGCCGGCGCGGTCCCCCGGACGGCGGAGGCGGACACCGACCAGGATGCACGCCACCGAGGCCACCCCGACGGCCTGGCACAGCGCGTCACGAGCGGTCGTCCCCGGGAGCGCGAGGTAGCCGGCGACGGCAACAGCCCCCATGACCAGGACGTACTTCCACGCATGTGCTCTCAAGGGTCCGCCGAGCTCGAATGTCCCACCCGGTAGCTATCGGTACCATTGCCGGATTGGTTGAGCCCCGGGCCGGCCGGTCCGGTGGCCGGGCCGGCCCGAACGCCGGTCGGGCTGCTCCGCTACGGTGGGCCCACGATGCCGACGTACGTCGACAAGGCCGGGACCGTCGATCTGCTCCGTCACCAGTTCGGATCCCTGGCCGCGGTCTGCTCCCCGTTGTCGGACGACCAGTGGGATGCGGCCACCTGTCTTCCCGGTTGGTCGGTCAAGGACGTGCTGAGCCATGTCGTGGGCACGGAGTCGATGCTGGCCGGTGTGCCGGCCCCCTCGGTCGACATCTCGCACCTCGACCACATGGGCAACGGGGTCGCCGAGGCCAACGAGGTCTGGGTCGAATCGATGCGGTCCCTCCGCGGGGACGAGCTCCTCGACCGCTTCGGCCAGATCACCGGCCGGCGGCTGGCGTCCCTCGAGGCGATGACCCAGGCGGAATTCGACGCTCCGTCGTGGACCCCGGTCGGGCGCGACGAGACCTACGGGCGCTTCATGAGGATCCGGCACTACGACTGCTTCATGCACGAACACGACATCCGCGATGCGCTCGGCATGCCACCGAGGCTGGACGGGCGGGACATCGCGTCCGCCCTCGAGGAGGTCTCGACCGGCCTCGGCTACATCGTCGGTCGCCGGGCATCGATGCCGGAGGGTGCCCGGGTGCGCATCGACCTGACCGGGACCGTGAGCCGAACCTTTCTGGTCCAGGTGGAGGGTCGGGCCGTCGAGGTCGAGTCGTTCGATCAACCTCCGACGGTCGGCGTCGAGCTGCCGGTCACGTTGTTCCTCCGGCTCACCGGTGGACGCGACGACCTGCACAGGAGCGGTGAGGTGGAGATCGGCTTCACCGGCGACCGGAGTTTGGGCGAGCAGCTGGTGGCCAACCTGGCGTTCACCATCTGAGCGATCGGCGACGACGCTTTCGTCGGGACCGCAGCGGGGCGCCTGCCATGCCACCCGGAGGGCGTTCACAGCGGACGCTCAGGTAGAGCGCCGGCGGTGCGACCTGGCTCCAGGTCACCGACATCGCCGGCAAGGGAGACTCCAGGCCGGTGGTGAGCGAGGTGGGTGGGGCGACGCGGGGCTACCACTTCGTGGATAGCAACCTGTCCCTCGGGAGCCTTGTCGATGATGTGCGCAACGCCGAGTCGGCCTACGGGGCCGCGGCCGGGCGAACTGCGCCGTAGATCTGGGTGCGGGCAGTGACCCCGGCCACCGGTTCCGGTCAGGACGCGTCAAGACGTGGACAGATCTTCGGGTACGGACCGTCGAGATGTGGTTCGGATCCATGGACCGACCGCTGACTCGCCTGACATCGCTCGCCTTGGAGGGCTGAGCGACAAGCAGCCTCCCCACGTGCGTGCATCGACCCTGTCGAGGGGCGCGACCGTTGTCGTGGGTTGACGAATCAATCGAGCGAGTCGCACCTGGCGTTCGGGTCGGCGAACCGCTTGACCCAGGGCAGAAGCAGGCACCGTGATCGACGCGCTCGTTTGAGCTGCTCGAGCCAGGAGTACGACCACGTGCCGATCGTTGCGGTCGAGGGCGATCAGTCCGCCGGCATCGAAGGTGAGACTTGGCATCAGGCCACCGGGCGTGTACGTCGCTTCCGGTTCCCGAGCATCTCGTCCGCCCGGTCCTTCTCGTCCTGCGAGAGCGGACCGCCGGTATCCCGAAGCGCTAG
>JBEKOI010000300.1:0-4634 GCA_049521915.1 Acidimicrobiales bacterium | reverse complement strand
GCCGTGCTCGCCTCCTATCGGTACGACGTCTTCCGCACCGGCGACAACCCGGGCCAGCTGGCCACACTGGCCATCGTCACCGGGACGGCCGACGAGGTGCAGAGGGTGCGGGACGGCGCCGCCCGGGGGGCCCGGTTGGCCGCATCGGTCAGCCTGGCCCGCGACCTGGTCAACGAACCACCGAGCTCCCTGACGCCCGAGAAGTTCGCCGACACCTTCGTCGAGCGTTTCTCGGGGGTGGCCGAAGTGACCGTCGAGGTGTGGGACGAGGAGCGGATCGTCGCCGAGCGTCTCGGCGGCCTGCTCGGCGTGGCCCGGGGATCGACTCAGCCACCTCGCCTGGTGCGTGTCGAGTACCGGCCGGCCGACCCCATCGAGATCAACGGACGGGTGCCGCACCTCGCTCTCGTGGGCAAGGGGATCACCTTCGACTCGGGTGGCCTCTCCCTCAAGACGGCAACCGGCATGGAGACCATGAAGACCGACATGGGTGGGGCCGCCGCGGTGCTCGGCGCCGTGGACGCCGCCGCCGCCCTCGGGGCCCGGATACGGATCACCGCGTTCACCCCGTTGACGGAGAACATGCCCGGAGGATCGGCCACCAAGCCCGGGGATGTCCTCACCACCAGGAGCGGGAAGACCATCGAGGTGCTCAACACCGACGCCGAGGGCCGACTGGTGCTGGCCGACGGCCTCACCCTGGCCGTGGAGTCGGAGCCTGATGCCATCGTGGACGTGGCCACGCTCACCGGCGCCGCGGTGGTGGCCCTGGGCAAGGAGATCGCCGGACTGTTGGGCAACGGTGACGCCCTCATGGCCGAGCTGCGGGCTGCGGGGGGCCGGGCCGGGGAGCCGCTGTGGCCCCTCCCACTGCCCGACGACTACCGGAGCCACATCGAGTCGGAGATCGCCGACATGCGCAACGTCGGGCGGCCGGGCCAGGCCGGGAGCATCTCGGCGGCCATGCTGCTGCGCGAGTTCGTGGCCGACGTGCCCTGGGCCCACCTCGACATCGCCGGCCCGGCCCGATCGGAGGAGAACAGCCGCTACCTGACCAAGGGTGGCACCGGTTTCGGGGTCCGCACCCTGGTCGAGCTGGTCACCTCCGAGCACTTCGCCGAGTCGCTGGTCCCGCCCGCCCCATGAGGATCGCCGTGCTCGGAGCGGGGTCGTGGGGCACCACGGTGGCCTCGTTGGTCGCTCCGCGGCACGACACCGTGCTGTGGGCCCGCAACGCCGATGTGGCCAAGGCCGTCAACACCGAGCATGCCAACTCGGCCTACCTGCCCGGATTCGACCTGCCCACCGAACTGTCGGCCACCGCCGATCTCGAGGAGGCCGTGTGCGACGCCGACCTCTTGGTGGTCGGGGTGCCGACCTCGGGATTCCGGGCCGTCTTGACGGAGGCCGCACCGTGCATGCGCCCGTGGATCCCGGTGGTGAGCCTGTCCAAGGGGCTCGAGCGGGGCACCCTCCTGCGGATGACCGAGGTCATCAAGCAGGTGGTACCCGGCCACCCGGTGGCCGCCCTCACCGGGCCTAACATCGCCCGCGAGATCATGTCGGGCAAGGCCGCGGCGTCCGTCGTGGCCACCGAGGACCTCGAAGTGGCCAGTGCCATCCAGGCCGTCTTCACCCGGGGCGTCTTCCGTGTCTACCGCAACGACGATGTCATCGGCTGCGAGATGGGCGGGGCACTGAAGAACGTCATCGCCATCGCCGCCGGCATCGGCGAAGGGCTGGGGGTGGGTGACAACACCCGTGCCGGAGTGATGTCGCGCGGCCTGGCCGAGCTGGCCCGGCTGGGTGTGGCCTTGGGCGCCCACCCCACCACGTTCGCGGGACTGGCCGGGATGGGAGATCTGATCGCCACCTGCATGAGCCCGCACAGCCGCAATCGGGCGGTGGGGGAGCAGCTCGGGAAGGGAAGGCGGCTGGAGGACATCCTGGCCGAGATGCACATGGTGGCCGAGGGGGTCAAGACCGCCACGGTGGCGCTCGAGCTGGCCGAGCGCCACGGCCTCGATCTGCCCATCTGCACCACGATCGACAAGGTGGTCAAGGGGGAGATCGAACCGCTGGGCGCCTACTGGGGACTGACCCCGGCCGGGCACGAGGACGAGCCGGGCTGAGCCATCTGGGCCCGACGGGCGCCCGGGCCGGCTGACCCACGCACCCTCATTCGTTGCGAAGGCGTGCGGTGAGCTCGATTTCGACGGCGATGTCGAAGGGCAGCTCCGCCAGTCCGACCGCACTGCGGGTGTGGCGTCCCGACTCACCGAATATCTCGACGAGCACATCGGAACACCCGTCGATGACCGCCGGGGTCTGATTGAAGCCCGGGGCGACATTGACCATGCCGAAGACCTTGACGATGCGCAGGATGCGGTCGAGGTCGCCCAACTCGGCCTGCAGGGTGGCCAGGATGGACAGCGCGGTGAGGCGGGCGGCCCCTTGGGCCTCTTCGAGGGAAAGCGTTGCGCCGACCTTGCCGCGGATGACGCCGTCACCACCGATGGGCCCGTGCCCTCCGACGTAGACCATGTCGTCCTGGACCACGCAGCCCAGGTAGTTGCCGGCCGGCGGGAAGACCGGCGGAAGCACGATTCCGAGTTCCTCGAGTCGTTCGGCGATCACCGTCTGATCCTATGGGCGATCAACGTCGGTGACGGGCTGTCCTCATGAGCACGGCGGGAAGGTCGCCCATGTCGTCGAACACGACTGCCTCTCCGATGGAGAGCTGGTCGGCCCCGGTCACACCCCCGGCGAATGCGAAGACCGTCATGCCCGCGGCCAGGCCGGCGGTGACCCCCGAGACACTGTCCTCGATCACCGCGCAGCGGTCAGGCGATGCGCCCATCCTCTCGGCGGCGAACAGGAAGATATCGGGAGCCGGCTTCCCGTGGGCCACCTCGTCGACGCTGAAGATCCTTCCGTCGAAGCGTTCGATCAGTCCGGTCTTGCCCAGGGTGAACCGCATCTTCTCGTGGCTCCCGCTCGACGCCACGCACACCGGCACCGTGATCTCATCGAGTGCCTCGACGACACCGGGTACGGCGACGAGCTCCCGCTCGAAGACTTCCCGGTAGCGGGGTTCGAACTCGGCGTCCCAATCGATGCTCCGGCCCAGATGGCGCTCGATCTCCCCGTGCATGTAGGCAGCCGATCGGCCGACGAACCGTTCGACGATCTCGGACGCGGTGAGTCGCCACCCCAGGCTCGACAGGATCTCGACTTCGGTCCTCACGGCCAGGCGCTCGCTGTCGACGAGCACGCCGTCGCAATCGAAGATCACCAGATCGAAGCGGTTCACGGTGCGAGCCTACGGACTCCGATGCCCGATGGCCGCTTGATGCCTCCGGGAGGCCCCCTCGCCCACCCCGTCCACCTTGGGATCAGGGTCGGGACGAAACATCGGGGTCCGGGTAAGGGTTGTCGGCCACAAGTCGAGGGTAGTTCCGGGCACCGATCATTCCTAGGCTGTAGAGAGGGGCAGACGATACCGGTTGGTCCGTGCTGCCCCTCGACCCCTGCCACCCCCGGTAGCGTGTGACTGGAAGCGAATCGTGCACAGACGTCGAACGTTCATGGTGTACCGATTGACCGCGCTGGCAGTCGTCCTCGTGGGACTCGTGGTCGTTCCGGTCACGGTTCTGCAGTCGGGCGCCGCCACCGCCTCGGCCAGCAGGGCCTCGGGCAAGGTGACGTGCCATTACTCGGTCACCGTGACGTTCCTACCCTCACTGAAGTCATCCGGCGGAGGGACAAAGGCATCTTCGGTCAAGGGCAAGCTGTCCAAGTGCACCTCCACGACCCGAGGGACCACCATCACCAGCGGCACCGTCAGCGGATCGTTCCGTCGCAGTCCGGTCACCTGCAAGCGAAGGTTGACCGGGGTAGGGGCGACGCTGAGCCTGGCCTGGAAGGGGAAGCTCAACGGTGTCGCCGCCGCGTTCACCAAGACCACCCTCAAGACCAACAAGTCGACCGGTTCCTTCCAGGGCCCCGCCAAAGTGACCCTGACCGAACCCTCCGCCACCTCCATCCGGGCCTGCACCAGCGCCGCGGGGCTCAAGGATCTCACCATGACCGGGCTGATCACCTCGGGATCTGCAGTGATCAACCCCCCGCCGACCACGACAACCACGGACACGTCCCCGACGTCATCGACGTCGACCACGTCGACCACGTCCACGTCGACCACGTCGACCACGAGCACCTCGACCACGTCGACGTCGACAACGTCGACCACGACGACGTCGACGACACAGCCGTCGGGATCATGGTGGGTGGCGCCCCCGGGCAACCTGCCGTGGCAGTGGTATCTCGCCGGCGCCCTGGATACCACCAACGCCTCGGAGATGGGTACGGACGACAAGCTGCCGGACGGAAGTGCGGCTCCGGACCCGGTCGTCTACGACATCGACGCCATCGAGAACCCGCCCAGCACGGTGGCCGCGCTCCACGCCCTGCATGATCACGTCATCTGCTACATCGAGGTGGGGACGGCCGGCGACTACTACACGACAGCCCAGGAAGGGATCGGAACCACCTACTACGACCAGCTGAAGTCGGATGGCGATCTGGGCGACCAGCTGTCGGGCTACTCCGAGAACTTCATCAACATCAACGCG
>JBEKOI010000299.1:0-6049 GCA_049521915.1 Acidimicrobiales bacterium | reverse complement strand
GACCGTGCACGCGTGGCTCCGCCGGTATGCGAGTTCAGGGGTCGCCGGCCTGGTGGACAAGACCTCCAAGCCCGAGAGCTGTCCGCACCAGATGACGCCGGTGGTCGAGGCCCGGATCGTCGAGATGAGACGCACCCATCCTGCCTGGGGCCCGAGGACCATCCGCACCCACTTGGCCCGAGAGGGCACAACGCCACTACCGGGGCGATCCTCGATCTATCGGGCCCTGGTCCGTCACCGACTGCTCGAGCCCACTCCTCGCAAGCGATCCAAGTCGGACTACAAGCGGTGGGAGCGGTCCAAGTCCATGGAGCTCTGGCAGATGGACATCGTCGGCCGGTTCTATCTGGCCGACGGCACCGAGGTGAAGGTGGTCACCGGCGTCGACGACCACAGCCGATACTGCGTCTGTGCCCGGATCGTCGCCCGAGCCACGGCCAGGCCGGTCTGTGACGCCCTTCTCTTCGCCCTCAAGCAACACGGTGCCCCGAACGAGATCCTCACCGACAATGGCAAGGTCTTCACGGTGAATCGCCCCGGGTTCCATGACTGCTCCGGCTATTGGGTAACCGCCTCGAGGGCGGGTGCTGTTTGACGGTAGTAGATGGCCTCGAACTCTGCCGGCGTGACGTAGCTGTTGTCGTCGGTGATCTCGCCGTGGAGACGGCGGTGGTTGAACCAGTCGATGTAGCCCATGGTGGCGAACTCGACATCGTCGAGGCCCGTCCAGGGGCCCTTGGGATAGATCAGCTCCCACTTGTAGAGGCTGTTGAACGCCTCGGCCATGGCGTTGTCGTAGGAATCGCCGGTTGAGCCGACGGAAGCCACGATGTCGTTCTCGGCCAAGCGCTCGGAGTAGCGAATCGACAAGTACTGGACCCCCTTGTCCGAGTGATGCACCAGGCCATCGAGGACCTGGCCCTGTCGGGTGCGGTTCCAGACGGCCATCTCTAAGGCGTCGATGGCCAGATCGGAGCGCAGCGAGTTGGACAGCTGCCAGCCCACGATCATTCGGCTGAAGACGTCGATGATGAAGGCGGCATACACCCACCCGGCGTGGGTCTTCACGTAGGTGAGGTCGGCCACCCAGAGCCGGTTGGGCGAGGCGGCCGTGAAGTCCCGGTCCACGAGGTCGTCCGGGCGGTGCTGACGCTCGTCCGACCGGGTGGTGATCTTGTAGGCCTTGCCCCGGCGCACACCGGAGAGCCCCAGGTCACCCATCAGCCGCTCGACCGTGCAGCGGGCCACCCTGGTGCCTTCCCGGTTGAGCTGGGTCCACACCTTGTCGGCTCCATAGACGTCCAAGTTCTCCCCATGGACCCGGGTGATCTCAACCTTCAGCACCTCGTCCCGGAGCGAACGGGCTGATGGCGGGCGCTTCTTTGCCATCCAATAGGTGTTCGGGTGAGCACCCGGCAGATCGGCTCGACCCCGAAGCGGTCTTGGTGGGCGTCGATGTAGGCGACTATCTCGGCTGTTGGCGGTCGAGCTCCGCCCCGAAGAAAGTCGCCGCTGATTTCAGGATCTCGTTGGCTCGCCGGAGCTCTTTCACCTCTCGCCGGAGATCTTTCATCTGCTCACGCTCGTCAGTCGTGAGCCCAGGGCGTTGGCCGGCATCGGTCTCAGCTCGTCGGACCCACTGACGAAGCGTCTCGTGGTTGATCGACAGCTTGGCCGAGATGGATTCGATGGCCTTCCACTGCGACGGGTACTCGTCCTGGTGGTCGAAGACCATCCGCACGGCCCGTTCGCGGACCTCCGGTGGATACGGTCGGCGGACCGCCTTCCTCTTCTCTGACTGCTCTGACATTGCTCCATCCTCTCAAGAGGTGGAGCAGTCACCAATCCCGGGGCGATTCACGAAGGAGGTGGCCAAGTGATTGGGTCTCGATTCGCGGAAGGGTGGCGGATCCGTTGTAGGACGCCCGTCAGCCGGTTCGACACAACCTCAGGAGGGCGATCGGACCGGCACATCTTCGGTCAAGAAGCTTTGACTTCAGCGGGCAGAGACTGAGAAGGGGAGGAGGCGCATGACCTCCTCCCCTTCCTCCGATTCTCACGATGTATTGCGCCCATGACCTACTCGTCGGGCGCCACCGCAGCTAGGTCTTCGTCAACGTGGCGACCTTGCTGTCGACCTTGCCAGCGATGTTTGTGAAAACGGCACGAAGATGCCAGTTGTTCTCGACACTGGTGAGCATCGCTGTTCTGAGCGTGGTCGAGGTTGCCCCGGCGATGTTGTGCCACCCGTGAACCGACCAGAGCTGCCACTGCACGGTGGGACGTGGCGCGCCGCTGGCGGTCGACGTCAGGGCGACCACCTCCCCCGAGGTATAAGTCTGACTGCGCGGCTGGGTCGTCACCACTGGGGCCGTGGCCAGTACCGCCGTGGCCCGGCTGCTGGCGGTCGTGCCGGATGAGTTCGAGAACACGGCCCGCACCTCCAAGCCGTTCTCGCTCCTGGTGAGTGCCGGCGTTTGGAACGTGGTCGAGTTTGCCCCGGGGACGTTGGACCATGAGGACCCGTGATTCGTCGAATCCTGCCACTGCACAGTGGGAGCCTCGTTCCCCGTAGCGGCTGCCGTGAAGGTGAGCTTCTGCCCTGAAAGGTAGTACTGGCTCGTCGGCGACGTTGTGACAGCTGGGGCTCTGCCCGCGTTGAACTCCACGGCCGGGACGTAGTACGGGGCCGTGCCTTCGCCGAACGTCAGGTTGTCGGTTGTGTCGACAGCAGGGGCGAAACTGTTGGCAGGAGACGTCAGTGTCAACGAATTGCCGTCACCACTGACCGAGAGCACCGTGTCATTCGCCGGTATGTGCCCGTCGGCGTCCGTCACCGTCTCACCGGGGTAGACGCCATCGAAGGCATCAGTCGCAGGTTGTGTGGCCGCCACCGTGGCGGAGTCGCTCGATACCGTGCTCTTGACGGTGTCGTCCTCGGACCAGCACCCGGGCGAGCCCGGCGAGTCGAAGCGGAACGTCCCCACATCCGTGCCGCCCGTGCCACCGCCGTCGCAGTAGAAACCGGAGTAGGTGGTGTTCCAGAACACGTTGCCCGCAATGGGATCGGATCCCACGGTCAAGTTGGTCGGGTCCAAGGTGAGCCCGAGGTTGAGCGAGTCGATCGGGCATTCCCCGGTGAACGTGAGGGAGTCCGACGTGTCTGGAGCCCCACCGGTAGCGGGATAGGCCAGCGTGAACGACGAGCCCGAGACAGACGCCACTGTGTCGCTCGCAGGGATGTTCCCGTCGGTGTCCGAAACGGTGTCACCGAAGACAACTCCGGCGTACCCGCCCGCAGCACTGGTCGATACCGATGTTTGGTCGCTCGTGACGGTGTTGTCGGCGGAGAAGGACTTCGTGTTGGTGCTGTTGCAGTTGTTCGCCGGATCCTTCCCGGGAATTCCGTAGTTGGAGGTGCCGTAGGCAACTCCAAACACGACCGTATTCGGAAGGATGAGGTTCTGGGAGCTCAAGTCGAATGTCACGTTGTCCGACTCTGAGTAGTAACAGTCGGGGGGGGTGGCCGATGCGTTGTACCACGTGTCCCCGTTGCAGTTGGAGTCGCCGTCGAAATTGACGGGGCTGGCCGACGGGCGGTACGGGATGTTGAACGCCTGGGTGTCGCTGGCGATCAGGCTGCCAGGCTCACACGGCGTGTCCGATGGGGTGGAAGGGCAGCCGCCGGGGGGTGGGTTGTAGATGTTCAGGGTCAGCGGCACACTGAACGTCGCCCCCGGGCTGGTGACACAAGCACCGGGGCTGCCGTAGACAGGGCCGCCGTAACCGCTGCCGCTCTGACACCCGTAGGACGACATCGTCGCGACGACGTTGTTCAGCTCACGTGCCGCGCCGGCGAAGGTGATCTCATTGCCGAACTCTGACGCCGATGTGGCTTCGAAGCCGAGGCTCGCCGTGGGGCCTGCGGACCCGGTCAGTTGGGGGCCGGGGGCCGAATTGGCTGTGGAGTCGTAGATCGCAGGATCTCCTCCCGAAGCCAGCGCATGTTTGGGCGGCGCGACGGCGTGGCCAGACGGTGCGGTCGGCGTCAAGAGGGCTGCTCCGTAGGTTCGTCCGCCGCCCGCGGACCTGACCGCTGATGCCGCGTGGGTTGCCGCCGCAGGTGTCACCACCGCCACCACGCCGAGCAGCGAGACACCGATACCCGCACAAAGAACGCGAAAAGATGAACGCTTCGACATGTTTAAGCTCCGCCTTTCGGGACGCATTAGTTAGCCCTGATCGTTCACGAGAAATCGGGAACGTCCTCTGAGGCCATGTATCGAGCGGCGTGAGGCAGGATGCCGGCGATTTCGGTTCTGTCGCCATCCTGTGGTCTGCATTTGCGGTTATTCAGAGGGTCAGAAGCGTCCACGAGGCGATGTCGGGGCGCGCGTCGTCAAGCTGGTGCCGACTGGCGGGGTCCTGAGTTCGTTCAGGTGATGAGTGCGATGCGTTTGTAGGCGTTGATCAACGCATCGGTGCCCGGCCAACCGTCGATGATCCTGACTACTCGTCGGCGCGACCGGTGGATCAGCCGGCCGGGGGCGTGGAAGATGCCCCAGCGCAAGGCCTTCGGCCGGGCATCGACCCAGCTCCCGTCGAAGCAGAGCAGCTGGAACCAGCGCACCAGGTCGGCGCTCATGGCCACGGCCATCAACCAGTTGGCGTTGGCGGAGAAGCTGGTGAAGGGCATGCGTGCGAGTCCGGAGTCCTTCAGTCGTTGGATATGGCGCTCCACGTGGGCATGGGCCCGCATGGTGGCGTCCAGTTCCACCGGTGAACCTTTCGCGTCGGTGTAGAAGCCCCAGTAGCGGAAGTCGAGTGAGGGGAACAGACTTCGCTGGGCTCCGGGGTGGAGTGGTTCCCGTCGCACGATCAATCGGGTGCCACCGGGAAGCTTCTGGTCGGTGATCAACGAGGTGAGCTCGCACACGGACGCACCGTCCCTCGGCTCACCGGCCTGGGTGAGGGCCGGTTCCCACACCTGGTCGATGCCGATGGCATCGCAGATGGCGCTCGTCACCTGGGGATTCGACCGTGCGGTGACGAAGAAGGAAACGTTCCTGGCCCGGCACCCGGACAAGAACCCCTCGGTGCAACCGGCCGAATCGGCCCGGACCACCACGGCTCTCCTCACTGCCTCGGGATCATCAGCAGCTCGGTGGCCGACGGCGATTGACATCGGCAGTTGGGCGATGGCCTGATCGAGGACCATGAGATGGTCGGACACTGTGTTGGCTCCGGCGTTGCCCGGACGGAGCGCACCGGACAGCACCTCACCAGTGGCATCGGCGAAGCAGAACATGGGGTGGAACCCGAAACCTCCCTTGTAGGTGGGGGCGGCCTGCTCCTTCCCGTCGGTGTGGATCTCGACCAGCGAGGCGTCGAGGTCGAGGACCACCGGGCCCGAGCCTGTCGTCTTCGACGACCGTGACCAGACCTCGGCCCGCATCTCGGCCATGGCCACGCCGATCTCCGCCCTCGTCTCCTCGCCGATCTGGTGGAAGGTGCGGAACACCGTCGAGTCCGACGGCACCGACCCGAACAGTGCCGGCTGCAGGCGCAAGTGCTCGATGTCGGCGCAGCTCTCGCCACCCCCGGCCAGCATCAGGGCGGTGTGGACCAGCACCTTCCCGCGGTCGTGAACAGGGAGTCGTTCCCCGGTCAGAGGGATGCGAGCCGAGAGTGCATCACCCAGGCCCAGACGGTCGGCAAAACAGCCAAGAGCGTGCAGTCCGACATGGGCCACCACACCTGTCCCGCCGGGTTCAACAATCACGTGGGACGCGCTGCTACCGTTCACTTTGGAAGTGCCCTCCTGCTGCTGGGATTTTGTTGCCTCGAGAACAACAGTTTCCCTTGTACGGAGGGCTTTTCCGCGGACGCGGGTAGTTCAGCTCAGGCGGCCTCGTGAACGATCAGGGCTAGCGCTTCGGGATACCGGCGGTCCGCTCTCGCAGGACGAGAAGGACCGGGCGGACGAGATGCTCGGGAACCGGAAGCGACGTACACGCCCGGTGGCCTGATGCCAAGTCTCACCTTCGAT
>JBEKOI010000298.1:0-4723 GCA_049521915.1 Acidimicrobiales bacterium | reverse complement strand
GTGTCCCTCGGCGGCGTGCAGATGGTCGACCATGCCGGTCACGTCATCGCCGCTCCCGGGAGGATCGTCAACCACGCCTTCACGATCACCTACCGGCCACCGCCCGGGCCCGCGCCGTCGTCCCCGACCGGACACGGCTACGACCTGGTCGGCTCCGACGGCGGGGTGTTCGTCTTCGGCGGCGGCTTCTACGGCTCGTTGCCCGGGCTCGGCGTCGACGTGGACGACATCACCGGCATCGTGCCCACGGCCGCCGACGACGGATACTGGCTGGTCGGCGCGGACGGCGGGGTGTTCGCCTTCAACGCCCCGTTCGTCGACTCGCTGCCCGGCATCGGCGTCGACGTGGACGACATCGCCGGCATCGTGCCCACCCTCGACGACCGGGGCTACTTCCTCGTGGGCCGGGACGGGGGCGTGTTCAGCTTCAACGCGCCGTTCGAGAACTCCCTGCCCGGGCTCGGGGTCCACGTGGACGACATCGCCGGCATCGCCGCCACCGCCGACGACCTCGGGTACTGGCTGGTGGGCTCGGACGGATCGGTCTACGCCTTCGGGGACGCCGGTTACTTCGGGGGCGCCCCTGCCGGGGCGGTGGCCATCACGTCCACCCGTGACGGCGGTGGGTACTGGGTGGTCGGGGCCGACGGGGCGGTCAGCGCCTTCGGCGACGCCCGCTCCTACGGGGACCTCCCCTCTGTCGGGGTGGCGGCGGACGACATCGTGGGCATCGTGGTCTCCCCCGACGGCCGGGGCTACAACCTGATCGGCCGCGATGGCGGTGTGTTCAGCTTCGGCGACGCCGCCAACCTGGGGTCGCTCCCCGGGCTCGGCGTCCACGTGGACGACGTGGTGGGGGCCGTCCCGACCTGAGCCCGGTTGTGGCGGTGCGGGCCCCGCGGCAGGGGTGCGTGGCCCGACCCCACCGGCGGTTACCCTGTGGGCAAGAAGGGTGTTCCACCGGGATGAGCGAGGCGACATGGAGAGATCCCATCAGGCGGGCGCGGTCGGACGACAAGGGGTGTCGCGCCTCGCTCGTGATTTTCTTCACAACGAGCCCCGGCGCCCGCGCCCGTCCCGCTCCGGCGAGGGCGATACGGGGCATGACCGGATAGTCCTCGTCGGCAGAACGCTGGACCGTCTGGGCTGATGGTCTACCTTCTCGCTACGTTCAGCGCGCTGGCCAATGCGCTGACCAGCATCCTGCAGCGGATGGGCGTGGAGGATGCCCCGGCCGAGTCGACCCTGCGATTGAGCCTGCTGACCCACGCCCTCAAGCGCGGGGTGTGGCTGCTCGGCTTCGCCGTCATGATCGTGTCCTTCCTGTGCCAGGCCGTGGCCCTCCACCTCGGCGACCTGAGCCAGGTCCAGCCCATTCTGACCACCGAGCTGCTCTTTCTCGTGCTCCTCCTGGCCACCTGGTTTCGCTTCCGGATCGGAGTACGGGAATGGTTCGGCTGCCTGGCCGCAGCGGGTGGCCTGGCCGGGTTCCTGGCCTTCGCCCAGCCCGGCGGCGGCCAGCTGGTGCCGACCAATCTGGGCTGGTTGATCGTCGGCTCCGTCTGCGGGGGGGTGATCCTGGTGGCTGTAGTCCTGGCCCTGCGGGGCCCCCGGTGGTGGCGGGCGGCGATGTTCGGGGCCGCGGGCGCAGTCGGCTTCGCCTTCACCGCGTCGCTCATCAAGACGGTCGGCAACTACGTGGCCACCGACTGGCCCCAGATGTTCGTCCACTGGCAGACCTACGGGCTGGCCGTCTGCGGCGTGGGATCGGTGTTCCTGGCCCAGAATGCGTTCCACGCCGGACCCATCGCGGCCTCCCAGACGGCGCTGGTGCTGGTCGATCCGCTGGCCAGCATCGCCATCGGCATCGGCCTGTTCGGGGACAACCTGCGGACCGCGGGTGCCTACGGCCCCCTGGAGGCGCTCTCACTCCTCGTCATGTTCATCGGGGCCGTCTCCATCGCCCACTCGCCGCTGATCTCGGGGATGAAGGGGGACGACGAGCGGTATTCGGAACTGCTCTCGCTCCGTTCCCGATCCAAGCGCTTGGTGGACGCCGTCCAGGATCAGGTCCCGCCCGAGGTGCTGAAGCAGCTGCCCCTCAAGTGACCCGTGCCGCGGTCCGTGCCGCGGTCAGAGGGACCGCGGCCGGTTGACGAATCGACCCGCTCCGGGGGAGTAGAACCAACCCCCGCCCGCCCTGGTCCCGCCGTCGACCGGGATGTTGTGCCCGGTCACGTAGCCGGCCAGATCCGAGGCCAGGAAGAGGGCCACGCGGGCCTGGTCCTCCGGCCAGCCGACCCGACCCACCGGCGCCCAGGACGGCCACAGGTCCTCATCCTCTCCGGGACCGCCCAGATAGTCCACCTGAGGGGTCTGTGTGAGATCGGGCCCGATCCCGTTCACCCGCACCCCGAACCGCCCCACGGACACGGCCAGGGACGTCGTGAAGTGGGCCGCCGCCGCCTTCATGGCCGCGTAGACAGGATCGCCGGGAAAGCCGCGCATCCCCTCCACGGAGTGGAGGTTGACGATCGCGCCACGGCCCGCGGCGGTCATGCTCCCGAGGAAGGCACGCGTGGTGGCCAGGATGTGGAACAAGTTGATGCTGTACATGGCGTGCCAGGACTCCGGGGTGGAGTGTTCGAAGCGGACCGACGGGCGATAGTCCCCGACGTTGTTGACGAGCACGTCGATGCGGCCGTGCTCGGACAGGACACCGGCGGCCAGTCGATCGACGTCGGCGGGTACCGTGACGTCGACGATGTGGACCCGGGCCGTCCCACCGGCGTCTTCGATGGCCTGCCGGGTGCGAGCGGCCCGCTCCTCGTCGACCTCGGCCATCTCGACCAGGGCACCGTGCCGGGCGAACAGCCTCGAGATGGCTCCGCCGATTCCGTCCCCGCCTCCGGTGACCACCGCCACCCGACCGTCCAACAGCCGGTTCCAGTCGTCGATGGGGATGACGTCCGATGGTCGTTGTGAAGTCATGATGAGGCACTCCTCACTCGGCACTCCTCGCTGGTCGTTCCTCGTTCCCACTCCTCGCCCGTGTCGTGGGCACCGGCGGTGGGACCCCGAAACAGGTGGGGCCCCGAAACGATCGGACCCCGGAGGGCGTGGTCGGCGGGGCAATGGTACCGTCGAGTGTCGGCCGGGCTCCGGGGGAAGAAGCCCTGATCGAAGGCCGACATGACTGGGCACGCGCCGACCGGGAGGCGAAACGGGATGACCACCACAGACGTGAACGCGGCCGCCGACCCGCTGCTCGACGAGCTCGACGCGTGGCTGTCCGACAACTGGGACCCGGACCTGACCGTGGGAGAGTGGTGGCAACGGCTGGGCCTGGCGGGTTGGTCCGCCCCCTCGCTTCCGGCGGACGCCTTTGGCCGCGGGGTGTCGCGCGCCGACGGGCTCCGGGTGCAGCAGCGGATCGCCGCCTCGGGGGCCCTCGGAGCTCCGGCCGGACTCGGGCTGCTCCTGGCCGCGCCCACCATCGTGACCCACGGCACCCGCCAGCAGATCGACACCTACGTGCGCGACATCGTGACCGGTCGCCAGGCATGGTGCCAGCTGTTCAGCGAACCGGGCGCCGGTTCGGACCTGGCCGGGCTGCAGACCCGGGCTCGGCGGGACGGCGACGAGTGGATCGTGAACGGCCAGAAGGTCTGGACCTCGGGCGGCCAGTATGCCGATCTGGGCATGCTCCTGGCCCGCACCGACACCCACGTGCCCAAGCACCAGGGGATCACCTACTTCGCCTTCCCCATGCATCAACCCGGGGTCGAGGTGCGGCCCCTGCGTGAGATGACGGGGCGGGCCCTCTTCAACGAGGTGTTCATGACCGATGCGCGGGTGGCCGACGACGCGGTGATCGGCGGTGAGAACCATGGGTGGGCGGTGGCCAACACCACGCTCATGAACGAGCGCAGCGGGCTCGGCTCCGGGGCCGGCTCCCCGTTGGGCTCGGGTGCGACTCCGGGGACGGTGACCGGCCATCTCGAGCGTCGAGCGGGCGACTTCGTCGCCTCGGGTGGGCGCAGGACCGCGGCGACGGGGGCGGAGAGCAACGGCTCGCGGCCGGGGCCGGAGGTCGCGGCCACCGGCGGGGACGGCGAATCGGGCATGCTCGGCCTGATGTCGGGGGGAGCGGATCTGATGATCAGCTTGGCCCAGGACACCTCGGCGGCGTCGGATCCCCTCGTGCGCCAGGACCTCGCCCGCCTTTACACCCTCGGCGAGCTCGGCCGCTTCAACTCGCTCCGGCTCAAGGCGGCCAAGCAGTCCGGCGGGGACATACCGGGCATGCCCAATATCGCCAAGCTGTCCATGAGCCAGATCATCAGGCTCTCCCGCGACCTCGGCCTCCGGATCATCGGACCCGGCGGCATGCTCCACGCCTACGACGATGCCGGCCGCAGAGAACTGGCCCGGGCCACCGGCAGTCCACGCAACGCACTGGTCACCGAACTGGCCCTGCTGTCACCGGCGCCGTCCATCTACGGCGGGACCGACCAGATCCAGCGCAACCTCATCGGCGAACGGGTTCTCGGGCTGCCCAACGAGCCCGGACCCGACAGGAACACGCCGTTCTCAGATCGTCCCGCCAACGGCTGAGGAAGAGACGGCCGAGAGAGAGGGGTGGACATGTCCGGGATCTGCCAAGGCAGGATCGTCGTCGTCACCGGCGCCGGTCGTGGCATCGGCCGCAGCCACGCCATCG
>JBEKOI010000297.1:0-4757 GCA_049521915.1 Acidimicrobiales bacterium | reverse complement strand
GGGCGTGGTGGTGGTCGCCGGGCTGGCCGTGACCGGCGCCCTACTGTGGGCCATCATCTCGATTCTGGGGCAGAGCTTCAACATCACCATCGACCTGGCCGGCGTCATCGGCATCATCGTGTCGATCGGGATCACCGTCGACTCCTACATCGTCTACTTCGAACGTCTGAAAGACGAGGCGCGGTCCGGGCGGACCGTGCGGAGCAGTGTGGACAAGGGGTTCGCCAGTGCCTTCCGCACCGTGCTGGCCGCCGACGCGGTCTCCCTCCTCGGTGCCGTCGTCCTCTACGAGTTCTCCATCGGCCCGGTACAGGGCTTCGCCCTCTTCCTCGGGATCTCCACGCTGCTCGACGTCTTCGTCACCTACTTCTTCACCCGGCCCTTCGTCATCCTCCTCGGGCGCAGCCGGAGCGGCAGTGAGGTCCGGGGCATGAGCGTGGCCAGCGGCCTCGGCGTGACTGCGGGGGCGACCCCATGAACCGGCGCCGCTCCAACGGCAGCAACGGCAAGGGCGACGCCGCCGGGGCCAACGGCAAGGGCGAGCTTCCCGAAGAGGAACTTCCCGAGGAGGAAGAGCTTCCCGAAGAGGAAGAGGCGGCCCTCGAGCTCGACGAGGCCTTCGACGAGGAGATCGACCTGGCCGCCGAGGAGCAGGAACGCGAGGCCAGAGGCGAGAAGCGCCACAACGTGTTCATCCGCCTCTACCGCGGCGAGACCTCCTTCGACTTCATCGGCAACCGCAAATGGTGGTTCGGTATCTCGGCCCTCATCATCCTCCTCGGCATCATCTCCCTCAGCACCCGCGGCCTCAACGAGGGCATCGACTTCAAGGGCGGGCAGTCGTGGTTGGTCTCCTCGCAGACCCTCACCGTGGCCCAGGCCACGGCGGCGGCGGAATCGGCCGGGGTCACCCAGCCGACCGTGGTCCAGCTCACCGACCAGCTCAACCACAACCGCCAGATCCAGGTCACCGTCGATCTCAACTCGAAGTCGGTGGCCGAGCGCACGAAGATCGAGAACAACGTGCAGGACGCCCTGGCCAAGGCGGCCCATACCTCACCGGACAACGTCAACTTCAACGACGTGGGCCCCACCTGGGGCGGGCAGGTCACCCACGACGCCATCAAGGCCCTCATCATCTTCTTCATCGCGGTGACCCTGTACATCTCGGTCCGGTTCGAGTTCAAGATGGCCGTGGCCGCCATCGTGGCCGTGCTCCACGACATCCTGGTCACGGTGGGCATCTATTCGCTCACCGGGTTCCAGGTGACACCGGACACCGTGGTGGCGGTGCTGACCGTGCTGGGCTATTCGCTCTACGACACCGTCGTGGTCTTCGACCGGATACGCGAGAACGCCAAGGGGCTCGGCGCCTCGGGGCGCATCACGTACTCCGAGATGGTCAACCTGTCGATGAACCAGACGCTGGCCCGCTCCATCAACACGTCGTTGGTGGCCATCGTGCCCGTCCTCTCGGTGCTGGTGGTGGGCTCGTTCATCCTGGGCGCCACGTCCCTCCAGGACTTCGGTCTGGCGCTGGTCATCGGGCTGACCAGCGGTGCCTACTCCTCGATCTTCATCGCCTCGCCCCTCCTGGCCATGATGAAAGAGCGCGAGCCCCGCTACACCACCATCCGCCAGCGGCTCGAAGCCCGTGGGGAACGGGGTGCAGTGCTCACCCCGGCCAGCGCCGCGGCCATGGCCGGGGCCGCCGGGGGGAGCGGACGGGCCCAGGGCCGTGCGGCCAAGCAGAGCACGGGCGTCATTCGGCCCGGAGCGGGTGCGTCGTCCCGCCGGGGCGCAGGAACGCGCAACGGCGGTGGCTCTGCCGCCACCGAGCCGGTCGGGGCCGCGGCCGGATCCTCGAGAGGTGGGTCGCAGGCGTCGACCGGGGGCGGGCGAACCGCCTCCGGCCCGACCCGACCGGGGGGCAACCGGCCTCCGCCCCGCCCCCGGAAGGGAAAGGGCAAGGGAGGAAAGGGCAAGCGCCGCTGACCGGACGGCCCCGATCCGCTGACCCGGGGCCCGCCCAAGGTACCGGTGCGCCCGTCGGGACAGGTACCGTGTAGGCATGGCCCTGGCCACACCAGTCCCTGCTGAGGGGACCGCCACCGAGGTCGAGGAGTACGTCGCGGGGTCCTCGCTGCCGGCCGCCGAGGCGGCGCTGCTGGTTCCGGTGCTCCAGTCGTTCCTCCGCCGCCATCCCGGTGACGACACGTCCCTCATGGTGCGGGCGGCGGAGACGGCCACGGTGGCCCACCGGGGCCAGCTCCGGCGGTCGGGGGAGCCGTACATCACCCATCCCATCGCCGTGGCCGGCATCGTCGCCGACCTCGGATTGGACGCCCAGACCGTGGCCGCCGCCCTCCTCCACGACGCGGTGGAGGACACCGGGGTCACCAACGAGATCATCGACCGGGACTTCGGTCCGTCGGTGGCGCTCATCGTGGACGGGGTGACCAAGCTCGATCGCCTCCAGTTCGACTCCAAGGAGGCCCAGCAGGCGGCCACGGTGCGCAAGATGTTGGTGGCCATGGCCAACGACTGGCGGGTCCTGATCATCAAGCTGGCCGACCGGCTGCACAACATGAGGACCCTGTCGGTGATGCCGGAGTGGAAGCAGCGCCGGACGGCCCAGGAGACCCTGGACATCTACGCCCCACTGGCCCACCGGCTCGGCATCCAAGAGGTCAAATGGCAACTCGAGGATCTGGCCTTCGCCACCCTCCACCCCAAGCGGTACGCGGAGATCGAGCAGATGGTGGCCAGCCGCGCCCCGCTGCGCGACGAGTTCTTGGCCCGCGTGCTGGTGGCGGTTCGCGAGCGGATGGCGGCTTCGGGGGTGACCGCCGAGGTCACCGGCCGCCCGAAGCACCTGTGGAGCATCTACGAGAAGATGGTCGTGAGGGGGAAGGAGTTCGACGACCTCTTCGACCTGGTGGGGATCCGGGTCATCGTCGAGTCGGAGAAGGACTGCTGGGCCGCTCTCGGATCCATCCACGCCATCTGGCCCCCGGTGCAGGGCCGGTTCAAGGACTACATCAACTCCCCCAAATTCAACCTCTACCAGTCGCTGCACACCACGGTGATCGGCCTCGACGGCAAGCCGATCGAGGTGCAGGTGCGGACCCACGAGATGCACCGTCGGGCCGAGTACGGCATCGCCGCCCACTGGGGGTACAAGGAGAACCCGGGTCGGCCCGATCGCAACGCGCCCCCGGCCGGCAAACCGGGCAAGGAGGCGGGTGCGGCGGGGAAGGGCAGGGGCAAGTCCGCCCTCAAGGAGGCCCCGTCCAAGTCGTCGCCGGCCGGTGGGGCGAAGGGGGAGGGCGGCAAGAAGGGCTCGTCGGTCACCGCGGCCCAGCGGGCCGAGCTGGCCGAACGGGACCGGCGGGCCGAGCGGCTGGCCCTGGCCAAGGAGACCTCGTCGACGACGGCGGAGATCGAATGGATGCAGCGGATCGTCGACTTCCAGAACGAGACCACTGATCCCATCGAGTTCCTCGAGGCGCTCAAGCTCGACCTCGAAGAGGACGAGGTCTACGTCTTCACCCCCAAGGGCAAGGTCATCGCTCTCACCGCCAACGCCACTCCGGTCGACTTCGCCTACGCCATCCACACCGAGGTCGGCCACCGTTGCATCGGGGCCAAGGTCAACGGTCGGCTCGTCCCGCTCGACACCCGGCTCAGCTCGGCCGACACGGTGGAGATCTTCACCTCGAAGGCGCCCACGGCCGGCCCTTCCCGCGACTGGCTCGGCATGGTGGCGTCCTCCCGGGCCCGGAGCAAGATCCGCCAGTGGTTCTCGCGCGAACGGCGCGAGGACGCCATCGAGGTCGGTCGGGACGAGCTGATCAAGGAACTCCGCCGCGAGGGCCTTCCCGTGCAGAAGCTGGCCTCCGAGCATGCCCTGGCCGATCTGGCCATCGCCATGAACTACGCCGATCTGGATGCGCTGCACGCGGCCATCGGCGACAACCGGATCTCCGCCCGCGCCGTGGCCCAGCGCGTGCTGCGGGACCTCCGGGGCGGCGTCTACGAGGAACAGCTCCCGGTCACCGCCCGCCAACAACCCACCGCCACCCGACCGGGCCGCGGCTCGGCGGTCGGCGTCTACGTCGAGGGGCTCGACGACCTCATGGTGCGCCTGTCCCGGTGCTGCACACCGGTGCCCGGGGATGAGATCGTGGGCTTCGTCACCCGCGGCCGGGGGGTGTCGGTGCACCGGGCCGACTGTGCCAATGCCGCCTCGCTGGCCAGCCGCTCGCGCGAGCGTCTCATCGAAGTCGAGTGGGACCACCGGTCTTCGGGTGTGTTCGTGGCCACCATCGAAGTGGTGGCCATCGACCGGTCGCGGCTCCTGACCGACGTGACCAAGGTGGTGTCCGAGCACCACCTCAACATCGTGAGCGCCAACACCCAGACCGACGCCGACCGGATCAGTCGCATGCGCTTCGACGTGGAGCTGGCCGACCCGGCGCACCTCGAGTCGGTGCTCAACCTGATCCGGCACCTCGACGCCGTCTACGACGTCTACCGGATCCTCCCCGGGAAAAAGGACTGACCCGGCGTGGCCGACAAGACGCCCGCGGCGCGCGCCCCCAGCGGCACCCACGATGTTCTCTGGCCGGAGTCGGCCCGGTGGGAGGCGCTCCTCGTCCGGTTCGCCGACCAGGTCGAGCGGGCCGGCTACGGCCTGACCCATACGCCGATCTTCGAGGACGTGAAGGTGTTCCGTCGGGGCATCGGCGACGACA
>JBEKOI010000296.1:0-4761 GCA_049521915.1 Acidimicrobiales bacterium | reverse complement strand
GTAGGCCATGGAGGCGCCGTAGCGGGCGGGAGGGGAGGCGGCCGGGGACTGCGCCGTCCACGTGCTGCCGTCCCAGGTCCAGGTGTCGTTGAGGAACGCGGACCTGCCCTCGCCGCCGAAGAGGACCATGTTCCCGGTGGCCGGGTCGTAAGCCATGGTGGCGCCGTAGCGGGCGGAAGGGGAGGCGGCCGGGGACTGCGCGGTCCACGTGGTGGCGGGGCTGACGGCCCCGGCCTTCGAGGCCGGGACCGCGGCCACCGAGGCGGCGGTGACACCGGCCAGGATGAAGCCGGCCATGGTGAGCCGCAGTCCACCTCGTCTCCGACCGGATGTCCAGAATCCCCGCACCATGGATCAGCACCTTCCGCTCCAGGCGTGCTGCCCCACACTCTCGCCTGGCAGATGGCTTAACATCCCCGGATTCCTCTGGCAAACGCACGTCGGGATTGGTTCGGCGCCGTGTTCAGCCGACTGCGCCGTCCTGTCCCTCCGGGAATGCCTGGGCGATGCGGACACTAATCAACCGCTCGACGAGCGGTTGAGGCAGCGGCGTGTCGATCGGGAACTGGAGCGCCCCGGTCGACGTCTTGTACCCGGCCACTTCTTCCGGCATGGCCCGAAAGACGGAACCACTGTGCGGCAGGTAGCTGAGATGGTTCTTGAACGCGGCGAACCCGGCGATGACCTTCCCATCCAACCTGAAGGCCGGAACCTTGTAGGAGATTCCCTCTTCGGCTTCGGGAACCACCTCGAGGATCGTCTGGCGCAAGCGCTGCAGGGTGGACCGCTTCGGCTCTTCGATGTCGGCCAGGTACTCGTCGATCTCGGCGCTGGACATGGATGCGATTCTCGGCCCACCTGTCGATCGGGGTCAAGCGAGCCCGGTCGTGGCCGTCCCCGGCGTGCCCGGACTGCGAGGTTCGCCCCGGCGTGCACAGAATGTCACTGCACGTGGAGGCTTCTGCGCTCTCCGAGGCCTTCGCCAGGATCCGTCGTGCTCAGATGACAAAAGCGGTTGCCAAACGGCCGTTGGCTGTGTTAGCACAACGGCAGCGGGGCATTCGGCGATGAGGCGAAGGGCGGAACTATGTCGGGAGTGTCGCGTTCGAAGTGGTGGACTCTGCCTGTTCTTTCGGGCATCGGATTGCTCGCAGTGACAACGTTCGTAGCGGTACCGGCGGCATATGCATCGGTCACCACGCCGGGGGCACCCAGAGCGGTATCCGCCACCCGCCATCACGGGTCGGTGGTGGTCAAGTGGACCGCCCCCGCGCACAACGGCGGAAGCGCCATCACCGGCTACAAGGTGACGGCGAGCCCCGGGTCCGAGACCTGCACGACGACGAGAGCGAAGACCTGCACGGTCCACCACCTGAGCAATGGCACCACGTACACCGTCTCGGTGAAGGCCCGCAATGCAAAGGGCCTGGGCACCTCCGCCCATGTCCTGATCGAGCGGCTTGTCACGGCAGCCGCTGACCCGCAAGGGACCATCTATGTCGCCGACTACGGAACCGACGCCGTCGACATCTTCGCACCCGGCTCGAGCGGTAACGTCGCCCCCGAGCGGGTCATCCAGGGCGCCGACACCGGCATCGACGGTCCCGGTGACGTCAAGGTCGATGGCAACGGCGATGTCTGGGTGTCGAACTACAGCGGGGACAGCATCACCGAGTACGCCCCCGGGGCGTCGGGTGACGCCACGCCGATCTGCACGATCAGTGGTTCGAACACGGATCTCAGTTACAACGATGACATGTCGCTCGAAGCGGACGGTACGTTGGTGGTCGGAGATATTGACGACCCGAACAGTGAGGGAGGGGCAGTCCTTGTGTTCGCTCCCGGCTCGTGTGGGAACGTCGCCCCTGTCGACGAGATCGTGGGCAGCAATACGGGCTTCAACGGCGTGGACGGGGTGGGTACCGATGCCGCGGGGACCATCTACGCGGACAGTACGCAGAACGAGAGCATCCAGGTCTTTCCGGCTGGCGCCACCGGGAACGTCACCCCTGAGTTCACGATCAGCGGCGCGGACACCGGATTGGGCTATCCGGACGACCTCGTCGTCGGCTTCGGTGGCCAGCTGTTCGCGACCAACGGTTACGGCGGCCCGGTCAACAGCATCACCGTCTTCGCCCCGGGCGCTCAAGGTGACGCGACACCCGTCCAGGACATCGTCGGATCGAACACGGATTTTGGTCTCCCGGACGACCTGGCCGTGGACACCGGTGGCAACATGTGGGTGACCGACTCCGAGTCCACCCTGGGCCCAGCGGTCCTCGAGTGGGCCGCCGGGTCGACGGGGAACGTGGCCCCGACCTCCTCCCTCGAGGGCTCCAACACCACCTTCTCCGAGCCAGAGGGCGTCTATGTCGCCGGACCGCCGGCGGTGACCGGGGCCACGGTGTCGACCACCGACTCGGGCACATCGATCTCACTCGGCAGTACCACCTCGGACACGGCCGCCATCACCGAGGGGACCAACGGGCACGCTCCAACGGGATCGCTCGTCTTCAAGCTCTTCGGGCCCGACGACGCCACCTGCAGCAACGCACCGGCCTTCGTCTCGTCCTCCCAGAGCGTCACCGGGGCGGGCAACTACTCGTCAGGGGACTTCACGCCGACGGTGGCCGGGACCTATACCTGGCAGGCTCTCTACAGTGGGGACACCAACAATCCACCGGTGACTACGCCCTGTAGCGGCATCCCTGCCGAGACCGTCACCGTGCAGGGGAAGCAACAGACGACGTTGTCCACGTCGCTCTCCGGTGGCACCCAGTCCGGAGCCTCCATTTCGGTTCCGGGAGGAACGGCCGTGACCGACGCGGCCACCCTCAGCGGGACCGACGCGGCGACGGCAACCGGAACCATCACCTACGACGTGTACTCCGATGCCGCCTGCACCGTGGCGGTGAACAGCGGCACACCCGAGACCATCACCACACCGGGCTCGATCCCGGCCTCTGCCGCCGTCACTCTCCCGAGTTCGGGCACCTACTACTGGCAGGCCTCGTACTCCGGTGACGCGGAAAACCAGTCCTCGACGAGCACCTGCGGATCAGGTGCGGGTGGCGAGGTGGAGACGGTCACACCGGCAGGGACCACGACGACCACCTCCCTCTCGGGCGACAGTCAGTCGGGCACCTCGATCAGCGTGCCGGGGGGAACGGCGGTGACCGACACCGCCACCCTCACGGGAGTCAACGCATCGACCGCCACCGGAACGGTCACCTACGACGTGTACTCCGATGCCGCGTGCACCGTGGCGGTGGACAGCGGCACGCCGGAGACCATCACCACCCCGGGCTCGATCCCGGCCTCTGCTCCCGTCTCTCTCTTGAGTGCGGGCACCTACTACTGGCAGGCGTCGTACTCCGGTGACGCGAACAACCTGCTCTCGACTAGCGCCTGCGGAACCGGTGGTGAGGTCGAGACGGTGACCCCGGCACCGACCGCAACGACCACCTCCCTTTCGGGCGGCGGTCAATCGGGCAGTTCGATCAGCGTGCCGGAGGGTACCGCGGTGACCGATACGGCCACGCTGACCGGGCCCAATTCGGCGACCGCCACCGGAACGGTCACCTACAACGTGTACTCGGATGCCGCCTGCACGGTGGTGGTGAACAGCGGCACGCCCGAGACCATCACCACACCGGGCTCGATCCCGGCCTCTGCCGCCGTCACTCTCCCGAGTGCGGGCACCTACTACTGGCAGGCGTCGTACTCCGGTGACGCGAACGATCTGCTCTCTGCGAGCACCTGCGGACCCACCGGCGAGGTGGAGACGGTGACGGGACAGACGGTGGCCCTGCCGACGAAGTTGCGGACCCTGCTCTTGGGCACCGGGGTCTTCGGGGGTGGCCATTGCTGGTGGTCGGGCAGCCAGATCACCGTCTATGCCGGTACGGCGGTCACCGACTCGGCCTCCCTCAGCGGTCCGAACGCGTCGCAGGCCACAGGAACGGTGACCTATACCGTGTACTCCCTCAAGCAGGGCTCCCAGTGGGATTCCCGCAGGTCGGGCTCCAAATTCGATTTCAAGTACTGGGCCTGGCAATCTGTGGCCAGCGGTGGCACCTTCACCGTGACCGACGGTTCGGTGCCCGACTCCAATCCCGTCACCCTTTCGCCCGGGATCTATCAGTGGCAGGCGTCGTATTCCGGTGACTCGCTCAACAAGCCGTCGACCAGCAGGTTCGGCTCGGAAACCGAAAAGGTCATCCCCGTGCCGACGTGTCATTACGGCTGGAACTGGGGAAAGAACGGCGACTGCAAATCATGGTCCCAGGCCCATCCGGCAAAGAAGGCAAAAAAGCGGTAAACGTCACGTTCGCATCGTGACCTCCGACGGTCCGGGCCGGAGCATGTCGGGTGTAGGACACCAACATCTCGATCGGGACCCGTGATCACGGCCGCGAGCCCCTGTGGGCAACAGGCAACGCAACAGTTTCGGCTGCAGGCAGTGGGCCCCAATCTCTCGATCGTGACGGAATCGCCCGACCGGGAGCCCGTCTCGGCCTTCAGGCCGTGGCGGTGTCGCCCTGTCCCGGTCCGGTGATCCTTCGGCCACTTGCCCGACCGGTTCCCGAGGAGTTGAATCGGTCGCCACAACCGCGCATGATGCGGCCGTCGACAATAGTGGGGCCATGTGGACGATGATCTCTCGAGGGACGCCTCACCGGGCGGCCGGGCGTCCCTCGGTGGCCCCGGCGATGATCGGGGGGTGGACCGGAAGCGACTGAGGGTCGCCCTGGTCACCGA
>JBEKOI010000295.1:0-4775 GCA_049521915.1 Acidimicrobiales bacterium | reverse complement strand
AACAAACTCTCACCTGGTGTTGAACCTTTCGGCGCTTGTCGACGTAGTACACGGAAAGAGCCGAATGGAGGTGACCGGATGGGCTCCACGTGGGGGACAGGAATCCGAACCAAGCTCGACCGCTCGGTGCTCCAAACAGCCCGTATCCCGCGATGGTCGGTCGGCGGAGCGCTCGCAGTGCTGGTCCTGATGGCGACAGCCTGCGGTTCGAGCGAGGTGTCATCGCCGATATCGGTACGCACCCACACCGACGCCCGATCGACCCTTGGTTCCCGAGACAAGTCGGCGGGCCCGACGGCCATTGCCAGCAGAGTGGCGGACAAGAGGACGAAGAATGCATCCGCGGGTAAATCGTCCGTCAGACCTACGACCAAGCCGGGTTCGACAAACCCGCCCCGGCCCATTGCCGGTCAACACCCTCCAATACGCAGCGCCGCCACGGCGCCGTCCCCTGCACCCACAGCCTCCCCGACGCCAACCGCGGCTCCGACGTCCACCGCCATGGTGCCACCACCGACGACCACGACGACAACCGCGGCCCCCGTCACCACCACGACAACCACCCCGAAGGTGGCGCATCTGGCCATCCGGAACTTCGCCTTCCTGCCGTCGCCTCTCTTCGTTCCGGCGGGCACAACGGTGATTGTGACCAACGATGACACCGTGGCCCACACCTGGACATCCGATACCGGCCTCTTCAATTCCGGTGCTATTGCACCGGGTTCGTCCTACAGGTACACCTTCACGAAACCCGGCACCTACTCGTACCACTGCAGCATCCATTCGTTTATGACCGGATCCATCACGGTTCAGAGGCAGAGCCCTTGACTCCGAGCCTCGTTGAGGCGCCGGGCGCACGAAAGCAGTGAGCCCGGGAGGAAGAGCGGTCTACCGACCCACCCATACTGAGCCCTGAAAAGGTCCGGGAATGACGGGGACCAACCGGAAGGACTGCCCCGACACCGGTCTGGCACAGATCGCCGAGGTCAAGGTCGGGGAAAGGCCGGCGATGGCCCGCCGCACCGGGGTGGTGCTCGTAAGATGGCGCCGTTGTGGGCCACTACCAAATGTTCTTCGCTACGAGCGCGGGCGCATCTGCCGCCATCCTCGGCCTACTCGTCGTGGCCGTGTCGGTCGTCAACGCCGACGATTCGGACGCGGCGACTCGGGAGAGGCGGACTGTTCTGGCCGGAAGCGCATTCCTTGCCCTGGTCGACGCCTTTTTCGTCTCGATGGTCGCGTTGACCGGGGGCGCCGCTGTCTTTGGGACTTCCAACCTCGTGATGGCGATGGTTGGCTTGCTGGCCACCAGCCGCTTGATACCGCGAGCAAAGCGGGCCGGGAACTTCTCCCGCGGCTTTCCGACTCGCAGGCTGAACCTCATCTTTGCAGGCATTTCTGTCGGGGGTTTTTTGATCCAACTCGGCCTTGCCATTGCGCTCGTGGCCGACCCTCAGAGCTCGGCACTACAGCGTGCCCTGGTGCTGGTCGTCGTGGGGCTGTTCGGGAGTGCATTGGGACGAGCATGGGAGGTCACCGGTATACGGCAGCGACTGAGCCCTGAATCCACCGATCGGTAGCGGTGGTCGCCGTGATCGCGTGAACTGGATTGCGGGAGCGCTGGTGAGGGTTAGTAGGACCAAGGTCATGAAGGCCGGTCGCTCCGATCCCCGGTGACCAGAGGTGGGCCACAGGGGACCAAGCCAGAAACTGGTGGCCGGCGCCGGTCTCCGAAGGTCAGTCTTCGATGTCCGAGAGGAGAAAGCGGATCCCTCCGGTGGCCGCTTCCACCAGTCCGCCGGCCCGCGCACCCCCCTCGGGTGTCCCGAGCGCAGCGCACGCGGTGGCATAGTCGGAGAAGTAGAGGTCGATGGTCCGATAGGCCGGTGTCGGGAAGCCGTCCTCCTTGGGAAACACCCTGGCTGCCTCCACACGCAGGACGCCGGGGATCCTGGTCAGAAGTTCCTTAAATCGGACGATTCCAGCCACTCCTGGCCACGCGATCGCTGGCTGTAATGCTTCAAGCTCCGGCTAGGTATCCGGTGGTTTGAGCGCCCAAGCCGCCACCGTCAAGGGGGGCAGTCGGCCCGCAATGCGCACGGGATGGTACCCGGCCGCTCGAAGGCGCTCCTCAAAGTGCTCGATCACTGCGGTCTGGTCCGAGAGCCGCCATTCAAAGATGGGATCACCCACGTCATGGCGGGATGAGAACTCATGGACGATGGGGGCAGAATCGCCGATCGCGAATGTCACATACCACCTGTCCTCTGAACCCACCAGGTCCGCTCGGGTCGCCGAATAGTGGAACTTCAGTTCCATACTCGAATCCCCTTCGATGGATCGCCCAGAGGGCTCACCATCCCGAAGAAAGGTCCTCGTCCTCATGGAATCTGAAGTGAGGTCCAGCCTCCAGCATCTCCAACACCCAGCGCACACGGTCAAGCTGGCTCGCCCGACTCCTGTTGATCAATCTCCGCTCATCAGCTCTGTTGCCCATCACCCAACCCCCTTCATCACCCCCTGCCCCTATTGAGATCGTGCGCCTGCAGCCGCCGATTCCGAAGGGCCAAAGGTCACATTGTGCGGGTTGTCCCAGTCGGGAAACTTGGGACCTTCGGCCCTGCTGGCCGAGATGGCGCAGGCGTAGGTTCGACTGGTGGTCAGTGCTGCGGCGGCAAGGATCGGAAGACCCACTTCGCAGGTGCAGTCGCCGTGACCAGGTCAGACCGTGGCCAGGCCGCAGATCGGCTCCGGAGCAGCCCACCATCGAAAATGACCATCGGTCTTGCGGGTGCTGAATCGAAGGACGAGTGGGAAGAGAGTGAACATGGTTGCAGAGGACGCTTACGAGTCACTGATCCGCCGGACATACAAAGATTTCGAGACGGTTGACTTGGACCTGTTGAGGGTGGTGATGGCAGATGATGTCATCTGGCACGAACCAGGACGAAGCAGCCTGGCTGGCACGTACAAGGGCCCAGAAGGAGTGCTGGGCTTTCTGGCAAGGCTGAAATCGGAGAGTGGCGGTACATTCAAGATCGAGGTCTTGGATGTACTCAGCAAGCCGGAGAGAGTGGTGGTTCTTCAGCGGGATACTGCGAAGCGGGCGGACAAGGACTTGAATGTTATCGTCGCTGTTGAGTTCGAGATCCATCACGAAAAGATCACCGAGGTGACCGTCTACCATGCCGACAGCTACCTGTTCGATGAGTTTTGGACCGACTAGCAACGTCGCCCATTCCAGATGATGGAGGGTTACGAGACGGGCATGGATCTTCTCATCGAGGCTGTCGAAGCCTTGGATTTAGCCAGCGAAGCTTGCGATGCCCCGGAGGATGCAGCGCTCTTCTCGACATTGGCGGATCGAGTCCGTGCCTACTTGGAAATGAGCCGACCAAGCACGACTTTAGGAATGCCCCGGATTCCGTCGGATGGTAGGCGGCTCACAGATGAGAGCGTGATCCATAGGTCAGGTGCTGTTCAGCCGTCTCACATACGCGTGATCTCAGAGTGACTGCTCGGCTGCCAATCGCCATTGCGCCATTGCGCCATTGCGCCATTGCGGCACGTTGCTCCGGTCCTCTTCTCTCTGCCTCGCGCACTTTCTAGTGCCGCGTCATGCAACGTTTGCGCGTTTGACCAGCTCCCGCAGGGCCCGGTCATGTGCATTGCGGTTCCGCCAGATGATGTAGCGGCGGATCATGGATGCCTGCTCCTTGTGGCTGGCGTGGTCGGTGCCGTCGAGAGCGAAGTAGCGCAGGGCCTGGAACTGGGCCTCGATGCGATTGAGCCATGACGAGTACGTCGGCGTGTAGGCCAGCTCGACGTTGTTGGCCTCGGCCCATTGGGCCACCCGAGGGTCATTCTTGGTTGAGAGGTGGGGGCTGAAGTTGTCGAGCACAATGGCAATCCTGACATTGGGCGGGTGGAGGGTGCGGAGGTAGCGCACGAATGCGAGGAACTCGGTGCGACCCTTCTTGGTGGTCACGTGCCCGTAGAGGCGGTCGGTCGAGAGGTCGTAGCCGGCCATCAGATGTCGGACACCGTTCGGCCGGATGTAGGTGGCCCGCCTGCGACGACGGCCGGGCTGGCTCTGCCCGCCGCCGCTGGTTGCGACCGGGGCCCACTGCTTGCCCGGGTGGGGCTGGAGGTTGAGCGGCCCGAACTCGTCGAAGCAGATGACGACGGTCGGATCCGTTTCCCCAGGCTGGGTGGTGCCGTCGGCGACGGCGTAGAGCTCGAGGATCCGGTTCTTCTTGGCCTCGAAGTCAGGATCGTTGGACTGCTTCCAGGTCTTGATCACTTGAAACGACACGCCCTCCTCTCGGAGCAGGACCCGGAGGCCCTCATGGCTGATGTCGTCGACCACCCCCTCAGCGACCAGGAACTCTGCCAGCTTGGACAGGCTCCAGGTCGAGAAGGGCAGGTTGTGGTCCTGCGGGCGGGAGAGGGCCACCTTCTTGATGGCCTGGCGCTCGGGAAGGGTGAACTTCGGAGGCCTTCCTCCGGCGTACTTCGGGGCCAGCGAGTCGAACCCGTCGGCATTGAAGTTGTGGATCACCTCGCGGACCCGGTCCTCGGAGGTAAAGGCGATCTTGGCGATGGCCGGCACGTCCATACCCTGGGCCGACCACAGCACGACCTGGGCTCTTCGCCATCGGACCACCGATCCCGATCCTCTGCGCACGATGCCAAGGAGCTTGTTGCCCTCAGCACCGCTGATCTCTCGGACACTCACACGTTCGGCCATCACCCAAGTCTGCGCGACCTGGACG
>JBEKOI010000294.1:0-4969 GCA_049521915.1 Acidimicrobiales bacterium | reverse complement strand
GGCTCCGGGCTTCGGGGTCCGCTCGGAAGGCTTGGCCTTGAACATCTCCAACATGCGGTCGGTGACCACGAACCCACCGACGATGTTGAGGGTGGCCAGGATCACAGCCACGAAGGCCAGCGTGATCTCCATGGCGCCGTGGGCGCTCCCCATGATCAGGATGGCGCCCACCAGGACGATCCCGTGGATGGCGTTGCTCCCCGACATGAGAGGCGTGTGCAGGATGCTCGGAACCCGTCCGATGACTTCGTTCCCGACGAATGCGGCCAGTACGAAGATGGTGAGGAACTCGAGGATTCCCGTGCTCATGACCCGTCCTCCTTCTCCTGGGCCGGTCCGCCGTCGTCGGCTGGCCCGTCGGTGCCGGCCGGCGGGGCTCCCGGTCCCGTTGGCGGCCCCGGGTCGGGAGGCGATGGCGGCGGCAGCCCCAGGGCCTCGGCCGTCGGACCGTTCACCACGGCTCCGTTCCTCACGACACAGGTGCCGGCCACGATCTCATCGTCGAAATCGGGCGCCAGCTGCCCGTCCTTCACCAGCAGCCCGAGGAAGTTGGCGATGTTGCGGGCGTAGAGAAAACTGGCGTGGGTGGGCATGGAAGCCGGCGGGTTGGACATTCCCACCACGGTGACCCCGTGGAACTCAACGTCCTCGCCGGCGACGGACAACTCGCAGTTCCCTCCCGAGTCCGCCGCCATATCCACGATCACCGACCCCGGTGACATGCCCTCCACCATCGTCCTGGTGACCAGAACCGGAGCCTTGCGACCGGGGATCTGGGCCGTGGTGATGACCACGTCCGACGCCGCCACCTCGGCGGCCAGGAGCTCCTGTTGCTTGGCCAGGTACTCCGCCGACTGCTCCTTGGCATACCCGCCCGCACCCTCTTGGGTCTCGAGAGCGAGCTCCACGAACCTGGCGCCGAGGCTCTGCACCTCCTCTTTGGCCGCGGCCCTCACGTCGTAGGCGCGGACCACTGCTCCGAGGCGTCTGGCCGTGGCGATGGCCTGCAATCCGGCGACGCCGGCTCCCATGACCAGGACCTTGGCCGGCGGGACCGTCCCTGCCGCGGTCATGAACATGGGGAAGAATTTGGCCAGGTGCTCGGCCGCCGACAGCCCGGCCCGGTAGCCGCCGACCGTGGCCTGAGAGGACAGCGCGTCCATCGATTGGGCTCGACTGATACGGGGGAGCAGGTCGAGGCTGTACACCGTCGCACCCCGGTCGGCGAGAGCTCTGACGGTGTCAGCGGCGGCGACCGGCTGGAGGAAGCTGACGACGGAGACACCGGTCGGGAGATCGCCGACCTCCTCGGCGGACGGGGGCTGGACCCGGGCCACGATCCCGGCCCCGCTGAGCGCGGACCTGGCATCGGGCACGACTGTTGCGCCGGCGGCGCGAAACTCCTCATCCGAGAAGCGGGCTCCGGCCCCTGCGCCTGACTCCACGACCACGTCGATGCCGGTTCCGACCAGCTTTGCCGCCACTTCGGGAACGATGGCCACGCGGTCTTCACCAGGCCGCGACTCCTTGACGACAGCGAGTTTCACGGCCAGAGGTATACAGGCAAATGGAGGGGCCGACCACTCTCTTCGCCGATTTCGGGACCGATCGCCGGGCCACGGGCACGGATCTCCCCTGGTCGCGGGCGGTTTTGCTGTCGAGCTGGTCGAAACCCGGGATGGACCTGCTCAGGCGGCGTCGTCAGAGGACTGCGGCGGGTCGGCGGCCACGACGGCAACGGCGGATTCCGCCGGCTCGGTGTGTCGAAGGGTCCCCACGAGCTCTGTCTCGCCGGGCGGCGGCCCGTCGAGGTCGCCGGCCGTGCCGTCGAGGCGGGCCTCGCAGCCGTCGTCCGGTGCGGGGAGCCCGTCCGGAGCGGGGAGCCCGTTCCCGGTGCCGACGAGCCCGTGCGCGGTGCCGGCGATGTCGAGAGGTGCCAGAGCTTCTTCTCGTCCACCGGACACGACCAGGGACCTGCTCGTCTTCAGCGAGAACAGCGGCACGTCGGGCCCACCGGCGAAGGCCGCGGCGTCGTCGCTCGACATGGGTCGGGAGAAGAAGAACCCTTGGGCCGCGTCGGCGTTGAATCCCCGCACGATCTCCACCTGGGACGCCGTCTCCACCCACTCGACGATGGCCGACATCCCCAACGAGTGGGCCATGTGGATCACCGTCTCCACCACCAACCGGTTGATCCCCTGCGTCGATTCGAGACCGGCGATGAAAGAGCCGTCGATCTTCACCGTGCTCACCGAGTTGCGCTTGAACGGTTCGAATGACGACCAGTTGGTACCGACGTCGTCCACCGACAGTTGCACGCCCATCTCCGAAATGCTCTTGAGGTCGGCCGACGCCGACGAGTCCACGATGGCGTCCTCGGTGACCTCGAGGGTGAGCTGCCCGCTTCTGAACCCCGTCTCCTCCAAGGCGGCGGCCACCGCCTTGGACACCTCGCCCCGCCGCAGTTGATGGATCGTGCAGTTCACGCCGAGCTGGATGCTCGGCGACCAATGGCAGGCCTTCTCGCACGCCTCCATCAGGATCCAGCGGGTCAGGGGCCCGATGTCCCCGCTGACCTCGGCGTGGGGGATCAGACGGCTCGGCGAGATCAGCCCATGGGTGGGATGACGCCAGCGCACCAGGGCCTCCATCCCGAGCACACGGCCCGTGGACAGGTCGACGACAGGCAGATACTCGAGATAGGGGGCGCCGAGCAGGGCAAACGAGGGCGCGGTTTCGGTCAGCACCCGCCGACCACCGTTCCGTCGGTCGAGGCACCGCCGCCCACGGTCAGGCCTCTCGAATATTCTGGAGTCACACTGAAAACATCGACCGCCTCCTGCCTGCACTTGAGCGGTTTTGATGACACGAAAGGGGTCCACGGCACGACCCCGGGGAGCCGCCACGACGACCGGTCCCGGGCCGTGGCCCTCCCGCCAATTTGCCCCGTCTAACTGGCGTTTTGCTCCTGAGAACGTTCGACCGCCTCCAGAAAGGCCGGCCGCTCACCCCCACCGTGGGCCACCAGGTTCGATCCGGTCACATAGCCGGCCAGCGGCGAGGCCAGGAACAGGCACAGACCGGCGACGTCCTCGGGGGTGCCGAACCTGCCCAGGGGCACGGTGGCCGCAGCCGCGGCCATCCCCACCGCCCCGCCGTAGTGGTCGTCGCCCGCCTCGGTAGCCACCATCCCGGCGCTCAGGCAGTTGACCCGCACCTTCGGGGCCCACTCGATGGCCAGGGACTGGGTCAGGTTGATCAGGCCGGCCTTGGCGGCGCCGTAGGCGGCGGTGCCGGGAGACGGGCGGATCCCGCTCACCGAGGCGATGTTGACGATCGACCCACCACCCTCTTGGCCCTGCATGACGGCGTTGGCCGCCTGCGCGCAGTACAGCGGGGCGAGGAGGTTGAGGGCCACGATCGACTCGAAGAATCGGGGAGATGCCTCGGCCGCGGCGGCCACCGGTGAGCCCCCGGCGTTGTTGACGAGGACGTCGAGCCGCCCGAATCGATCCACCGTGGCCGCGATCACGGCCGATGCCTGTGCCGCCTGGCGAATGTCCGCGGCGGTGAAGCATGCCCGTCGGGCCTTCCCGGCCGGATCGGTGGTTGCCGGGAGCTCGGCCTCGGGCGTGTCGGTACGGCCGCACACCATGACCTCGGCCCCGGCGGCCAGGAAGCCCTCGGCGATCCCCCGTCCGATCCCCCTCGTCCCCCCGGTCACGATCACCGCCCGTCCGGTGAAGTCGAGCACTCCAGATCCACGAGCGAAATCGAATGTGGCCACGGCTGCCTCCCGGTCTCCGACTGGTACTGTCCTGACGCTGTATCAGATCACGCCGAGTGCGTGCCCGCGCTCCTGCCCGCGATGCCTGGTGCCTCGTGGACGGCCGACGAGCGTCGGGTGTCGCCCCAGAATCACCCGGAGCCGGCCATGCCCATCACGACCCATCAGAAGCTCCCCGGCATCGCCGAGGTGGTCATCGACCACCCGCCGGTGAACGCCCTCGACGTGGCCGGGTGGTTCCAGCTGGCCGCCTCGGTCGCCGATGCCGGGCGGATTCCGGACAACCGGGTGGTCATCGTCCGGGCCGAGGGTCGGGGCTTCTGTGCCGGGGTGGACATCAAAGAGATCCAGACCCGGGGCGACGAAGCCCTGATCGGTGCCAACCGGGGGTGCTTCGCCGCCTTCGCGGCCGTCTACGAGTGCGAGGTCCCGGTGATCGCCGCCGTCCACGGGTTCTGCCTCGGGGGAGGCATCGGCATCGTCGGGAACTCGGACATCGTGGTGGCCTCCGATGACGCCACCTTCGGGCTTCCCGAGGTGGACCGCGGCGCACTCGGTGCGGCCACCCACCTCTCGCGGCTGGTCCCCCAGCATCGGATGCGCTCGATGGTCTACACGGCCAAGCCGGCCTCGGCCGAGGAGCTCCACCGGTATGGATCGGTGCTCCGGGTGGTTCCCCGGGAAGCGCTGGTCGACACCGCCTACGAGGTGGCGGCCGACATCGCCACCAAGAGCCCGACCATCATCCGCAGGGCCAAGGAGTCACTCAACGGGATCGACCCCATCGACGTGAAGCGAAGCTACCGGTACGAACAGGGGTTCACCTACGAGCTCCACGTGGCCGGCGTGGCCGACGAGCAACGGGCCGCCTTCGTCGAGAAGCGTGGCGCGGACACCTCACGATGACCGACAAACGATTGTCGCTCGACGAACTGGTCGGCGAGCTGCGCAGCGGGATGACCATCGGCATCGGCGGCTGGGGATCGCGGCGCAAGCCGATGGCCGCGGTCCGCGCCATCCTCCGCTCCGATCTGGATGATCTGACCGTTGTGTCCTACGGCGGACCCGACGTCGGCCTGCTCTGCGCGGCCGGGAAGGTGGCGAAGGTGGTGTTCGGGTTCGTCACGCTCGACTCCATCCCGACCGACCCCCATTTCAAGGCGGCCCGTCAGACCGGTGCCG
>JBEKOI010000293.1:0-4998 GCA_049521915.1 Acidimicrobiales bacterium | reverse complement strand
CACCCGCTGGCTCCTCACGCCACCGCCGCTCACGTCGCCGGACGGGGTTGGCCTTGGGCTTCGAACCTGACCGTCGGATAGATGCGGGCCACCTCGGCAACGGCTGACCGTACGGCGCCGTCCTTGTCGTAGGCGTGCGCCTCGACGGTCACGGTGATCGTCCGGTCGTCACCACGGAACCTGAGCACCCTGTTGGCCGACCTCTGCACATCGGCCAGGAACCGCTTGGAGCGCTCGTCGAGCGGGTGCTGAACGACCACATCGACCTCGAAGTGCATGGGGGCACCGTATCGAACGTATGTTCGTCTATCAAGTGGGCGCCACTGCGGGCCCATCCGAGCCGATCCGGGGCCCTGCTCCGAGGTGCCCGGCCGGATGGTGGGGGGGTCCCCGTCGTGCACTACCATGGCCAATCCGCTCCGGTTCCGACTCGGCGGCCACATTTATGGCTTCTGACCAGGGACCGGGACAGGCGGGCTGTGGCGCAGCTTGGTTAGCGCGCTTGACTGGGGGTCAAGAGGTCCCGGGTTCAAATCCCGGCAGCCCGACGGAGCAGTTCGGTTCAGGCGCCACACCTGGCAGGCGCCGCTGGACCGCCCTCCAGTGCACGAGGTCCTCGGCGGAGCAACGGGTCACCGACGACCCAACGAGCAATGGCGTGACCCGCGCAACCGTCCATGGATGGCTGCGACGGCACGCGGACCAGGGGATCGCGCGGGCCGGTCGACAAGAGCTCCAGTCGCTGTTCGTCCGAGGCCGGGTGGCGTTCGGCCATGCGCTCCCCACCCGTGCCCGAGAAGCGGCCGGGCCACGCGTCGCCAACCGTCTCGATGCTCGGCCAAGCGTCAGAGATGTGCGTCAAGCACTGCGGGCAACCAGGGAACAACGTCTCGGGCCGCGGACAGCGCATCGGCCTCTGTCTGAAACTCCCGGGTCGAGTAGTAGGCGACAGGCGTCCACGCGCCCATGTCCTCCGGGTCACGCCGGAACTCCTCAAATCCGTAGGAACCGTCAGGCCGGACGAATACATCGACGCAGCGGTCGACTGCAGGCGTCGAGGGACTGGCCAGAACCGACCAGGACGGATCCAAACGCGCTGACACTCGAATCAGGATATGCGTGATAGTCGGCCCGACGTACCAATCCGTTGGCGACAGACGACCTGGAACGGACATTCGAAAGGCCTTCCTCCGCGACAGGAGGACGTGTCCCCGATCGGCACGGAGGAACGATCGATCGCGATGTGCTTGCCAACGCCAAGGGATGACCCGTTGGCTGTCCAAAACGCAACTACGTGGGTTGCCAACTCGTGGCAGGAGAGGCAAGCCATTGCAGGACCTGACGTCGGGTCGTCGGTCCATGAGGGGTCCACGCCGACGGTAGCGCCCCGTCGCTTCGAAGCTCTGCGGACTCGTCGATGTTCGCGGCCAGTGGATCTGTCGTCATCGCGCATCGTGTCGCCGTGGGATCGATTCCAAACAGACTGGCTGCATTGAGGCCGAAGATGTTCGATTTCACTTCGTCGGTCAAGGCCGGGTAGTTGTAGAGGTCCTGAAACTCAGAGGTGATCTGAAACGCTCGCATCGCCATGATCTGTGGCTCAGGGCTCCCGTACCAGATGGCATCGGTACCCCACATCACCCTTTCCTGGCCGACTCGGCTGAGCAGCTTCCCGAGAGCGTGCGCGGCCTGGTCAGGTTGGGTGAGCAACTGGCGCCACATCGTTGCCAGGTCCACCCACACGTTGTCGTTGGGTGGAACATTGTGGCGATCGAGTGCGGCGAGCAGCGTGTCGATCCCAATTGTTGCTGTGGCGTCGTAGGGGCCTTCGATGTGCGACGGGTCCCAGGCTGCGTGGTAGATGACGAAGTCCATGTCGGGGAACTGCCGTGAGATTGCCACCATGTCCTCTGGGTGGTTGAACGTGGGGTCGAAGTTCACGAGCGGAAGACCTTTATGGGCGACGAAGACCTTGACTCCAAGATCGTGGGCGTGTTGGACGGTGGGAAGTCCGACAGACGGGTCTTCCAGGGAGAACCCTTGGCCCGTGGGGCTCCACGCCGTGTAGACCTTGAACGCTGCCGGAGGACCCGATTGTACGGCGCTCGACATCTCGTCGAGAGTGCCGCTCAGAGCTCCGACGTTGGGGGCAATGATGTTCTCCACCAACACCCGACTCGCGCCACCGTGCACGAGCCCGTCGGTCATCTGCTGGGTACTCAGTGCCTCTGTAAACGGGAGCGGCGCGTTCGATGGCCCTGAGTTGGGGAGATCTGTCAATACGGCAACGGTTGTGTCACTGGCCAGAAAGAGATCGTGCAGGTATGTGGCTCGATCCGCGCAGTCGAGTTGTGGGTTGTCGGTGCACCCTGCGGGGAGCATGCTGAGAGCGAGGCCGACCGTTTCCGGGGCGTCTTGGACCCAAGGACCGCTCGGGATGACGTGGTGGGTATGAACGTCGAAAATGAACTCACCATTGCCCGCCAGAGCCTGCTGGCATGCCTCAGTGTCCTGCGGTGGGGGTGCCGCAAACGTGCCTCCCTGACCGCCTTTGTGAGGAGAGGAGGCTCCACGTGACGTTGCCGTATTGCTGCAGGCTGCGAGCTCAAATGCAGCCAGTGACGCGGCAACGGCGCCGGCGCCCTGGAGGAATCGCCGACGATCCAATCCCATCCGAGCTGCCGAGTCATCGATTGACGATCGAATTAATCGATTGACCGCCCGGTCACGGGCTGTTTCACCGACAGGCACGAACTCCCCGTTGGACACCGGTCCCGCACGGAGTGGAAGCGGCTCATCTCTACCCGCTTGATCCCGTTGCTTGCGAGAGAACCGGCCACACGTCGTCACATCGAGCAGGATACGCCTGCCGGAGTCGTGGGGCCCAGCGCCGTGATCGCCGGCAGTGGGGTGCTCGAGAGCCTCCACCTCGATCTGCCAGTCGAGAACCTATGCTCAGCCATCAGAGAGTCCGGAAGCGCAACAGGCGGAAGGGAGAAGTCGTGCTCACCGAATCCTATTGGCCGGCGGATCATTCGGAACGAGTACTCGAAAGCACGGTCGGTGGTGTGCTTCGTGAGGCAGCCGGTCGACCCATGGAGGCCACCGAACCAATCGACAGCCCTAGGCAGATCGGTGCGTAGATCCGCCGGTCGAGACGGACGAACAGCTCGGAGTCGCTGCCGGGTGAGACGAGCGCCGTCTTCCCTGAAAACCCAAGAGCACTGCGAAGTCCGAAGACGGCGGCCAGAGCGAGGAGTGACGCGCGCCGAACCGGGGCTGGCAAGGGGATCACGTCAACGACCAGGGCTGTGCCTGTCGCCAGTGCACCGGCGACGGCGAAGCAAGCCGTCGGCGGAGGAACGAAAGCCGAACCGACGACCGCATCTGCCAGCTCGCGGCGACTGCGAAAGGGGAACGCTGATCCCGACCCCCATGCCACGTGGAGGACGGTCAACGCCGCCAGGACACCGCCGGTCAGACGCGCAGTACTCCGCACAGCTCCGAGGCTAGTGCCCCGATGAAACGAGGATCGCAGACGATTGCCGGCGCCTACGCTTCAAGGATGGGCAGAGGACCTGCGCAGTAAAATGCCAGAGCGGATCGGCCACGAGGCACGACGCACAGACAGCTTCGGATACGTCGAATAGGAAGTCGTAGACGACCATGA
This sequence comes from Acidimicrobiales bacterium, assembly GCA_049521915.1. Taxonomy (GTDB): domain Bacteria; phylum Actinomycetota; class Acidimicrobiia; order Acidimicrobiales; family RAAP-2; genus Bog-756. The sequence continues at coordinate 1,328 of JBEKOI010000293.1, read as the reverse complement.
GGATCGGGGGGAAGCGGTCATATCGTCACCTGGTCTCGGCCGTCTGCACGGCGATGCTGCTGCTCGGAGTTGACGTCGGACCGGCCTACCCTGGCGCCGTCGCCCGGACCCCGCGGCCGAAGACTCTCGAAGCCTGGATCTACCCGTCGCCGTCAGGCCAACCCGCATGCGACACCTCCTCCGAGCTGGCGACGTTGGCGGCCGATCCCATCGCCATCCTCAAGCCGGAGTACCTGTACGTGAGCAACGGCGGACAGGTGGTCGAGGAGACGGCGACCGGGGGCCTCCCCTGTAACGGCTTCAGCGCCGCCAATCTGGCCAAGGTGAGGGCGGCGGCGAAGCGGGTCTACGTCACCGTATCGGCAAGTACTCCCGCCGTCGGAGCCCTGCTTGACGATCCCAGTCGGCTGAGAACGGGCCGACAGGCGATCGAACACTTTGTCTCAGCCAACCACCTCGACGGGGTAGACCTTGACTTTGAGCCCAACCGGTGGTCGGCGCCCGTCTGGCAGTCCTTCATGACCTTTGTGTCGAGCATCGCCACCTCGTTTCGGCCCTCCGGCCGTACAGTGGAGGTCGACCTCGATGCATTCACGATGACCCCCTGGGATGCCGAGCGATATGCCGATGTCGCCGCGGCCGGCGCGCACCTGGTGGTCATGGCCTACGACGACGAGTACAACGTCGCCTGCGCTCCCATCACCCCCTATCACTGGTTGAAGGCGGTGACCTCCTACGCCAGAAGCCAAGTTCCTCTGAGCAGTCTCACCATCGGCATACCCGCCTACGGGTATTTCACCGCCACCTGCAGCCAGATCGCCGACATAACGGACAACGTGGCCTACGTGACGATGGAGAAGGAGCCGGGATTCCCGACAACCGCCGCGGCCGTCGACGCGCTCCGAGACCCTTTCTCCGGGGAGATCCGATGGACCTCAGGGAAGACGCGCTACGACTACGTCGACGCCACTGCGCTGAACGACAAGCTGGAGGTGGTCGAGACCATGGGCGTCACCGATGTGTCGGTCTGGAGCCTGGGCGGTCAGCCCTGGTTCAACCGGAACCCATAGGTGATAGCGCGATCAGGCTGGACTCACGAACCGGTCCACGCCACCGACCACGACTGCTTGTTGGAAGTGCAGCTGTAGGTGGTCCCGTTGGTGTACGTCGCCGTCTCGAGGACCGAACCGGCCGCCCGCGCCGCGCCGCTGGCGTTCACCCCGTGGAAGTGGCCCTGGAAGGTGATGGTGAACGTGGCCGGATAGTTGTCGGGCCCGACGACCCCGGTCTGGGTCGAGGTGGTGGAGAACGATCCGTCGGCCGCCAGG
>JBEKOI010000292.1:0-5002 GCA_049521915.1 Acidimicrobiales bacterium | reverse complement strand
ATTCGACGAGCGGTTCACGCGGGTACTCGACGACTGGGATTTCTACATGCGGCTGTCGCAGCAATTCCCCTTCCATCGGGTCCCCCAGACGACGTCCCGGTACACCCAACCGCCGAGCAGCAAGACATTCGAGCGGTTTCCCTCATTCGAAGCCGGGCTCGGCCGCATCCGGCGCAAGCTGGAGGGCACGACGGCGGCCCTGAAGAGTGAGGTCGCACTGGACTCGGCGTTGGACCGGTTGCGGCGCGACTACACCATCTCTGTTCGCGAGTTCCAGATCGAGGAGCTTCGCAAGCAGGCGGGTTCCACGCCTCAGACTGCTCTTCTGACGGATCCCCTCGCGTCGGTGGCTCTGTGCGAACCTGGTCTTGCGGTCGTCCCCGCGTTGTCCGCGACGACGTTTGCGGTTGAGATCGGCAACTGCGGGGCCGAAACCTGGTGCAGCAACGGAGGCCCCTTCCCCATCCATCTGTCCTATCACTGGATGAGCGAGGACGGAGAGCCCCGGGTCTGGGAGGGAGTCCGCACTCCCCTCCCCCGCGACGTCGCTTCCGGCGACAAGCTTGTCGCCCGCATCCTCGTCCATAGCCCTGACGTGCCCGGAGATTATTACTGGAATCCGGCTGTCGTTCAGGAGGGATCCCAATGGATCCCTCCTGCGTCCGACTCCCCGGCCCAACTCGCCGTGCGGGTGACGGACTGAGTCGAGCGCCCCTGAAGTCCCACCGTCATCCGGAAATGAGCTTCGTCACTACGATGCTCTTGATGGTCAGCGTGCGGGAGCCGCTCCACAAGATTCGGATGACCAGACTTCCCGGGGTGTGGACCGTGAACGGCAGGCTCAGGCCGGCGCGACCAGGCTGGAGGCTCGACTGGTTCAGGATGACAATCCCGGCGGCCGGCGGGTGGGTCACCAGGAGAACCCTGGCCGAGGCCGCGTTGGGCTCGAGATCAGTGAGCTGATAGCTGATCGTCGTCGAGTAACGACCGGGCGGGACATGCCACGAGGGACCTTCGATCACGGGACCGTGCTGGTTGACCCCGGTGACGACGACGGTCGTCCCATGCTGGGTTCCGTGAGAGATGGCAAAGCTTGCCGCTTGGAACCTGACTGGAGCTGGCAACAGGACGGCCGTGGACAGGGTCATGGCCAGGGTGAGGACAATGGCGGCCACTGCGGCTCCGAGGAGCAGAAGGTTCACGCGTAGGGGACGGGCCAGCAGTCGGATCAGGAGGTAAGCGCCGGTAGCACACACCAGCACCTCGCACGAGAGTCCCCACAGGACTCGCGGACTGGACCACGGATCGGTGCTGCCAATCGATCCGGCGATACCGGTCAGGCGCGTTGCGACAGGAACGATGTCGGTGAGCTTTACGCCCCCTATGTATCCGAGCACCGGAGAAGGGTCCAGTCCACCCCACCAACCGGTGTAGGTAATCGGATCCCAACCTATCTGGTTGTAAAGGACGTGCTCGTTTCGCAAGATGGGAATGAACTCGACGACCGAAATCACGCCGAGGACCAGAGCCGGGATGGCGACCGCGCGCTTCCGGAGCAGCCGCAACTCCAGCAGGTAGAAACCGGCGAAAGCAACGAGCAGCGGCAAGGTCGGCCATTGGAATCTTCCAACCAGACTTCCACCGCCGAAACTGATCTCTTGGGTCGAATTTCCGTAGACCGTGAGCACGATGACAGCCGCCGAGGTGGTGACCGCGACCGGAAATCGGTGCCTCATGGCCCAAAGACCCGCGAAGCCGAGCACGGCGGCCGGCATCTGGACGAACAAACCTTGACGGCGGTCGAACAGCAGCGCGATCGACCGGGTCAGCGTGTCGACGCCGGCCAGGGAGATCGGTTGCGGGTTGCCCAGGAGGTTCCCGAACGAATACAGATTCAGCGCCAGGAGTCCGCCCAGACCGACGGCAGCGGGGATGACGACACAACCGAGTTGCCTACGCGGCAATTCAGCCCGCACCGAAACAATCACAAATGCGACCAGAAGGGGCAGGAGCAGCAGCACGTTCTTCTGATCGAGCCACGGCAGAACCACGAACAGCAGGGCTGCAGCCAGGAGCTGAGGCCCGGTGCAACTCCGCTTGGCCTCGATGCCGGCAATGATGATCACGATGATGGCGATGACCAGGCCACTGATGAGATCTGGATAGACCTGTGTGGCCGCCAGGGCCAGCGCCGGGGTGAGGAACAGACCGGCGATGGCGATCCGCCACGGTGACCGGATGCCACTGAGCTCCCCCACAAGGTGCATCAGACCCACGGCGAGGGCAGCAAGGACGGCGATCAGGGCGTATTCGGCCGCACGCGTTCCAGCCAGCATGGGGATGGCCAGCAGCGCCGACAAGCCGGTGGCGTGCGTGAGAAAGTAGAGCCCGTGGCTGAGATGGGCCTGCCCGATAGCCGCGGCGAGGTGAGGACCGGGTCGGGCCACCCAAGGGAAGATGATGTGGTGCTCGACGGCGAAGTTGTACCCGGGGTTCATGTTGAGGGTCCGAAACCGCCCGATCGAGACGGCGCCGACCAGATAATGGGATTCGTCACCGGAGATGATGGCGCCGTGACTACGGATGAGTTCCAGCATCGCGGTCCATTCCGCGCAAAGGATCAAGAACGTGCAGATGACGATCACTCGGTAGCGGGTCGTCATCTTCGGGGCCGCTTCAACCTTCACTTGTTCCTCGGTGACGGACGGGTGGGTGATGGTCATCTGGCCGTGCCAATGCTGCGACCGTCAGCCGGTTCATCGTAGATGTGGTGCTCCAGATCGACTGCCATGAGTCAACGACCGAGGATCTCGCAGCTGAGGCCCGTCCGACGTTCGACGGAACAGGCGAGCGTTCCGTAGCTCGGACGTTGGTTCAGTTCCTGAGCACTGGGTGCCATCCGGCTGCCGCCAGATCCAACGGGACAGGAATCACGGATCAGTTGCACCCCCATGCGAAAACGCTAGCGTGAGCGTGCACAAGGCAGGTGGCAGGTCCCTGCGAGCGCTCCATCGACCGGCCCATCCCGATCCTTTCTGCCCGGGAACAGATGTCGAAATTCAGATCCTGCACCCGGAGTTCTCGTGATCTGCAGGTCCGAGTGAGCGTGCGCCAGTCGCTCCCACGTCGATTCAACCCGACAATGTGCGGAGGTACCGAATACGGCCAGGCCAGAATCGGGACGTTGGCCACCCGGATGTCAGTATTCGTTATCCACCGACCAACTCCAAGTGGGCGAAAATCCCTTCGCCGTCGCCAACAACGATGCAGCTCTGTCCCTTTCTTGTTGCATCCGGGCCGGGTCGTCCGTCGTGATGGTGAGGATGACGTGCTGGCACTGAGCCACAAGCGAACGCCCGAACGTGGAATCTCTCCAACTCATTCGGGGCCAAAGATGAGCGAATCCCTCGCGGGCATTGTCGAGTCGCGTGATCGCCTCATCCCGCTTTCTGGAATTTGACGGAGCCTGCCCAAGCAGACGCAACGCATACTCCAAATCGTCGACACAGGCGTGCCAGATGGTTCTGGAGGTGCGCAGGGTCCCGTGGTTGTAGAGCTTCGTCTCCGGTGGCAGGGGCAGGACAAACTGAAAGGTTGGATCCCGCTCCTCTGTGTTGCGAGCGATTTGCTCAGTCGCGAACACCCAGCCGTGTGCCATCGAGGGGAGCACGGAATACAACCACGTCTGCCTGTCGGTCGGCTTGGGCTCGGTGCCCAGGCGTTGCCTGGCTGCCGACACAATTCCGACGTAGAACGCCGACTCTGGTGAACCCTTCGGCTGTGCCTGAGCTGCCGACCAGGCAGCACGCTCGACGCCTTTCAAGTACCTGTTGACCTTGCGGTCGGTGAACAGACCCATGGTGCCCGCGACGCTAATGCACGCCGGATCTGATCGAAAAGGAGCAGATGAGAGCAGCCGGGTGAGAACGGCGGACCGGTCGGTGCTTCACTCTGGCTCGACCCCATGCCCCGGTGGCCGCATTCGCCGTCGTTGCAGCCCGCAGGTGGTTGTCGGCGGTCGACGCCCCGGGCAAGCTGTTTACGTACCGGTCGCCTGCATGATTGCAAAAGGGAACGGCAGACTGATCCCCGAAACCACCGTCACACCTGGGTCGTCATCCCGACGAAGCAAGGTCGGTGCTCGAGCTGCCGCTCCTCTTCCGACGCCGCACGCTCTCTGTGGCTACCCCAGATGCGAGGACGACCGCTGTAACCACCGCCAGAATGATCCCAACGCTGAATGCATCGGGCCAGTAGGTCAACTCGATGATGTGCCGACCGGGTGGGATCCCTGCCTGGAGCATGATGCCTTCATATGTGGTCAGAGGCAGTGGTCGGCCGTCGATGGTGCCGTGCCATCCCGGCAAATCAGTGAGGTGCAGCCGGAGGACCTGAGGAGTGGCGGCATGGGTCACAACTCTCCACGAAGCGGGATCTGGATGGGTGACGGAGACGGGCGTGCCCTTGACGCTGTCCGCCGGTAGATGCCCGCTCGGCGGCAGTCGAGTCAACGTCGCCGCCGCCACGTCCGGGATCCGATAGAGGTTCTCGTTCCCTATCCGTTTGTCGAACACAGCACCCCGCGGGCCAGGCGACCCCAGGTGCTCCAGGACGAACCCGACACCGAACGTCCGGGCCGCGCTGGCTGTGGCCACCTTTGGGCAGAAGACATTGCTCCATGGGTGGACCACCGGACCGCTTGCTGAACCGGGGGTGCGCTGCCCCGTGACAGAGGCCCACGCCGTCACGTAATCGTACGGAACCGTCGGGTCATAGGCCCCAAATTCCTGAATCTGAAAGGCCACATTGACGTTGAGGACGATTCCCAGCGTCTGGGTGTGAGTGCAGGACATTCCTAGACCTACGGTTGAAGACCCGATGGCGTGGCGAAGCGCGATGTCGTCAGGCGTTGGCTTCAGCGGCGACGGACTCGACGAGAACGTAGGAATGCCCGCAGTCACGAGAAAAGCAGTTTCGCAGACCAGCAAAGCTGCAGCCGCGT
>JBEKOI010000291.1:0-6323 GCA_049521915.1 Acidimicrobiales bacterium | reverse complement strand
GATTACCGGTGGCACCTCGACCTACACCAAGAAGGGTGAGACCTTTACGGCCTATGTCTGCGTAGGTGCAGAGCTCAAACTCGCTCCCGGAACGAGGGCGACCTTCTAGGTCATTAGCACCTCTCTGCGAGGCTTTTCGCGTCAAAGGGGCCACAATGTATCGTCAGACCATCGGTCCCTCGTCATTTTGGCGAAGGACCGATGGTCTGTCATAGTCGACCCATCTCGGCAGTGAAGGCGCTGATGTAGTCGGTGACGTAGCCGTCCATGGTCGGCTTCTGGCCGGGCTTGGGAGCGTTCCAGGGGGCCTTGATGTCCTCACCCAGCTTGAAGCGGTTCTCCTCGCTCAGGATGTTGTAGAGCTGGGTATTGGTATGGGGGGTACTCCTCCCCGGAGTCAGGGTTGGGGCTGTCCATATCGGTCGCGACCGTATAGGGCACCACCTTGCGGTCAGCGCCATGTTCAGCCCACTCGGGAATCGGGTTCGAGAGGTCTTTGCCGATCACGCCCTCGAAGGTCTTCCCATCATCAGGCCCGTAGAGATGGCCGAGTACGTTGTCCGAGGAGCGGTTCGAACAGGACGACCACAATGTGGTCCATGGCGCGGCTTCGATCATCAGGCATTGCGGCAGTCCTCCGGTCTCCCTCGACCGCCCACTATTTCATCTCGATCGGATCGGTGCATTACCCTGCTCGGGTAATCGAGATGTCCGCTACCGACCTGCAATAACGCCCCAGGTTTGTCGGGAGTGGATCGGCTGAGTCAGCGGCCTCGATGTGCTGGAGTGTGGCAGCTCGCGGAACGCGAGCACCGACCGAATCTGAGCGGAAATAACCTCGACCCTCAGCCGGTGTTCTGGGTCCGTAGCGATCTTCAACGGGATTCGGGTGCTAGTGGATCCGGGCGGATGAAGTCATCCCATTTACCTTGTCACCGTATAAGTCGCCCTGGCCGTCTTTCTGTCGGTGTTCCCGGTTGGCCCGGAGATGGTCCCTGACACCTTCCACTGGCCGATGGATCCGTGGAACGTTCCTTGTATGGACCCGGCTTTGGATGATCCCGTTGTCGTCGGGACGACGATTGCATTGACGGCGAGCCCGTCGAACGTACCCTTCGCCTCAAATGACCCACTCGACAGGGAGATCGGGGCCTTCAAGTACAAGCCGATGCTGTAGGCGAGGCCGGCCAACTTCCCCACGTACTTGAACACTTCGATCTTGCCCGACGACGTCAAGGGGTTGACCGATCCCTTCGAGGAGCTGGACGTTAGCGGGGTCGTTGCCACCCCAATCAACTGGTGTCCAGCGATCATTCCCGTGAAGGACTGTGGTGGATTCCCGGGAGAAGAACTACCGCCTTGTGCCGGTCGCCAAGTCACAGTTGCTGTTCCGTGTCCAGAGGCGATGACAGGGGCGTTCCCCGCTGAGGACCCAGACGCACTCGCCGAACAGCCAGCCAACTCGGCACAGATGCTTACCGCCATGATCACCAGCACGAAACTCCGTCGCACGGCTCCGAGTATGGCTGACCAGCCGAAAGTTTGCTGGGACTCAACCATCGGATGCTGGGGTAGAGACGGTGCCGGCTGGGCGCCTATCCGGCAGCGATCGGGGGCACCCCTACTGGCCAATGGCTGTAGCTACCGGCCGCAGCCGTGATGGAGACACACCGTGGAATTACCGTTTCCGGGCCCGGCCAGGTTCGACGGCTGAGTCGAAGCACCGGAAGCCGTCGCGATGGTTGCGGACGTGATGCGCTGACTTCCGGGCCACCAGGCAACAAAGAGGCCGTTCCCACTCGTGGTCGTCACATTGTCCCCGTTCTCCAACGACAGCGTCACGCCAGTCACGCCGGTCCCGATCCGGCCGACGACCAGCGTGTAGGGCTGGCCATCCCTGGCCCCGTAGCTGACTTGGTCATCGGTGATCGTGCCTGGGCTTGGGGACGTACCTGAGGTAGCAAACCAACGAATCGCTGACGAGGCTTTTGAAGTGGACACGCACAGCGCCTCGTTCTGTGTGCCGTTGCCGAACACGGTGACCGTGAAGGGACCTCGTACATCGTTCAGCTCCGGAACGAGCGACACGCCAACGGTGCCCTTGTTGATGGGAGGGAGCTGCACCAAAGACAATCGGCAGGAGGTATCGGCTGCAGTCAGCTGTCCGATGGCCGGTTTCGTCGGGGATGCCGACCAGCCGAGGAATGCGGCCTGGGTCTTATGACCGACATGGGTGGTGGGGACTTGACCGCTTCCTCCAGCAAGGAGAAGCGCGGATACCGAGGCCGCCGCCGCAACGGTCGCACTGCCGAGCACCACCCACTTCGCGGGTCGCTGGTGGTGCTCCTCACCGATAGCCTCGAGGAGCGCCGATCGGTGCGAACCGATCCACTGCTCGCTGAGCTCGGGCACGGGTGCGGGCTTCAAGTCGATCATACGGACTCCTTCGGGACGGGGTGAGTGGTGTCAGCAGGGGTTTCATCAAGAGCGATTTGGAGTTTGGCCCGCGCGCGTGAGAGGCGCGATTGCACGGTGCCGAGCGGTATCTCCAGCGCTGTGGCCGCTTCGTCGTACGACAGACCACTCCACAAGACCAACATGACCACCTCCTGCTCCTGTTCGGAGAGCGCCGAAATGGCCACGAGGGCGTCTCGCAGCCGGCTTTCCGTCACAGCACGAGCCACAGCCTGATCTTCTGCCGGCGGGGCGACGGACAGGCTAGGAAGCCGATTCAAGACGGCCCGGTATCGGCGCTGACCACGCCTGTCGTTGCGCACGACGTTGTTCGCGACGCCGAGGAGCCAGGGGAGGCCACCACCATCCTGTTCCGATGGCATCCGGGCTCGATGCCGCCACGCTTCCAAGAAGGTGATGCTCGTGAGATCTTCAGCCAGGGTCAGGTCGCCCACTCGACGGGCACAGAACGCATAGACAGCCTGAGCGTGCTGGTCGAAAAGCTGGCTGAACAGGTTCTCTGGCGACTGAACCCCAGAAGCTGACCGGATGGCCTTGTTACGCCTCACACTCCATAATGTCCGGAGCGACCCAATTTGTTCCCCTCAGTGTGCGAGCGATCAGAACTGCCCGCATCTGGGGTCGCTCGTAGCTTTAGGCACTGCCATGGAAGTGCCGATCATCGGCAGTTAGCGGGCACCGAGCACGGACCAAGTCTGTCGGCGGACAACGCCTGTCGTTTGCCAGCCACATGGGACCAGTTGATCGCTGGTTTTGCCAGTGACATGGGACCACCCTCTTTGCCAGTTATGGGACCACCCTGAGGATCCACCGACGCCGGCCGAAAAGACATTCGGCTGGGCCTTTCAAGCCGCTGGCGAGGAGGCCCCATGGCGTTTCGGGAGGTATCGGTGGTCCAGATCAAAGAGGCGCTGCGGCGCTGGCTGAAGGGTGAGGGCGAGCGCCCCATTGCCAACGGCGTCGGCGTGGATCGAAAGACGGTCAGGCGCTATATCGCTGCTGCCGTCGAGCTCGGAGTTGACCGCTCCGGCGGCGAGGAACAGCTGAGTGAGGAGCTGATCGGCCAGGTGGTCGAGCGGGTCCGCCCCCACCGCCCCGACGGTCATGGTGAGGCCTGGCGCAGGTTGGTGGCCGAAGAAGCCCACATCAATGAGTGGCTGAAGCAGGATCTGACCGTCACCAAGATCGGGATCCTCCTCGCCCGCCGTGGGGTGGAGGTCCCACCCCGGACGGTGGCCCGCTTTGCCGTCGAGCGGTGCGGGGCGGGAAGGCGCCGCGTCACAGTCCGGGTCAGCGACCCGCCGCCGGCCCAAGAGTGCCAGGTCGACTTCGGACGCCTGGGCCTCGTGGCCGACGGGGACCGCCGGCGGGTGTGCCAAGGGCTGATCTTCACGGCGTGCTTCAGCCGCCACCAGTTCGTGTGGCCGACCTTCTCACAGACCACAGAAGAGGTGATCAGGGGGTTCGAGGCCGCCTGGGGCTATTTCGGTGGCGTCTTCCCCGTGGTCATCCCCGACAACATGAAGTCAATCGTCATCACGGCCGAGGATACCGGGCCGCGGATCAACGACGCCTTCATGGAATACGCCCAGTCCCGTGGCTTCGTCATCGACGCCGCTCGGGTAGCCACCCCCACCGACAAGCCACGGGTCGAACGGGTTGTCCACTATGTGCAGCACAACTTCTTCGCCGGGGAGGAGTTCGTCGACCTGGCCGACTGCCGGGTGCGGGCGGAGACCTGGTGTGCCACCACGGCCGGGATGCGCATCCACGGCACCACCCAGTGCCGGCCCATCGAAGCCTTCCGCCTCGAAGAGCTCCCGCTGCTCCTGCCATTGCCCTGTGCCCCCTTCGACACGCCCACCTGGTCCGATCCCAAGGTGCACCGGGACTTTCACGTTGAAGTGGACAAGGCCATCTACTCGGTGCCGCACCACCTGGTCGGAAAGACGTTGCGGGCCAGGCGGGACTCGACCACGGTCAAGATGTACCTGAAAGGCGAGCTGGTCAAGGTTCATGCCCGCAAACCCCCAGGTGGGAAGAGCACCGACCCGGCCGACATGCCCAGCGGAAAGGAGATCTACGCCACCCGTGACGTCGAGCGCCTCGGGCGCATGGCGGCCGATCACGGAGAGGCCATCGGTGTCTTTGCCGCCGCCATCTTGGACACGCCATTGCCCTGGACGAAGATGCGCCAGGTCTACCGATTGCTGGGTTTGGTCAAGAAGTGGGGTCCCGAACGAGTGGAGCTGGCCTGCGCTCGGGCCCTCGAGGCCGAGGCCGTCGACGTGAACCTCGTCTCGCGCATGTTGGAGCGGGCCCGAGAAGAGGTCGCCACCGATGTGCGACCCGAGCCCGTCGTGATCCAGGGCCGCTTCGCCCGGGATCCCTCCGAGTTCGCCAGCGCCACCGAGGCGGGACGAAGCCAGCCCACCCCTTCGGTCTCGCCCGAGCTCAAGGTCCTCATGCGCCGGCTCAAGCTCGGCCAGCTCCTGACCACACTTCCCGACCGCCTGGCCCTGGCCCGCAGCCACGAGCTCACCCACACCGAATTCCTCGAACAGCTCTTCAGCGACGAGGTGCAACGCCGCGACGCCGCCTCGGCGGGAGTGCGGGCCCGGGCAGCCAAACTCGACCCCCACATGGTGCTCGAAGCCTGGGACGAAGAGGCCAAGATCACCTATGACCGCGCCATCTGGTCCGAGCTGGTCTCCATGCGCTTTGTCGAGCAAGCCCGCAATGCGTTCATCATGGGCCCGGTCGGGGTGGGCAAGACCTTCATGGCCACCGCCCTCGGGCACATTGCCTGTCGGCGGCGCATCAGCGTGCACTTCGAGCGACACGAACGCCTGCACAAGCGGCTGAGAGCGGCCCGCCTCGATGCCAGCTACGACCAGGAGATGCGCAAGCTCATCGGCATCGACCTGCTCGTGATCGATGACTTCGCCCTGCAGCCGCTCGACATGCTGGACACGACTGACATCTACGAGCTCTGCGTGGAGCGTCACCGCTCCAAGGCCACCGTGCTGACGTCGAACCGTGACCCGAGCGAATGGCTGGCCACGATGGCCGATCCGCTGCTCGCTCAGTCAGCCGTCGATCGGCTCAAGAGCGCAGCTTGGGAGCTCGTCATCGAAGGCGAGTCCTATCGCCAGAACGAGAAGCCGATCCTCGAGCCGGAGCCTTCGAGGACAACCCGTCAGCCTCGACGTGCTTGACACCGAGGGTCCCCTCCGAGATCATCGTCATGGCCGGTCGAAGCGGACGCGAAGTGGTCCCATGCTTCTGGCAACGAGGTGGTCCCTTAAGACTGGCAAACGACAGCGAGCCCTGAGATCGACCAGCTCTAACTTTTAATCCCAAGGTGGCGAGATCGAGACTCGCACGGCCCACCAGCTCAGAGGCTATTTCTGGTCCGGTCGTAACCTCCGAAAATGGCAGGTCAAGGCTCCATTGGCAACTCCGGACTTCGAAGTTTAGGGGTATCCCGCAAGTGTTGTTACTGGGCTGGCATCCACGGGACCAAGCCTTGAGGATGTGGGCGAGCCCAAAGCAACTATCTCGATATCCTTAGACATGACCACCATCCCTGAGAGTGTACGAACGATGCTCGGCTCCTCGGCTCTCGCTCACCTTGTCGCAAAGGAACCCGATGGCTGCCCCCAGGTTTCGATCATTGTCCTGCAGGGGATGGCCATGTAGGCCTTCCGCCGGTCCTCTTGCCGTTGGGATTATTCCTGACACCGCCAGTTGAGCGTGCAATCAATTCGGTAATCGCCTGTCCTTCGCGATCGGCAGCCGAAACTTTCGGGGGCAAGTAGAGTAATACTCGATTCCAATTGGTTCGT
>JBEKOI010000290.1:0-5056 GCA_049521915.1 Acidimicrobiales bacterium | reverse complement strand
TGATCAATGGACATGAGTTGAATCGTCCCACACACTGCGGCTCGCCGAACGCTCTCCTCCAGTGATCGCAGTTATCCGGTCGAGTAACCGCCGCCCACCCGGCGGTCGTGGGCGCCTTCGGCTGGTTCGCTGGTCGGTTCTCAACTCCCCTTGGTCAGTATCACTCATACCGATTGGCCGGGAAGTCCTTCATGTGTCGAATAGGTGAGGCGAGGAGCCAGATACCAGCAAGGGCTTCGCCCGACACTGCGACCCACAATGTTGGTCGTAATCCGATCGCCGTGCCGATCGCCCCGCCGACGATCGCCCCGATCGGGAGTATCCCGTAGACCACGAACCGGATCGTCGCATTCATGCGCCCGAGCATCCCGTCCGGACACAATCGCTGCCGGAAGCTCACTTGGTTGATGTTGTAGACGACGACAGCGAACGAACTGAGAAACAACCCGGCGCCAAAGAAGAGGACGCCGGCCCCCGGAGTGGCGAGAGGAATCAGCAAACCCGCGGCTACCGCGAAACTGCTGATCAACGTGGCCCTCGCCCCGCCGACCCACCGGGCTATCGGCGAAGCCAGAAAGGCTGCGAACACCCCTCCCACACCGCCGGCGGCGAAGAGCAGTCCGATGACCACCGGTTTTGCGTGGACCACTTTGACCAGGAAGATGACTTCGACTGCGGTTTGGATTCCGCTGAAGAAGTTGCTCGTTCCCGTGGTGGCGGTGATCGCCCGCAGCAGTCGGTCGCCGAAGACGAACCGCAGGCCCTGACCGATGTCATGACGAAGGCTTGGGTGTCCGTCCTTGGGGACCGTTGGCACCGGTTCGTCTGTGCGGATGGCCCCGACCGCTACAGCAGACACGAGGAAACTCGCCGCGTCGAGCGCGACTGCATATGGTCCACCGACGGCTTGCACGAGACCTCCAGCAAGGCTCGGCCCGGCAACTTGGGCGACCTGCTGACTACCCGTGAGCTTTGCGTTGCCCTCGACAAGATGTTGTCGGCCCACGAGCGATGGTAGGTACGACTGGTAGGCAACGTCGAAGAACACCGTGAAGACGCCCGAAGCCAGCGCAACGATGTAGAGCTGGGGGAGATGCAGGGCGCCGAGCGCATAGGCGACCGGTATCGATCCAAGAGCAAGGATGCGTCCCAGGTCTGAAGCGATCATGACCCGTCGCCGCCGAAGGCGATCGACCCAGACTCCGGCCGGCAGCCCGATAACCAAGAATGCAGCTGTGGACACCGCAGCCAGCGCTCCCATCTGAAACGGTGTGGCAGCCAGAGTGTTCACCGCGACGAGTGGGATGGCGAGGAGACTCACCTGACTACCCAGCTCGCTGATTGTCTCCCCTCCCCAGAGCAGTCGGAAGTCACGGTTCCGGAGCAATCCACCACGAGCCATCGGAGAACACTATGGCCGGCTACCCCGGGCCCAAGTGCAATCACATCCGCCGAGAACTTATCCATACGCCCCCGGGTGCCGTTGGGTGGCAGTCACCAACACGGCCATTGACGACTGATCAGCGCGTGCCGGCGCATGTGACGGATTCGGATTGACGGCAGCTCGATCACTGCCGCGAATCCACACTGAGTCGGCGAACGGGCACTGCACATCGGTTGGACCGCCGCGTCGACGAAGGATCTCAATGACTCCCGAGGATCCGCGGCCAGCGCGGGCCTGCAATCGCATTCGATCCGTCCTGCCCGCACTCGCCGTCAGTACCCGCAATTGTCCATTTCACTGAGGACGTTCTGAGGACTGAAGGGGTCCCCCGAGCTACAAAACGTCAGCTCAGGGGCCATCTGGGACCGTGTCCCGCCTACAGGCTGGCTCACCGTCACCACTCGCCGCCAGACTGCCATTTACAGGCATCTACCTGCAGCCCGGTTCCTGTCGAGCAGGGATCCCATGGACGGTTGGTGATTGGAAGTGCTCGCATTGCTAGCAGAGGTGAGGACGATGGCGGCAGTGAGCATTCAGAAGTTGGACGACACCGTGAGAGAGCGACTGCAGGTACGGGCTGCTGCTCATGATCGGTCGATGGAGGCCGAAATGCGGGCGATTCTCATCGAAGCGGTTCGGGAGCCAGAGGACGAAGAAGAGCTCTTTGAAGCACTCGCGGCACGATTTGGTGAACTCGGTGGTGTTGACCTCGACCTCCCGCCCCGTTCCGCACCGCCACGAGCTGTCGATTTCACAACGTGATCAGCTCTGACACCAACGTGGTGTCGGAGCTGATGCGGGTCGAACCCGCATCTGCAGTTCGAGCATGGGTGTCGGAACAAGGCCATCATGAGCTGCGAATCACGGCAATCACGCTGGCCGAAATTCTGTGCGGCATCGAACGGCTACCCAGCGGCAGACGGAAGGACACGCTACGGGAAGCTGCGGTGGATGTGTTCAGCCGGTTTGCTGACGACGTCCTCCCATTCGATGTAGCTGCGGCCACGGTCTACCCAGAGATCGTGGACCATCGCGATCGTCAAGGGACGCCGATCAGCGGCTACGACGCCCAGATCGCTGCGATCTGCCGGGCCAATAACGCATTTCTGGCGACAAGAAGTGAAAGGGACTTCGCCGAAGTCGGAATTGAGCTCATCAACCCTTGGTCGTCTGGATAGCTTCGACCCATCTCGCCGGGTGGAGCCCCAAGCCGGTAGGGGTCACCGCCTGAGATCTCATACGTGGGCGAATACCTCTCGGATTGTCAGGTCAAGCAACGTGACACCGGGCAGAGGAGGCAGCGGGTACTTGGCAGCCTGATCTGCGTATTCCTTGGTCTCGAAGACGAGAACCGACGTTCCGATCCCGTTGACCGGTTCAAGCCAGTAGCCGCCGACGATGCCGGGGGCACGTGACACGACAGCTTCCCTGGCCTCGGGCAAAAGGATACGAGCGGCTTCGGGATCTTCAACACGGACGTTTGCAACGATCGCGTACACGGTGGGCTCCTCTCGTGACCTTCGCACGGTAGCCGACGCCTTTGCTATCTGCCCCATCAAGCCGGCATCGGTCGGGGATACCCAAACTCCCTACGAGACCCCTTGCTCGCCGTCAGTGATTGTTCTCATGGATGCCAGGACCTTTTCGCTGTCAGACTTGTCCACGGTCCAGGTTCCACCGCAGGTTGGGCAAAGGAAATGCAGAGCCTTGTGAGTTCCAAACGGGCCGTCAGCGAACCTGTAGCAGTTCATCTGCCGAGGCACCCTGCAGGCTGGGCATGTCAGCTCCACGGTGCCGATTGGGTGTGCGTGCCTGACCTTGTCCCCCAGCACCGCATCAGCGATAGCTGGAGTTTTCCATCCCATGCCGCCGGAAACCACCATGACGCTCCTCTTTTGCCGCAGCTCTCATGGTCTCACAGTGTGACGAAGCCCGTCGTGCCTATGGGGTGCCAGTCAGCCACGGTCGATAGCCGACTCGCTCCCGGCAATCGGGGGCGTTCTCATGCGGGTTCGCAGTGGGGTGGAGATCTAGAGTTTGGCGATGGCAACTTCCGCCTACCGGCAGGTGTGGCTTCAGTCAGAGCTTCCAAGGGCAGCGATGGACGCACGGAAGAACACCAGGACTGGGACGATGGCCGTCACTGCCGAGTCAGCCGAGTTCCAGGGGACCCGATTCGAAGATTCGGTTCCTCCATTGCGCACCCGGTTCAGCGGTAAATGTTCACCGACTCGTCCAACCCCATGAGGCTGGGCTCGGCCCGGCCGGTCGAGACCAGGATGAAGGTCATCGGGTCACCGGAGATGGCCTGACCTCCCCCAGAGACGGGGAACTCGGCGATCCCGTCGAGGCGCAACGTGGCTGGACGCCATTCCTGATCGGTCAGGATCTGGGAGATGTGCGACACCGAGGGAAGCAGGCCGTCACCCAGTACCGGCGAACGGCCGACCGCCTGCCGAATATCGTCTGCATGCAGGAAGGTGTCGAACCACAGCGATTCCAGGCCCTGGCCGAGGGTGCCCGGCGTCCCGGGCGGACCCGGAGCGTCCCACGCCTGGTCGTCGAAAGCAGCCGCCAAAGCGGCGGCGGATTCCGTAGAGGCGTCGAGTTCATCGGCCAGATCCTTCGGCCCACGACCACGCCGCTCACGCACCTGGCGATCGGTTACTTCCGGTGTGCCGAGCCCGTCGAGTCGGAGCACGCTCACGTCGGTGATCTGACCGACTACATGTCCGGCGACATCGGCTGCAGTCCATCCCTCACAGCGACTGGGTGCGCGCCACTCATCGGCGGAGAGGCTCCGGAGCAATCCCGAAAAGGCCCGGTACTCCTCGATCATCCCTGGCATTACCACGGTCCGTCCGAGCGTCATCGGTCTCCTCCCGGCACAGTGAGCGACGTAGCGTTCTCTTCGCGTACAACTTACATGCACCCCACATGCGGACCGTCAACGCTCTCGGTGTCCCGGTCTTCGGGGTCACATCTACAGTTCGTCATCTCGTCCGTCGAATTGACCACCCGCACCTACTTTGGCGGTAGGGGTACGATCCACTGCTGCTGCCACGCCGTATTGGTGAGAAAGCTCTTTGCTGTGACCTGCTCACCCGGAGGGCACTTTTGGGAGGGTGTGACCATTGCGCAAGTCCCAGTGGTTGGGGTCACCGAAGACGAAGCACCAGGTCCATTCCCGCCGCAACCCGCCAGCCCGGCACAGATCGCCGTTGCCGCCAGCACCCTCAGTCGCTTCGTCATGCGTACCAGTGTCGCCCTCGGGCAGTGGGAGCGTCCAGCACGTTCGGCTGGGTGCCACCTGTTGGATTTCGCGGTGGGTAACGGGCGGCTGGAGGCAGTCGTCGCACCTGTGTTTCGTGGTGCGGTGACGCAACTGGAACAATGTTCGGCGGTATGGGAGATTCGATCGGCAAAAGGCCGAAGATCGACTCGACATTCTCAATGGCCTGCTGGAGGCACTCAATCGGCTTGACGAGATCAATGCCGCTGTCAGAAGGTGTGCGGATCGGTTGGGGGCTCGCCAGGTCCTCACATCGGAGCCATTCGGTTATTCAGAAGGGCTCTGCAATCACATTCTCGATCTCACCAGCGTGTTCGCTC
>JBEKOI010000289.1:0-5103 GCA_049521915.1 Acidimicrobiales bacterium | reverse complement strand
GTGCCCACTGGGACGAGGAGGCCGACGCCGGCCGGCACCCGACCATCCAGCAGATCTTCCGCAAGCTCAACCCCGACGGCGTCGACGGCGCCGTGCAGGTGGCCGACGACGGCAAGAGCGAGCTGTGGAACGGCCGGACCGGAGAGAAGTACGACAACCCGATCTCGGTCGGCTACGTGTACATCCTCAAACTCCACCACCTGGTGGACGACAAGATCCACGCCCGGTCGACCGGCCCGTACTCCATGATCACCCAGCAGCCTCTGGGTGGGAAGGCCCAGTTCGGTGGACAGCGCTTCGGCGAGATGGAGGTGTGGGCCCTCGAGGCCTTCGGGGCCGCCTATGCCCTCCAGGAGCTCCTGACCATCAAGTCGGACGACGTCCTCGGTCGGGTGAAGGTCTACGAGGCCATCGTGAAGGGCGAGAACATCCCCGAACCGGGGATACCCGAAAGTTTCAAGGTGCTTATCAAAGAGATGCAGTCGCTGTGCCTCGACGTCGAAGTCCTGGCACCCAGCGGAGAAGAGATCGAGATGCGAGAGCTTGACGAGGACGTGTTCCGCACGGCCGAGGAGCTCGGCATCGACATCAGCCGGCCCGAACGCGGGTCGGACGAGGAAGACGCACGCCGCGCCGCGGAAAGGGGCTTCTGATGCTAGATGTCAATGACTTCGACCAGTTGAGGATCGGACTGGCGACCGCCGACTCGATCAGGGGGTGGTCCAACGGCGAGGTGAAGAAGCCCGAGACCATCAACTACCGCACGCTCCGGCCGGAAAAGGACGGGCTCTTCTGCGAGAAGATCTTCGGTCCCACCAAGGACTGGGAGTGCTACTGCGGGAAGTACAAGCGGGTCCGCTTCCGGGGCATCATCTGCGAGCGCTGCGGGGTCGAGGTCACCCGGTCGAAGGTCCGCCGCGAGCGCATGGGCCACATCGAGCTGGCGGCACCGGTCGTGCACATCTGGTACCTCCGGGGCACCCGGAGCTGGTTGGCGTACCTCCTCATGGGCACCGAAGCCCGCGAGGAACTGAAGGCCAAGCAGCTCGAGAAGGTCATCTACTTCGCGGCCAACCTGGTCACCTGGGTCGACGAGGCCAAGCGCCACGAGGATCTGCCCGACCTCGAGGCCGAGCTCCTGGTGGAGATCGCCGACATCGAGAAGAAGCGGGACGTCGAGATCGACCGTCGCTTCAAGGCGCTCGAGGGCGAGCTGGCCGAGCTCGAGAAGTCCGGAGCCAAGGACACCGAGGTCAAGGCCCGCCAGCGGAACGTCGAGAAGGAGATCGCCGGTGTCCGCGAGCGGTACCAGAGCGAGATCGAGCTGGCTCAGCGGTCGTTCGACGAGTTCAAGAGCCTCCACTCCCGGAAGATCCTCGAGGACGAGATGCTCTGGCGCGAGCTGCGCATCCGCTATGAGGACTACTTCGAGGGCGGAATGGGCGCCGAGACCATCTCCCGGCTGATCGACCGCATCGACCTCGACGTCGAGGAGGTGAAGCTGCGCGAGATGATCGACGCGGCCGACGGGCGCAAGCCCCTCTCGGCCCAGCGCCGCCAGAAGGTCATCAAGCGGCTGAAGATCGTCACCGCCTTCAACCGGCGTGACGAGAACGGGCGCCGGGCCAACGACCCGCGGGCCATGATCCTCGACTCGGTCCCGGTCATCCCCCCCGACCTGCGGCCGATGGTCCAGCTGGACGGCGGACGGTTCGCCACCTCCGACCTCAACGATCTCTACCGCCGGGTCATCAACCGGAACAACCGGCTCAAGCGCCTGCTCGACCTGGGTGCCCCTGAGATCATCATCAACAACGAGAAGCGCATGCTGCAAGAGGCGGTCGACGCCCTCTTCGACAACGGCCGTCGTGGCCGTCCGGTCACCGGGCCCGGCAACCGGCCCCTGAAGAGCCTGTCCGACATGCTCAAGGGCAAGCAGGGCCGGTTCCGCCAGAACCTCCTGGGCAAGCGGGTCGACTACTCGGGCCGTTCGGTCATCGTGATCGGCCCGACCCTCCAGCTCCACCAGTGCGGACTGCCCAAGCTGATGGCCCTCGAGCTGTTCAAGCCCTTCGTCATGAAGCGGCTGGTCGACGCCGAGTACGCCCAGAACATCAAGTCGGCCAAGCGTATGGTCGAGCGTCGCCGTCCCCAGGTGTGGGACGTGCTCGAAGGTGTGATCAAGGAGCATCCGGTCCTGTTGAACCGGGCCCCCACCCTGCACCGTCTGGGCATCCAGGCCTTCGAGCCCGTGCTGGTGGAGGGGAAGGCCATCCAGGTCCACCCTCTGGTGTGCACGGCGTTCAACGCCGACTTCGACGGCGACCAGATGGCCGTGCACCTGCCCCTGTCGGCCGAGGCCCAGGCCGAGGCCCGGGTGCTGATGCTCTCGGCCAACAACATCCTGTCCCCGGCCACCGGGCGCCCGATCACCGTGCCCACCCAGGACATGGTCTTCGGCATCTACTACGTCACCCTGCCGGTCGACGGGGCCAAGGGCGAGGGTCGGGTCTTCCGCCACGCCTACGAGGTGGAGACGGCGTTCGACGCCGGCGACATCGACCTCCAGGCCAAGATCAGCATCCGGCCCGAGGCCGGCTCGCACCTGGCCAAGTCGATCGCCCTGGCCAACGGGGCCGAGGTCGATGACGACGGCAACCTGGTCGGGGTGGACGAGGACGAGCGGGTGGAGATCGACACCACCGCCGGGCGGCTGTTCTTCAACACGGCCCTGCCCGACGGCTACCGCTACATCAACGACATCGTCGGCAAGCGCAACACCTCCATCGGGACCATCGTGGAGGAGGTGGCAGCCAACTTCCCCAAGCGGGAGGTGGCGGCCAGCCTCGACCGGATCAAGGACCTCGGGTTCCGTTACGGCGCCCAGTCCGGTCTGACCATCTCTATCAGTGACGTGGTCACCCCGCCGGAGAAGGGCGCCATCCTCGACCGCTACGAGAAGGAAGCGGAGAAGGCCGAAGCCCAGTTCAAGCGGGGCATCATCACCGATGACGAGCGTCGCCAGAAAGAGATCGAGATCTGGACCTCGGCCAACTCCGAGGTCGGGAAGGCCATGGAGAAGACCATGTCCTCGATCAAGTTCAATCCCATCGACATGATGGTCGACTCGGGTGCCCGCGGGAACAGCCAGCAGATCCGCCAGATCGCGGGCATGAAGGGCCTGGTCTCCAACCCGCGTGGTGAGATGATCCCGAGGCCGATCAAGTCCTCGTTCCGCGAGGGTCTGTCGGTCCTCGAGTACTTCATCTCGACCCACGGCGCCCGCAAGGGCCTGGCCGACACCGCCCTGCGCACCGCCGACTCCGGGTACCTCACCCGGCGCCTGGTCGACGTGGCCCAGGAGCTCATCGTCCGCGAGGACGACTGCGGCTCGGTCCGTGGCATCTGGATCGAAGGCATCGTGCCCGACGGCGCCGGCACCCGTTCGTACCTCGAGACGAGGGTCAACGGCAGGATCAGCGCCGAGGCCGTCACCCTGTCGGACAAGTCGAAGATCGAGGCCGGCACGGTCCTCACCGAGGAGATCGTCAATCGGCTCCGCGACGATCCGGCCGTCGACCGGATCCGGACCCGATCGGTGCTGACCTGTGAGGCCGAGCAGGGTATCTGCGCCGCCTGCTACGGCCAGTCCCTGGCCACCGGCGAGATGATCGAGCTCGGCGAGGCGGTCGGCGTCATCGCCGCCCAGTCCATCGGTGAGCCCGGGACCCAGCTGACCATGCGGACCTTCCACACCGGCGGCATCGTCGGCGAGGACATCACCCACGGCCTGCCCCGCGTCGTCGAGCTCTTCGAGGCCCGTACGCCGAAGGGTGCCGCGGTCCTGGCCCGGCATTCCGGTGTGGTCAGGGTCGACGAGGACGAGTCGGGCCGCCACATCACGGTGGTGGCCGACGACGGCGAGGAGCACACCATGCTGGTGGCCCAGCGGGCCCACCTCGAGGTGGTCGACGGCCAGGAGGTCGGCGCCGGTGACGCACTGGTCGAGGGCCCGAAGGACCCGAAGGAGCTCCTCGAGGTCAAGGGCATCCGCGAGACACAGCAGTACCTGGTCGAAGAGGTCCAGAAGGTCTACCGCGACCAGGGTGTTTCGATCCACGACAAGCACATCGAGTTGATCGTGCGCCAGATGCTCCGCCGGGTGCTGGTGGCCGAGCCCGGCGATGCCTCCTTCCTCCCCGGCGAGCGGGTCGACAGCCGTTCGTATGCCGAGGTCAACCGGCAGCTGGTCCAGGACGGCAAGCGTCCTGCCGAGGGCCGGCCGGAACTGATGGGGATCACCAAGGCGTCGCTGGCCACCGAGAGCTGGCTGTCGGCGGCATCGTTCCAGGAGACCACCCGTGTGCTGACCGAGGCCGCCATCGAGGGCAAGTCGGATCAGCTGTTCGGTCTCAAGGAGAACATCATCATCGGCAAGCTCATCCCCGCCGGCTCCGGCATGGAGCGGTACCGCGACATCAAGCTGGAGATGCCCGGCGCCGAGGCCATGCCCTTCTGGGCGCTCGGGTCGGAAGGCGACGCCGGAACCGAGGACCTGGCCGCCTGGCTGCGGGACACCGGTGGCGACGCTTCCCTCGGGAGCTTCAGCTCGGAGATCGATGCCAGCTGGCTCGGCGCGGTACCGGCATCGGACGAGCCCGCGGCCGAGTCATCGGAATTCGGGATCGGTGGGCCGGCCGTCTCGGACGGTCCCTTGGAAGCCGGAGCCTGACCGGCCGGGGCCCCGGCGGCCCGCCTGGCCGGCCGGGCGGGGCCCCGTCGCCGTCCGGGTATGCTGGGTCGGCCGTCCCGCGCTTGCCCGGCAGGCAGGGATGCCGTAGCATTAGTTCTTTGCGGCTGCGCGCCGAACGGTAGGCCCTGCCCGCCCGCAGCCAGCTGAAGCAACGCCTGACGAAGTCCTGAAGCATCCCCGCAGTCCACAACGTAGAGGTAACGCGTGCCCACGATCTCCCAGCTCGTCCGCAAAGGCCGGGCCACCAAGCCGACCAAGTCGAAGACCCCGGCCCTTCGGGGAGCCCCGCAGCGCCGGGGCGTGTGCACCCGCGTCTACACCCATACGCCGAAGAAGCCGAACTCCGCGCT